>NZ_SJXI01000014.1:0-471241 GCF_004337455.1 Parafrankia sp. BMG5.11 | reverse complement strand
AGAGACATATCCTTGGCAGCGCGCTGTTGACCGCTCGGGCATGCAAGGGCTCCGGGTCACCCGAACTCAACACTACCGCGACCTCTATGAGCGGCGACTTCGGTATGGCTGACACCTCTTCTGGAGCGGGGTCTTCCTGCCGCTCAGGATCGTCGTGAGCGCGTCTCGAAGCCGACGGTCAGCGCAAGACCCGACAGCCTACAATGCGGCGGCTTGGCGTTCGTAGGCTCAGGAAAACAGAAAATATGCCCCTGCAGCGATGCAGCCCCACAACAAGAGCGCTAACCCCAAAGCGACAGAGAGGTTCAACTCAGGCTCTAGCGACGGAGGACCAACACGCGGCGTAGCTTCTGCCGGGTCGCCTGTTGAATTCAGGATGCCAGCTAAGCTTGGTTCCGATTTCAAAAGTGCCGCACTGACAGCGCCCGTCGAGACCGGCTCGCTGAACTGACACCCGTAAAAATGGCCGCTCTGCCAGACGACGCGAGCCCGAACGATGCCTTCTCTCGGCAGATCTAGTTCAAGTTGGTCATCCGGCGACATTATCCCGAGATCCGCTTCGATGAGCAGTCCACCGGCCGATATGTCCCGAATTATGACCCGGGTTTCTTCGGCTGATGGCGAAGAAGCAATTGCCGAGAGCTTCAGTGAGCGGCGCTGTTCGGTACGGCGCTCCGGCCGGTCTGCAGCATCTCCATCGGGAGCAGCAATGTCGTTCGATGCTCGAATCGCCGCGATCATGTGCATGCAGGACTGTTGCCAGCGCATAGCTAAAAATAGGTTAGCTTAGGCTAGGTAGTGCATGAGGCAGTAAACGTCCGCTTCCCACCCGAGCGGAGCGGGTCACACTGCCCATCGCCTGTTCCGATTGACCTACTTCTCCCGCTTCGGGGGAAGATTTCTTGTCGCCGTTCACCTTGGGAAAACGATCAGCCGCTAGGCAGCACGAGACGCTGCTAGGTCGCGCCTAGTCATCGAGCGATGTTTGGGCCCTGGCAGCGTCACCCACCTTCAAAGGGCACTAGACGGCTTCCATGCAGCGAGATCAGATCCTGCTCGTTGGCCTGATGGCAGTAGTCTTGGGAGGGGTCCTCCTGTTCTACTGGTGGGATGTGCTACGCCCTCGCAAGCAGAGGCGTTTGGACCGGAGGGAGCGAAGGGAACGACGGCGGCTGCAGGAGATCAGGTTTCGTTTCTGGTACAAGTTCCTCCGGCCCCGTAAGACCCGCCTACTTACCGACCAGCGGACTGCGAAAAGGAATGGCGGGAGGAGCGACCCCGACTGACGCTTTTACTCTAGCGCTTCGTGAGCGCCGCGAGCACCCTACCTGATCGCGCTAGCGGCGCCTTGGCTAAGCAGCATTTAAGGTGACCAGGCGGCGTCACACGAGTGCACCGCCTGGTCGATGCCACAGTTTTGGGGCGGACGAGGCTGTCGCGACCTCGTAGGCCCTCGCCCGTGTGGAGGGAGCTTATCAGTGGCAGAGGCCGTCCCGTTGGCAACAGCCGAGTCTCGCTTGCCACAAAACAAGACAGTTTCGGCGGAGCGACTGGTTCAGGCGATCGTTGCACTTACTGGTCGGTTAAAACGAGCAGGAGTGCGGGATGGAAGAAGGCGTTGAAGAGGAGCAAGCATCCGAGCGTGGGGAGCTGCATTTCCTGGCCGCTCTCGTCGAGGAGCTGATGAAGGCACTGCTCGCGAACGGCGTCATGAGCCGTAGCCAGCTGCAAGCGATCGAAGCTGAAGTCAGCAAGCGAGTGGGGACCGATCCGAGGCTATGGTGAGCAAACCTCGCCAAACCTGCTCAAGGGTTGAGCAGCAGAGTGATCCCGGGGGTATCCGGGTCATCCCGAATAGTCGCTAGTGGCACTACCGCCCCGGTCGACAACTTCGTCCTCGGGCGAACGGCGGAAGCCGGGCGGATAGCTGACAGGCTGCTAAGGCGCGCTGAGCTGCGCTAAGCCGTCCTTCCGCTAGCGACCCATTGCGGAAGCCAGCCTCCCTTTTGACGCGTGGTCAGCTTTTTCAGTTCCGCAGCTGCCCGTTCGGAACTGATCCGCTCATTAGTAAGGTCGCGGTAGATTCGGTCCGCTTTCTTGCGGCGGCGGACCGCGTCGCCGCCGTCGAGCACCGCTTCGAGGCGATTGATCCATCGGCTGCCCCCGCTTGCCTCGCCGGCAGCCATGCTCCGGCCGAAGCGGGCGAGCTGGTCGTGCAATTGCGCCTCGATCAGCGATACCTGATTGCGCTCGATTTCGCCAAGGAGGGTCCCCTCCGCGCGCAGTTGTCGCACAAGATCCTCGACCCGTTCCGCCGACAATATGCCGTATTCACGAAACCGTGAGAGCGCTTGCAGGCCCCGCTTTCGCCTTCCTTCATCGCTGGATTCGATGTCTGCGCATGCCCGCGCGACGGCTTCCCAGGCGTGCCAACGGTAGACGAAATCAAGGCCGGTGCCCTTAATGTTCTGCATGCCCATAATGCGGTTTCGAAATCCGGGCGGAGTCATGTCGGCCAGCTGGCGGACGATTTCTTCTCCGGATGCATGGTAGTTCTGCACCACCACGATCTTGTCCTTGAACCACGACCACAGCTGCTCGCGCAGCCGGGCATCCTGTTGTGCTGTCGAACCTCCGCTTCGCAACTCGCTTGCCAGCGCTTCGTACTCCGATAGTTGGCGCTTGCAGCGCTCCAGGTGCTCGGCGGAACCATCGTCATCCGGCCGGCCGCTGGCGCGCAGCACCTCCTCGATCGACGCTAACTGGTCTTGCCGATGGACCACGCGGAAACGGCGGGCGTACTGCTCGAGTTGCGCCAGCGGATCGACCTCCGGTTGATCCGGCGGCGCCAGCGTCAGGCTTGGCGCCAGTTCGGCCCACGCTTCCCTGATGAAGCCCTCCATCCCTTCGAGATTAGATCCGATGAGTACGTGGCGATCCGCCGAGATGTCCTTGACCAGGATCGAGGCGAATACGCGCGACCGGGGAACGCGGTCAGCCCGGTTGTTGACCACGGTGGTTATCCACAAGTCCGGCTCTTCGACGGGGTCGTGCCGATCAAACCCGAGCCGCGTCCAGTTGCCGAGCGCGCCAAAGCGTTCGTTCGCCGAATTGCCGAGGACAAACTCCAGCCGCCGCGTGCGCACGATGGCTTCGGGATACACCTTAAGCGCGCCGATATCCTGCACCACACGATCGGCCATTTCCTTGACCGCCACGTCGGGCTCGACGCCCAGTTGCTGTGCCATGCGAGTAACGAGCGCAATGTTATACGGATGCTCCTCGTACGGGAACCGTGCGAGGAACTCCTGCGGGATCAGACCCGCCTCGAGCCAGCCGACGGTGTAGACGGAGGTGTCGAGGTCGCGGGCCGCTTCCTCGAGGATCGGTCGCATCTGTTCCTCGCTGGTGATCAGCAGCGCGTCTTCGGGTATGAAGTTGGTCATTACTTCGGGAATGTTGCGTCCTGCCGGTCCCTGGACGTCCTCATGGTCGGGGTAGGTGTTAGTGATCGTGCCGATATTGTCGCGCATCCAATGGCGCTGGAGCACCCTGACGTAGGCTGGGGTGAGGCCCATGCACTCCCACAAGAACACCTTGGCGCCGAGGCGGCTTGCGAGCACCGCTAGGTCTAGCTGTTCCCAGATGGTCGCCTTGTCATACGGGCGGAACAGAAACATCTCGCGCACTTCGCCGAACGCGGCGGCGTGCAGGAACATCGCCTCATTGCCGGTCGTCTTCGATATGAGCGGATGGCCGAGTGCGCTGAACACGGCTGCCTTCAGCCTCTCGGTGCCCGACTTGCCCCGTGTCCCCCAGCCGCCCACGACGAGATTGAACGTGCGACGAGCCTGCCGCATCGAACGATTGCGCCGGTGGTGATTGAGTACGAACCAGCCAATCGCGAGCAGCAGGAACAGCCACAATTGCCCTACGGTATTGGCGTAAATGGAGTCGAAGTACCGGAGCGCCTCTTGCAACAGCGGGATGCCGGCAAGAGCGGCCGGACCGACCGAAAAGAATCGGGCCGGAGTTCCCTTGGCTTTCTCACCGGCGTGGGGCCGGAAGGAGACGACAACCCCGATCTCGCGCAACGCCGCGACGTACGAATCGGCGGGCCTTCCGCTGGCCTCGGTCCAGTTGCGCAGCTCAGCCAGCTCGGCAAAGCGCCAGCTTACCATCACCCGCGCCCGAACTCTTTCCCAGAAGCTTTCGGGAGATCGGATCTCTGTCATCCCCTCGGAGGTAGCGATCGAGACGGTGCCGCCGGTGTCGATCGCCGACAGCACCATGTCGAGCAACGGCAGCCACGGCCGCCAGTTGCCTTCGTCCGGCTGGAAGAGTGGCTCGCCGGGGACTTTGGTGGGAGCCAACTCGGCCAGGATGCCGCTCGGTACCAAAAAGGACCCGCGGAAAATTCGGCCGATCCAGTGCGGATGCGCCTGGCGCTTGTCCGAACCCGGATTGCGCCACTCATGAACCGCGCGCCATGTGCGGAATGCGAACCGATCGCCCCGCCTGAGACGATCGCCGGGCAGCACCTCGAAACCGAAATCGTCGCGCGCCAACACCGCCAGCGCACGTCCGACGCGGTTGCGGTGCGCGCTTACCGCTTTCGTAAGACCGGACACGCGTACTGTTCCTCCCTCGTGCACGAGCGCGGCTACCGAGGCGATCTTTTCGACGAAGGGTCGTGCCTGAGCATCGGTCGCGCACCACAGGCGCTCGCCAGCGGCCGATGCCCACGCGCGTACCTGCGCACTCGGGTGCTCTAACCGCAGGCGCTCGATCGGAGGATGCAGCACACGTCGCAGACGCTGGGCTTGGGTTCGGTCCACGCGAAACGCCCATTGTCCGGCGACGTGCAGCGCGGCCCGCAAGACGAACTGGTCGTCTTCGCGCGATAAGGCGAGCTCGAGCAGTTCCTGGCCCAGCTCGGGGACCGTCTCGACGCCGAGCAGCAATTGAGCGCGCACCTTCGCGTCCGGATCGGCGGTCAGCCTTCGGGCGAGATCGGCGCGCGTCGTGTGGCCACAGCTCCATACTACCTGCGCTACCTTTTGCCGCACCGCCGCGCTGGGGTCGGCCAAGGCCAGAGGGATCAGGTCGTCGCGCACCGCGGCAAGCTCGCCACGCGAGGCCAGCAATGCCAGCGCGTGGCGCCGAACGAACCCATCGTCCCCCGGCTGGGGCTCCGAGAGCCGTCGTCGCAGGATTTCCGCCGCGGAATCCGGAGCGCCGATGGCAAGGATCGTAAGCGCTTCGTTTTGCGTCCAGGTGGTCTCCCCCCGGCGAAGCAGCGCCCGCTGGCATTCCAGCACGTAATCTTCGCGCAGACCGCTTCCGCCATGCTCCTGAGCAGTTCTCAGGCAGCGAAAGCCCGCTTCGCGAATGCGCGGATCGCGGCTGTATCCCCAAGCCGTGGCAATCACGTCGCGGACGACATCGTCCGTCAGCGGATCAGGACCGGCGGCACCGAGCCGATCGAGGCCAAAGACAACCGCACGTTCCTCGTTGCCGGCGCGGCGCCGGACGCGCTCGGTGACGGCGTCGCGATCGAAGAACCTGCGCAACGATTTCGCGTCGCCTCTGAGCTGGCGCGGGCTGGCCCCGAGGCGCTCCGTCAGCCGCAGGATCGCCCGATGCCGGAAATCTTCGTCCGCCGCCGCCTGGAACTCGGCTTCGAATTCGCTCTCCCACGCGGAGAGCTGTTCGATCCGGCCGAACCTTGCCTGCACCCAGCGAGCGAGCACGTCGGCTGGCGGCCGCTCTCCCAGTTCGGCGGAGAGGCGCGACTCAAGATCGCGCCAGAGGCTATCCGCGGAAGGGCTCAAAGTCCGCTCGCCAGGCATCTTGCGAAGTGCTCACGCAAGTTCGCGTCATTCACCAGCTGACGGCGTAGCGCCAGGCTGAGCTCAACGTGCACGAAGCCGGCGAACCCGGCGCCCCGCAGCGCCCGTCCCTGCGCGTTCTGTGTCGCGCCCAGTTCATCGACATCGGTCGGGTAGACCAATATCTGCCCCATGCGACCGCTCTCCTGCAGGCAACTGCTCACGCTCGCCACGGCTTGCGACGGGCGTGCCGAACCGCCGCTCAGGATGACTGAGGCACCCTGTGCTGCTTTCGTCCGACGCCGGTCTCGATCGAACCCATGCAATTGGACGACGCGCCCGCTCGGATACGTCGCGGCGAAGGCCAGCGCGAAGGCGGTGAACGGATGGCGACGAAGCTTTGCTACGTCGTTCTGCTCGCCGAACAGCCCCCGCCGCGGCGCGCTGTTCCATCCGGCGGCAGCGGCGTCCGTTTCGCTAAAGATGAGCCGCGCGAGCGTGCCGGTAAAGCGGTCGGCACGCCGGTGCGGCGCCGCGATTAGCAGCGGCTCGACTGTTCTATCCTTGCGTATGAGGTATTCGCCTCTGCCTGCGTGTTGTCGTTCATCCTCGCGGAGAACCAGCGCGGTGACCGGATTGCTGGCGGCGACAGCTACCATGCCGTCTGGCGCCGAGCCGCGCTCGCCGCGGAGCGCGGCGACGAAAGCACCTTCGGTCGAGCGGAAGTCGGCCTCACTCAACTCGAACACCCGCCCTGGTGACAATGCGCTTTGCAAGTACAACCCTACTCCTACAGCTGCGACGCCAGCGGCGAGCAGCGCCATGCGTGTCACTCCCATGCCTTCACTGCGCCGCTGCCGCGGGCGTGACCACCGCCCCGGCGCGCTCGTAAAGGGCGACTTGATCGTAATCCTGACCTAGCACACCTGCCGGACCCACCGGATGCCACCGCCTCCGCAACAGGCCACGCCGCGCATGCTCGCCGATGAGCGCGGGGGGGAGCGCACTGCCCGCTGCGAGTTGTTCGCGTTCGCTCTCACTGATGCGATCCCAGCCGACCGAGAGCTGCCGCGGGGACACCGGACGCTGTTCCTGCACCCGCGCGACTATGCCGACCACCTCCGGATCGCTCGTCCCGACTGCGACGCGGACCGCGGCCACCGGCTCACCGTAGTCGATGATCGCGATGTCGCCGGCCGAGAGCTCCGCGCCTTCGTTGGGGAGCATGAAAGTGCGGGGCACCAGGTGCTTGCGCGCGCCGCGCACGAACAACTGGATCGAGCGTGCGAAGATGCGTTGGTTTGAAACGATCCGATTGTCGGCGCTGATTGCCTCGACCATGATGCCGTAGCGCGGGAAGGCGGCTGCCCGGCTGAGTTGGGCATTCGTGATGATGCGAACCATCCGCTGCGGGCGGCTAAACACGAAAGTGGTCGGGCGGTCGCTCAGCGCGTACCCAATGCTGCGGTCGGCATCGGCTATACGTGGCGGCGAGAGGCGCTGCTGAAAAGCTCCCCCAATCGCCGGCGCAAGCCACGCTATGGCAAGCACAGCGAAAACGACGGCGGCGGTAAACAGAGCGCGTCCGGCAATCCTCATGGCGCGGCGCCGATCCACAGCACCGCCGCCCGGCCGCCCTGCGCCTGCTGAACGTAGCGCAGTTGTGGCGCCGGCCCGATTTCGAGGCCGGCGCTCAGCAGGTCATCGCGCTGGAGGAGACGGGGATGAAGCCCGGCCTGTCGCAGCCGCGCTATCAGGCGGTCGGCCAGACCTCCCGCTGGCTCGATCCGATCGACTGCGAGGACGGAGCCCGGCGGCCCGCCGAAGTTCGGCCGCGGGCGCAGTTGCAAGGTGAGCGGCCTTCCCGCAACGGTATCGTTCAGCGCCTGCGTGATCAGCGGCTCAAGCTGGGCTTGCGCGGCCTCCACCGCTTGCGGGAGCGGCGCGACGAGCAGGCCGCGCGCATCGAGGCTATCGAACAGCTTGCGCGAGAGGGCCTGGATTGGCGGCGCATCCGACGCTTGCAAAACCGGCCCCGTCGATGCGGGGCGAAGGAGATAGAGTTCCCCGGGCGCTCCAGCCCGGCGGAGTTCGAATACCGGTGCCGGACCGGCGCGCGCTGTCGAAAGGTGCAGGCCCACACTGGCCGCCGCCCGTTGGAGCGCTTGCAGATTGGTGTCCGAGCCCGAGCGCAGCAGTGGCCCCAACAGGTCGTAGCGAATGAAGGCAAGCTCCTCGTCCCTATAGCTAGCGAACGGTCTCGATGTGAGCGGAGCGACGTTTGCCACCAGTTCCTGGATGCCCGCCCGACTGAGCGACAGAACCGAGTGCGGAAGGAGAGGTTCGGCAAGCGCAAGCCGGACATTGGGGGCGGATCGCAGAAGGTCCTCTAAACGGATCAGCCGGCCCGTCTCGGCTGTCAGCCTGAGAATGGATGCATTCCCGCTCGCCTGCGTGATCTCGAGCAGCGGGCTATGCAGTGCTTGGCGCAGGACCTCCCCGACGGCGGAGCTGCTTCTAGGGCCAAGTCCGGCTTTCAATTCACCCAGAACGAGCCACCGGGCGTCCTGACTCTCGAAGGTCGCATAAGCCGCCAAGCCCATGAGCGGTGCTGCGTCTGGGTTAGGGGACAGGATCGCCATTCGTCGCGCGGCGGAAGGATTGTGAATCAGAGCGAAGCCGCTGCCGTCCCGCGGCCGCACGGCCACCTTGCCGTCGGCCAAACGCTGCACCGAATAACCTGCTTCGGCCAGAATCGCGCGCACCGCTTCGCTGGACCCGGACCGATCGAGAGCTGCGACGCCTTGCGCAAACCCGCTTGCGGAGAGCGCCGGATCCGCAGCCGCCGCGCCTTGCGCTTGGTCGATCCGCACTTGTCCTGAAGTCCGCGCCGCTACCATCGCGCCAGTGAGGGGCGAGCGCCGATAATCGGGAGCCGCGGCAAAGACCGTGCCGTCCGATCGACCGAACGTCAGCACAAACCCGACGAGACTGCCGAGCAGCGCGCCGCTCAGGCTGATCTGCGCGACCGCCCCGGTCACGCGGGCAAGGATACCTTTGTCGTACGCCTTGATCGCGATGAGGGTAGGAAGCAGATATCCAAAGCCGTAATAATCGGTGATACGTTGCTCGACTCCCACCGCTACAAGCACGTGACCCAGTAGCAGTTTGTAGGCGAAGCTGATGTTGAAGAAGAGCAGGATCTTGCGGGCGCCTTCCACCGTGGTGCCGGCAAACAGCCGCGATCGCAGGAGCAGCGCGCCGCATCCGTAGATGATGAAGGCCTCGACGAAAGAGGTGAGGATCTTTTGCGGCTGGTACCATTGGAGAGCAAGCAACGCGGGGATCATGATCCCGCCGAAATCCCACCCGTAAAGCAGGTTCATCCGGCTAGCGATGAAGCAGGTGACGATCAGAATGATATAAGCCTTAGGGCTTGCCAGGATGGAGCTGGCGAAGCCTTCGTAGAGATAGACCACTCCGCCGATCCTGAAGTTTGTCAACTCCATCAATCCATAGCGGACGATCAGGCACGTCATGCCGATTGTCACCGCCGACTGCAGCAAACCGCGCACTAGGCCGGGCTTGTAAAACTGGTTGGCCAGCAGGGCGACGACGATCAGGCCAAAGCTGTGCAGGCTGTTCTGCCAGTCGAATGACAGACCGTAATAGCGGTCGAGATTGTCGGCCAGCAGCGGCAGGACCCACCCGTCGAGCGTGAGCCGGACAGCGACGCTGACGAGGATCAATCCCATGAAGCGATCGCGGCCGAAGAAACTGCTCCACCGGCTATGGTGGGCCAGACGCTCGGACAGCAGCCAGAACAATCCGTAAGTGATGAGCGCTTCGATCATCACCACCCCGGCCGAAAGCGGCTTTGCGATCAGCAGGGGGGCGAGATACCCCGGCACCACCAGCCCGGAAAGGACCCAGCCGAAACGCAGGTTCATGAGGCAGACGATGAACACGCCGATCCACACCGTGGTGATGACGGAGCTGGCGAGGCTTCCTTCGGGAAACAGTGGAAGGGGCCAGAGACTCATCGGCTCATTCGCCCAGCAGGCGGCGGACGATGGCGAGGAACTCGTCGCGGTCGAGCGGCTTGCGCGCGATGGCCGCGGCACCGGCCTTCAAGGCCCGATCGGCGATTTCGCGGCTGGTGCTCGCCGAGAACACCAGGATCGGCGGGTGCGCCTGGCCGATAGCGCCAAGTTGGTCGAGCAGCCCGAGACCGTCGAGGACCGGCATCATCAAATCGAGTACGATCACGTCGAAACTGTCCGCCTCCAGTCGCGCCAGCGCCTCCGCGCCGTTAGACGCGATGGTCACATCCACCCCTTCGAGCAGTAGAACCATCTCGAGCAGTTCGGCGATCAGGCTGTCGTCCTCGACGAGCAATACCCGCTTATTCACTTGGCCGCCCTCCGCAAGATGAGCTCGAACCGATAGCCCAGGCCCGCCTCGCTGACCAACTTCAGCTCAGCGCCCCAGTCGCCGAGATATCCGCGCACACGCTGGAGGGTGCGGAAGGGTGCCGGCACGCCCTGCGCTCCGTCAGATAGCGCGAGTTCGAACCGGTCGGGCGGAAGACCGAACCCCCCGGCGATCACTATCACGCTGGCCTCGGCCCCTTCCGTCAATGTTACTCTGATCTCACCGTCCTCTTCACCGTCGGACGTCACGACCTGCAGCATCGCTTTCAGCAATTCGTCAAGCTCGCCCGGGTCAGCGAGCACCAGCGAAGCGAGTTGAGGGACAGTCAATTTGACGCCTCCCAAGTGCCTCCCGCCTTGCGAGCGGACGGCCGTCAGCGCTTGCATGAGCGCGGTTCTGGGATTGACCGCGAACGGTTCCGAGGAGCTTGCGTGAACCGAGCCGCTGATCATTCGCGACAGGTTTTCGAGCGTGTCGCGCGTGCGGCCGGCGGCTTGCGAGACCATCTGCATCGCGCGAGCGCGCTTGTCGCTCGGTAAACGCCCGTCGCCCGTGAGCTTGCTCGCCAGTTCGATGGCCTCCAGATCGTTGCGTATCCTGGCGTCGACTTCACTTGCCACTTCGGTCCGCAAATGCGCGAGTTGCTGAAGATCGGTCACATCGGCCGCTTCGAACAGCAGGTCGCCCCCGGTCCAGGTGACTCTCGTATCGTAGTAGCGGCCCTCTATCTCGTGCCGCGAGGCGAGCCCGATCGACGCGCCGTGCCGCAGCGCTTCCGTCAGCAGCCCGAGCGCCGCTTGTTGATCGAGACCGCTGAGCGCGACCGCGACGTCGAGCGGGGTGGCCGTATCCTCCACTACCTTGGCGCGCGCGAGCAACCTCCGCATCGCCGAGTTGAGTTGCAGCGGCACGCCTGACCCGTCGAACAGCATCGCCGCGGTGTGCAGCGCGCCAATTGTACGCCGCAGTTCGGCGGCGAACGAGGCCACGCGGTCCATCGCGGCGAACAGCTGAGCGTCTGGGTCCCCTGTGCGCGAACGCTGGGTTGCGGGCCGGGCGAGCCTAGCGAGATGATCGAGCACTCGGGCGGCGCCGATCAGTACTGGTTTCGTGTCGTGGCCGGGCACGACTTCGAACAGGCAATAAGTCGGACATCCGGCCCGATCGAGCCGGGACAGGCATAGAAACGCTCCGCTCGCGCTGTTGGATATGCGAACCGGGCGAGGCCGCTTTTTGTCCGCGGCCAACGCTTGTGCGGGGGTAATCGTGTGGCCCATCAGGGTCTCGGGCGATTCCCCGGCCAGCGGTATCCAGCCATTCGTGTCGTGGTTCTCGAGAATGACGGAGCTGTGCACGCCGGCGACGCGCAGCATCGCCGGCACGAACGCGATGAAGCGCCGCCCGTCGCTGACCAGCGTGCTGCGGCGCATGAAAGTCGCCGCACGGTCCGCCAACAATTGCAGGCGTCTATCGCGCTCGCGCGAGGCCACCGCCTTCGTCGCGAAGGGCGTCCCGAGGATGAGCAGCGTCAGCTCGGGCAAGGGTAGCAGCACACCGCCGATAAGCAGGGCCGCAACGCCCGCCAACCACGCTGCCACGAGCACAACCAAGTTCGAACCCGTTCGCAGGCGACTACCGATGACCAACTGGAGCGAGACAAGCAGCAGCGCGAAGAACAGCAGCACGATTGCCCGGCCGGGCGCGGCAAGTTCCGTCGCAGTTCGGTCGCTTGCGACCGCCTGCATAATGCGCGCATGCAGTTGCGTGCTATCTAAGCTGCGGGGCGATGCGTACACCGATGGCGTGAAGCGCGCGTCGCGCTTGGACACCGGCGGCCCGAGGACGACTGTCCTGCCCGTTAGGAGCGGCATCACCGCCGGCACGCTGAGCACCTGCGCGCCGGAGAACTCGGGCGCTGTGACCTCGGCGGGAAGTTGGATCAGGCGAGCAAGGCCGCTACGGTCTGCAAACGAGCGTTCGATCCCGAATGTCGATATGGGCACGCTGGTTCGGTCGTCTTCGTTGATAGTGCGAACGCCGGCCGCGTGCAGGTTCGCTTGCACGGCTTCGCGCTCCAAAGCTGACGGTCTCACCACGATCACCGCTTGCTGCTCGAGCGGGAGACGCGCCGCTAAGGTGTCGAACACCACTCCGTTAGGAAGAATGAACAGCCTAGTGGCGCTCAGAAAGGCCAGGCCGATCGCTAGCAACAAGGGCACCGAGGCAAATCGCCCCGTCTGTGAAGCGCTGGCTAGCGCAGTTCGAGGAGCGTCGGTATGCGCCGAAGGACCGGACATGAGCTGGAGGAGCGGGTTTGTAGCGAGCAGTCGAAGTGGCGGGCCGGCGCGCGCTACGTGGTTATCAGAGGGTGCTCCCATGGCATTATGCTGCGGCAGCGACTGCCCGATCGATCGAGGCTAACAGCTGATCGGCTTCGGCATCGATCGTTTCCAGTGCGGCACCTTGTTTGATCAGTTCCTCGACCCGCACCGCGTGGTTACCCAGATCTTCGTAGCCGAAGCTTCCGGCGGTTCCGGCCAAGCGGTGGGCTAGCGCGGTCACTTCCTTAAGGTTTCCGCGCAGCAGTGCCGCGGCGATGTGCTGGCGATCGTCGACGGCGCGTTCGAGGAAGCGGCGCGACAACCCGGCCAGCCGCTGGCGCAAAAGCGCGTCCCGGTCTGATCCGGAGCCTAGCTTAACCATTCCGTTCACAATAGAGGTCGAATTCGATTCCAGACATGGTGTCTCCTAACCGGTGCAGGTTAAGCATTCCAACCCCGAGGCCCGATCGCATGCAAGCAGACCCAAAGCGGGACGATATCGAGGAGCGGCGCCAGCAGACCATCTCGAGCTACCAGCTCGACGCGCTGGCTTCAGAGACCGAATTCGACCACGTTGCCGAACTCGTCGCCGACACGTTCGAGGTGCCCATCTCCGCCGTAACGGTTCTGGGGACGGAACGGCAATTGTTCCATGGTTCTTGCGGCCTGGATCAACAAAGCACGGCGCGGGCAGATGCATTCTGCAACGAGACCGTCAAAGAAACCTCGGTACTGGTGGTGGAGGACGCACTCGCCGATCCTCGCTTCCGCGATAATCCGTTGGTCACCGGCGCGCCGCACATCCGTTTTTACGCCGGGGCGCCGTTAAGAATCGGCGAGGACGTGTCCGTCGGGTCATTGTGCATCATCGATCGGCAGCGGCGGACGCTTGGGGAAACGGAGCGTCGCCAGCTCGTCTTGCTCGCTCGCACGGTCAGCGACCTGATGGAGCTGAGGCTCGGGAGCAAGCTCGCCCATCAGCGCCAACTCGCGCTTACCGCGCAGACCGACCTTCTACGCGCGACTGTCGACAGCGTGCAACAGGGCATTGCGGTGTTCGACCGCCGGCTTCACCTGCTGCTGTGGAACAACCAGCTGATCGAACTGCTGGGCCTTTCACCAGAGTTTGTCGTTACCGGGCTGGCGGCGGCGGATATCGTGACTGATGTGTCGCGCCGTTTCTCGATCGGCGAGGGGG
The DNA here is from genome assembly GCF_004337455.1 of Parafrankia sp. BMG5.11. Lineage (NCBI taxonomy): Bacteria > Bacillati > Actinomycetota > Actinomycetes > Frankiales > Frankiaceae > Parafrankia > Parafrankia sp. BMG5.11. Next base: position 457,457 of record NZ_SJXI01000014.1, on the reverse strand, counting down.
AACCGGACGAGGTCCTGAGGGAACTCATTTCTTCGGTCGCCGCTGCCAACAACAGCAAGAGGGTGCTCATCGGAGAGGAAGACCGGGCCCTGCTCACGTGGTTCGCGAGCGTTCCCGATGGTCGCTTTATTATGACCGTGGAAGACGTGAGCGATCGTCGGCGGGTCGAGCGGATCAAGGACGAATTCGTCTCGACGGTGAGTCACGAGCTGCGCACTCCGCTCACATCGATACGCGGCGCGCTCGCGATCCTCGCCAAAAAGGCCGAGCGATCGCTGGACGATCAATCGTCGCAACTGTTGCGAATGGCCAACAAGAATGCCGAACGGCTGACCACGCTGATCAACGATATCCTGGACGTTGAAAAGCTGGGATCCGGCGCGTTCTCGATCAAGCGCGAGCCGGTCGACCTCGCTCAGTTGGCCGATGACGTGTGCGAGCAGAACCGCGCGTTTGCCCTGCAGCACTGCAAGGATCTCGAGCTGCAGGTCGCCTCGCGGCCGCTGTTTGTGCTCGGCGACTACGGGAGGCTCAGCCAGGTCGTCGCGAACCTGGTTTCGAACGCGTGCAAGTTTTCGCCACCGGAGAGCCTGGTCGTGGTCAACCTGCAGGACCATGGCGACAAGGTCGAGCTGTCGGTCCGCGATTTCGGTTCCGGCGTGCCGGAAGCCTTTGCGTCGCAAATCTTCGACCGCTTCGCGCAGTCCGATCCGGCCCACCGGCGGACCGGCTCGGCCGGGACGGGCCTCGGTCTCGCGATCAGCAAGGACATCGTCGAGATGCACAGCGGTGAGATCGGTTACGAAAATCCGGAAGGTGGCGGCGCCCGGTTCTGGATTCGCCTGCGGAAACTGGAGGAAAAATGACAATTAATATGCTTCGTCAGGTTATGCTGGTGGAGGACGATCCCGACATCGCCAGTCTGATCAAGCTCTCGCTCGAGGAATTTGGCGGACTGTCAGTGGCTCACTTTGCTTCGGGGCGCGCTGCACTGAACGCCATCGGCGAGATTTCGCCGAACCTGGTGATCCTAGACTACCGGATGCCGGAAATGGACGGCGGCGAGGTAATTGCGGAGCTTCGGGGCAACGAATCCACCCAGACAATCCCGGTGATCTTTATGACTGCCAGCGTCATGCCGGAGCACGTGGAACGGCTGCGCAAAATGGGCGCGGCGGCAGTCATCGCCAAGCCGTTCGATCCCCTGACGCTGCCGGACCAAATTGCCGAAATCTGGAGCAAGCTCAAACCCTAGCGCGTGCGATGTCAGGCGACTTTTCGCGATCGGAAGACCACGGCCCTTGCGGCTGATTAACTATTCCCCAAACTCAATCTGTCAGACGAAACCGGGGCAAAAACCAAAATCGTGCGGCGCTCTCGCCGCCTCGCTGCCAGCTAGCCGCTCCAGAGGATCCATTCATGCGTGCTCATAGCCTGATAGGTCTTAGTATCGTCTTCGGCCTCGCCTGCCCCGCCGCAGTCGCGGCCCAGACGGCGAAGGGCGACTTGTCAGGCGAAGTGTCGGTTTCGAAGGTTCTCGCGCCGGCCACAGCTGTCGATGAGTCCGACGACACTGGCGGCGGATCATCCGCGGTCGTTCGCGGCTTGCTCGATTACGATCTCGACTTCGGCGCGACGGACGTGAGCGTCAGCTACGATTCGGCGGCACGGTTCTACGATGACAACACGCGGGCGGACCGCTGGAGCAACCGGTGGACCGCGGGCGTCGGCTCGGTGGTTTCGGACACGGTCGAGTTGTTCGGACAGGTCGCCTATGCGAGCAATATCGGCACCGTTGAAGCCAGCTCCACGGACCAGATTGAGTCCCTCGCTCGCCTACAGTTCAGTCCGAACCGCGCCAATCGACTGCGGGTATTCGGCGGCTATCGGTGGCGCGATTACGATGCCGACGACACCGATGGAGCGGGCCCCTTTTATGGCGCTGAATACCGCTATCGCCCTAAGGCGGGTCATTACCTCACCGTGGACTTGCGCCGCGAGGAAATCGACTCCGACGCACCGCGCCGGGGGTACGACCGGACAATTGCCTCGCTGTTCTACCAGGCCCCGGTGGGCGAGAGCTTGCGATTATCGGGCGGCGTCACCGCCCGGTGGTGGGATTTCGCCGCGCGGCTAGCACCGAATGGGGAGCGTCTGACCCGTCGCACCTACACTCCGGAATTGGAGTTACAGTACGCGACTCGGCCGGGCCTCCTGTTACGAGGTCAGTTGCAGTATTCGCTTCGCAATTCGAACGATCCGGCTTTTTCAGAAGACATCGGTCGCGCGACCCTTACAGCTGGCTATAGGTTCTAGTCGTTCGGCATATCTTGCACATGGCTTCGCGAGGCCTTGCGATTTCCTTTCGGGGATCGGCGTCAGGTTCTGCTAAATTTCCGAACAGACCATGCACCGACCGTCGACATCGCCCATGCGAAGCTCAGTCTCTGTCTGCCCTGCCCTTTGGCAATCTCGGAGGCGCTGGGGTCAAGATGTTGCACGTCCGACCGAGTAGCGCTGGCTAAGACATACGGCGGTGGCCTTGATCGCTCTTTGCAAAACTAGCGGACAACCTCCTCTCACCGTATTGATGCCACTTTTTCGCCACGCACCTTGCCATAAAACTAGGGTTAGGCTGCGGCAGCTTTCGGGCAGCGGGAATGTGTTTTCCAATGACCGCAACTGGGCGCAAAACGGACGCCCCAATGATCTGATAACCCCGATGCACGCTTGTTGGTTCTGCCGGCGGATAGGGTGGTGGTCTGCCGGCGGGTAGGGTGGTGGGTCTTCTGAGGACCGGGGATACGAAACCCTAATTTCCGAAACTTTTGGCGGACTCCCGCTCCGCCATAGCCTGTTCCAAGTCGTCCCGGCGTGTTTCCGGGCCCCCGGTTTCCCTCGGGACAGGACTCGCGCCGTCCGTAGGTATGTGGTGTCGTTCGCTGCAATCCAGCAACGGAGTTAGGGCTGGAATTAGGGTTGAAGGTGGGGTGCTAAGTTCGCAGGTCAAACAGCAGGCAAGCAGAACTCAGCCCAGGCATTCATCAGCTCCCGGCGCTTTTCGAACGAGTTTCCGCGGCGGTAAGAGCGTTCAGTCGCGCTTCCAACGATGTGAGCGAGCGCGAACTCGGCGACTTCACGAGGAAAGTCGGTGACCTCTCCGACCCAATCTCGGAATGATGATCGGAAGCCATGGACGGTGTAACGGTCCATCTTCATCCGGCGGAGGCACATTTCCATCGACATATTGGAAAGCGGTTTGCCCTCGGCCTGACCGGGGAAAACCAATGTGTCATGACCGCCCTGCAGGCTGGTGAGCAATTTCACCGCCGGTGGCGAAAGCGGTACACGATGCTCCCGGCCGGCCTTCATGCGCTCGGCACTCACGGTCCAGATCGCTGCCTCAAGATCAAATTCTGACCACTGGGCGTGGAGAACCTCCGACGTTCGCGCTGCGGTCAGGATGGTGAGTTCAAGCGCTCTTGCGGTTAACGCGGAAAGCTCACCGAGGTCCTTGAAGAAGCTGGGCACCTGGGCAAACGGCATCGCAGGGTGATGACGCTGCGACCCCTTTTTTCGCGTAGGCAGGAGAAGGGCGAGGTTGCCCCGCCATGCAGCAGGGTTCTCTCCGCTCCGAAGACCACGTACCTTGGCTGCGTCGAGGACTGTCTCAATGCGCCCGCGGACGCGGCTCGCTGTCTCCGGTTTGGTGGCCCAGATTGGCTTGAGGATGCCCAAGATGTCTTCGACGGTGATCTGGTCGACGGGACGATCCCAAATCGTCGCAGCATAAGTCGTGAGTGTGTTCCGCCACTGTTGGCGATGCTTGGCGTTTTTCCACGCTGGCTCATGAGCCTCGATATGCTCGATGGCGATCGAGCCGAAGTTCTTGTCCTTCGAGGGCCGCTGCTTGGCCCAGTGCTGTTTCGGATCCTCGCCTTCCTGAAGCAGCTTGCGCGCTTCCGCCGCCTTTTCCCGGGCGTTCGAAAGCGTGACGGAGCTAAGAGGGCCGATGCCCAGTTCGAAGCGCTTCCCGTTTCTGACGTAGACAATGCGCCAGGACTTCGTGCCTGATGCACTCACGTTGAGGTACAAGCTCCCGCCGTCTGGATGCAGACCGGGCTTCGACAGGTTCTTGACCTGCAGCGGACTGAGGCGGTGGATCGAACGCGACACGATCAGGCCGCGGCCTTCCGCTCGATGAGGGCTTCGAGATCATCGTGACGGATGAGCGTGCGGCTCCCCATCTTGATCGGCGTCAGTTCGCCGGCCTTGATCAGGGCGTAGAGCATGGTCCGGCTGATGCCGGTGGCAGCGGTCGCTTCCTTCATGGTGTAGGTAATCTTCGGGTGCATGTGGATCCTCGTTGTTAACGACGACCCGCGTAGGACGCGGAGGTTGGAGGCCGCTACAAAGTGGAGAGGAGTGACTGGGTCACTTGCAGCGATACCTCCGGCTCGGGCGACTAGGCGTCCGCCTTCGCCGCTTCGATCTCCCGCGTGAGCCGGTGTAGATCGCGCAGGATCTGCACATACACAGTGCCGCCACCGACGGTCTGAAAGCGTTCGTCCTCCCAGAGGAGCTCCAGCTTGCGGATCACGCCGTAGATGTTGGGGGCGCGCAGTTCGAAGAGGACCCCGGCCGAGTAGTCCATGGCGTTGATGATCTCGATGGCTTCACGGCCCTGCCAGCGGTCTGAGGGCCCCTCCACGAACAACTCTGCCTGTTCGTTGTAATCGGCCAACGTCGCGTGCCACTCAGCAAGCTGCGCGGCAGCTTCCTCGGGCGAGCGGCCGGATGCTTCGAGCTCCGTAGCGCCAGCGCCTTCGAGCTCGAGGCGGGTCAGGTCTCCCATGATGATGCGGTTGATGCTGCTTTCGTAGCCGTCGGCGTAGAGCTCCTCGCCCCACCAGATGGAGAGCTTAGTCCGCACAGCGCCAAGCGTCGGCGCAGGGGTTGCGTAGACCTCAGCCTGGGCTTCGAGCGCTGCGCGGGCAACCTTGCCGCGGGCGGTGCAGTCGTCGTCGCCAGCGACGGCCAGCCAAGCCTTGGCGGCCACCGAATGGTTGAACAGCGTGCTGGTCCAGGGCGTATTTTCGTGTGTAGGGGTATTGGCAGCCATGATCGTCTCCTTGCAGACGGTTGCTTGGTTAGAGCCGGTGCAGGGGTTGCCGCCCCTGCCCGGTTCGTTGCTACTATTTAATGATAGCGGGAATTGGTTCAATAGCTGATAGCGAAAAAAAACGAGGTAGGGGCCGACCGGAGACCGGGATTGGGCGGAGCATCGGCTTGCGGCTGTATCCTGACCTCGACGCGGATTTGGATCGCTGGATCGCCGAGCAGCCTGAACCCAGACCGTCGAAGCCGGAAGCTATTCGCCGATTGCTGCGCGAAGCGCTGAGAACGAGCAAAACTGGGCGGACCTGATCGAGGTCCGCCCAGCTTGGGTTTTCTAAGTAGTCAGGCGCTCCGGAGTTCCTGAGGGAGCGGCTGGAGTCCGACCGCCCAAGGGTCCATTTCCCAGTGAACCAGCTGCCCATCCACCAAGTTACCCGGATACGTGGTACAATCTCCGTCAGTCAGCAGGCGAAGGCCAGGCACCAGCCGATTTCCCGGCAGAACCGCAGACGGCACAACGTATTCGAAGAGATAGAAACGTGCTGCGGGCGTCCAAAACCGCGGCGTATCGTGCAGATCGAGGTTCTCGACCAATTCCTGGCCTGGCGCGCTGGATACCTCCAGAACCGTGACTCGGTTGATCAAGCCAACCGGGAACCCAACCAAAGCGTCGCTCTCATCAAGGTCAGCAATTGTCTCATTGTCGGAGAGTCCGTCACAAATATCCTCGAGATTAGGATTGTGGCCGATGCAGCCTCCGGGGCAAACGACGATCACCTTGTGTCCACTGTTTCCGACAGCTTCCGTGAACCGATGTCGATGCAGATACGGGAGGGAGAGGGGCGTTGCGTTTGATATTAACGCACGCGCGGTCCGGACCCTGGCTCTGCAGATGCGACGTCTGGGCGGCAAGCTGATCCACCTCTCGTCCGATTTCGTGTTCGACGGCATGCAAAGCCGCGCCTACCGGCCGGATGACGAGTGCCGCCCGCTGTCGGTCTACGGCCACAGCAAGCTCGCCGGCGAACAGATGGCCGGCAGCGATGCGCTCATCGTTCGCACTTCCTGGGTCTATGCCGCCGCCGGGACCAATTTCTTGGATACAATGCTGCGGCTGATGGCGCAGCAGCGAAAGGTGCGCGTGGTAGCCGATCAGATCGGCGCGCCGACGTGGGCGGGCCGCCTGGCGGAGGTGATCTGGCGCCTGGCCGATACGGCTGCGCCGGGCATTTATCATTATGTCGATGCGGGAGCGGCGAGTTGGTACGATTTTGCCGTCGCCATCGCCGAGGAAGCCGGTGCGCTGCGATTGCTGCCGCATCCGGTCAGCGTTGTGCCAATCAGCTCCGCCGATTTCGCGCCGGCGGCAACCAGGCCGCGGTTCTCGTTGCTGGACTCGTCGGGCACCTTGCGGGCGACGCAGCTGGAGCCGGTGCATTGGCGCACGAACCTGCGGGCGGCGTTGCGAGAGCTGGTGGCGATGCGGCGTGTAAACCCTACCGACTGACCAAGGAAGTGTCAGGAAACCGCGGGAGCGGGTAGGGCGGGGCGGCAGGCAGGGCCTTCCTGTCCTTCGCGCCAAGTGGCGTTATCGGGCGAGGCGACGGACAAAATGGGTTCGTTTCGTCAAATTTAGCACCCAGGGCCTCTGAGCTAAAGTCCTGAGTCAGAACAGAGATTTAGACCAATTCAATAGGATGATATAACATCCTATTGTGGATAAATGCTTTATGGGCGGCTTGTACCTGACTAGAATGTCATGACTTGTTCGCCGGATGACCAGCGAGAAACAGACCGAAGCGAATCGTCGCAATGCTCAGCGCAGCACAGGACCCCGTACAGCCAAGGGCAAAGCCGCTAGTTCGCGCAACTCGCTCACTCATGGTGTGCTCAGCGCCAACGCTGTCTCGATCTATGAGAAGCGTGAGATCTACCAGGAATTGCTCGATCAACTTATCGACGAGCACGATGCGCAAACCGCACATGAAATAGCCTTGGTGGAGCGCCTGGCTAACCTGTTCTGGCGCGAACGGCGTTTGGCTGAGGCAGAAAAACACATGCTCACACGCTACTTCGACCAAGCCCACGACGACAAGTCGTACGGGTCGACACAGCGATACATTCCTTTGCAGGACCAGTTTCTTATCGGCCGCTACCAAGGCATGTTGGGGCGGCAGGTTCGCGACACGCTGCGCGATCTTCGCGAGGAGCAGGATCGGCGCATGAAGACAATCGAGCAGGCGGTGGTGGTCACTCGCGACGCAGAGAGATAAGAACCTGATGTGGTTGTGCTGTCGTTCGGGACCGCTAGCCGTGAACTCCGACACCCTATAGCATCACCCGAGTTGCAGATGACCGCCGATTTTTCACGCTATGCGAATTCCTACTCGAGCGCGAAGAGTGGTCTCGGCCAAGTCCTTGGGCTCAGCGATGATCTGCTCCACGTCCACCTTGGCCTTGCAATATTCGTTGCGGCGGCGCTCCTTACCCGCCGCCGGATGCGATCGTGGATCCCCCTTGCTATCGTGACGATACTTGCGGTGGCGAACGAAGTGATCGACTACTATGGTCCCGACCCGTGGAACGATGGGCTATCAGCGCTCGACCTTGCGAATACCATGGTGTGGCCGCTGGTACTGTTTCTCCTAGCTCGTCGCGGCAAGACCGGACCGGTGAAGGTCTGAACTCCTAAGGGTCGTGGATCGTTGATACGGCGATCGCGGCCACTCCGCGTGTGGGGCAAAGACGCGGGGCGAGGCACCCGGCGAGTTTCGGCGGTATCAGGCAAGTGTCGTTGCCGGCTGCTTGGCAGCGCGCTTAAATCGGGTGCGCCGGTCTGTAATCTCAACGTGCGCAAGAGCAGGCTGTACACGCTTGAGATTATCGGAAGCGGCGCGTGCTCAGCCGGCTGACGGCCTCGAGGATACGTCGCAAGAGCTGTCGGAAGACTAGGAACGCCGGAGACGGACGCCGGGCGAGGTGATCGGATCTCCGATGAACTCGATGCCGGCGGCTTCGAGGGCGGCTTTGACCTTGGTAAGAGTGCCACTGCGGGAAGGCGGGATGCCTTCTTCTTCCTCAAACCGTTTAATTGTTGCCCAGCTCACGTGTGCAAATTGCGCGAGTTCTCTTGAGCTCAGGGCAAGCAAAGCTCTTCCGCTCCTGATCTGAGCTCCTGAGATCTCTTGATGTTTCACCTTAGTGAGCTCATAAGCGCAGTATGGACCAGATTGACCACCATAGTTTGAAAATTCTCGAAGAGCTTCTGAGCCGCTGCAAAGGCGCATATTCCGACGTGACACTTCGTGGATACCGGAATGACCTCGTGGTGTTCAAGTCGTGGTGCGCTGAACGGGGCGCCAGCTGGTTGCCCGCAGATCCGGAAACTATCGCTCGGTTTGTGGATGACGAAGCCCCTACGAAGGCTATCGCAACGGTAAAACGGCGCATCTGCGCAATTCAATTTGCTCACCGGATCTTGGACCTGCCGTCGCCGATCAGCCATAGCGAGGTTCACCTGGCGCTCCGCAGGGCATCGCGCGCAAAGCGGCGCCGTCCGCGACAGGCGCTCGGGCTTACCGCCGACATGCTGTCAAAAATTGTCGCAAAATGCCCGGATACCCTGGCTGGCGCGCGCGACGCCGCGCTGTTCAGCGCCGGCTATGACACGCTATGCCGAAGCTCAGAGCTGGTTGCGATGCGGGTCGAGCATCTCTCGCCGGACCTGAGCTCGATCGAAGTGCCTCGCTCGAAGTCGGACCCGTTTGGAAACGGGCGTATCGCCTATTTGTCTCCGGCGACCATCGGTCGACTGGAACACTGGCTCGATCGATCCGGGCTTCACCACGGCCCGCTCTTTCGAGGATTGCATACGGGCAAGGTACCCCAGGGTGCGATGGACACTTCGTCCGTGCGTCGCTTGATCAAGGTCGCGGCTAAGCGAGCGGGGATTCAAAAAGAGGAAATCTCGGCGTTATCGGGACATTCCATGCGGGTCGGTGCCGCGCAAGACATGCTAGTCGCTGGTATTGATTTCCTCGGAATTATGCAGGCGGGCGGCTGGCGGAGCCAGGGTGTCCTTGCGCGCTACGTCGAGCACGCGTCGACGGCGCAGATGCATCATCGCCGGTGGCAGCAGCTTGCCCAGCGGAGAGCCTCAACGGTGTAAGCGGCGGGGGCGTCCCTTGGCTCGGCGTGGCTAAGCGGTGACATTGGTAGTAGCTGTCAGCAATCCAGGACTGCCGTTCGGCGGTATTGCCGGCAAGAATGGTGAGCCGATCTCTGAATTGCTGAACTCCCGCGCAACAGTTCCCACGCAGGTGTCGCTACCCTTAAAAGGGTGACATCTAGATAAGAAAAGCGTCGCGCCTGCGTCGGCTACACGAGCCTAGGTCCGCAGCTGATCTTCGTGGTCGAGATACCACCGATATGTCTTGGCAATACCGTCTTCTAGGCCGATCGTTGCGGTCCAGCCCATACCGGCGAGCCGCGAGACGTCGAGGAGCTTCCGAGCGGTCCCGTCCGGCCGGGACGCGTCAGTCGCGATCTGGCCTTGGTACCCGATAATCCTTGCCACAAGCCGCGCGAGCTCAAGGATCGCAACATCGTCTCCGGTCCCCACGTTGATGTGGCTTTGCATCGGGCGCGTGTTCGCCTCGTAAGTAGCGCGGTCTAGGCCGAGCACGAACAGCGAGGCCGCCGCCATGTCATCGACGTGCAGAAACTCGCGGCGCGGGTTTCCGGTACCCCAGATTACCACTTGCTCGCTTCCCTCAATCTTTGCTTCGTGGAAACGGCGGATAAGGGCAGGGAGGACGTGGCTGTTCTCCGGGTGAAAGTTGTCTCCCGGCCCGTAGAGGTTGGTTGGCATGACCGAGCGGTAGTCGGTGCCGTGTTGGCGGTTGTAGCTCTCGCAGAGTTTGATCCCGGTAATCTTGGCAATCGCGTAGGGCTCGTTGGTCGGTTCGAGCGTTCCAGTCAGCAGCGCGTCTTCACCCATCGGCTGGGCTGCATCCTTGGGATAGATGCACGACGAGCCGAGAAAGAGCAGGCGCGTGACCCCGGCAGCGAACGCCTGGTGGATGACGTTCGCTTCCACCATCAGATTTTGGTAGATGAAGTCGGCCGGAAATGTGTTGTTTGCGTGGATGCCGCCGACCTTGGCAGCTGCGAGGATGACCGCGTCAGGCCGTTCGGTTCGGAAGAAATCACGGACCTCGGACTGGTTCGTGAGGTCGAGTTCCGAGCGGCTCCGCACCACCGTCTCGACGGCCCCGTCGTTCAGGGTTAGATTCTCTAGCTGGCGCATGATGGCGCTGCCGACCATGCCCTGGTGGCCTGCGACGTAGATCTTCACCAGCTAGTTCCTAGTTCTCAATGCTTACGGGGACGTTGAACCCGTTCGCTTTCAAGAATGCGTGCCGCCGCGCGTCTTCGAGGTCTGCGGCGACCATCTCGGCACACATCTCGCGTGCGGTAATTTCCGGCTCCCACCCGAGGCGCTCCCGAGCCTTTGTTGGATCACCCCAAAGTGTTTCGACTTCTGCCGGTCGGAAATAACGTGGGTCTACCCTCACTATGGTATCACCGGGCTGTACGGCCATGGGGATTTCGGAACTCACCTCGTCGACGATGCCGACCTCATCCAAGCCTACCCCCTCGAAGCGCAGCGAGATGCCAAGCTCCTCCGCGGACCACTTGATAAACTCGCGGACCGAGTACTGCTTACCCGTGGCGATCACGAAATCCTCTGGGGCGTCCTGCTGGAGCATCATCCACTGCATCCGGACGTAGTCCTTCGCATGCCCCCAGTCTCTCAGAGCGTCGATGTTGCCCATGAACAGGCAGGGCTCGAGGCCTTGGGTAATATTGGCCAACCCGCGCGTGATCTTCCGGGTCACGAAGGTTTCGCCCCTCCGAGGGCTTTCGTGATTGAAGAGGATGCCATTGCAGGCATAGAGACCGTATGCCTCGCGGTAGTTAATCGTGATCCAGTAGGAATACAGCTTGGCCACGGCATAAGGCGAGCGCGGGTAGAAGGGCGTTGTTTCCTTTTGCTGTGGTTCTTGGACGAGACCGTACAGCTCGGACGTCGACGCTTGATAGAAGCGCGTGGTTTTCTCCAGGCCGAGGAGGCGAATAGCCTCTAGCAGCCTAAGCGTTCCCATCGCGTCAACATCGGCAGTGTACTCAGGAGATTCGAAGCTCACCGCGACGTGAGACTGGGCTCCCAAGTTGTAGATCTCATCCGGGCGAACTTCCTGAATGATGCGCGTGAGATTTGAGCTATCGGTTAGATCACCATAGTGCAGGATGAGCTGAGGGTTTGGCTCGTGCGGATCCTCGTAGATGTGATCGATCCGCTGGGTGTTGAAAGCGGATGCACGACGCTTAATTCCATGCACCTCGTAGCCCTTCTTTAGGAGAAGCTCTGCGAGGTACGAGCCGTCTTGGCCGGTGATACCTGTAACCAGCGCGCGCTTAGTCATTTATGTAAATTCCTTCACAAAGAATTGGCTGATCTTGCTGAGGTTCTTCGCTGCCAGGGTGCCGAAGCCGCCAACTCCATTACGCTTGATAGCACGGTAGTCTTCAAGGCTCTTCCGAATGATTCGCCCCACCGAACGATTGCTCTCGCCTCCAAGACGCATCTTCACCATCACTTCCGGTAGATAGGCCAGCTTGATCCGGCCCTTGGCTAGATAACGGAGCATCGCGTCATAATCAGCTGCGATGCTGAAGGTGGTATCGTAGGTTCCAAGACGTTCAAATATCTCACGCCGGAGGTAGAGTGTTGGATGAGGTGGCATCCAACCGCGGGCGAGCATCTTCGGCATGTAATAGCCGGAATGCCAATGGCGCACGATTTTGTCCGTGTCAGCGCCCGAGACATATTGCAAATCTCCGTATACCCCGTCGACGGTCGAATCCGCGAAAAGAGCTGTTACCCTCTCGAGAATGTGATCATCGGCGAAGTAGTCGTCGGAGTGCATGAGACCGATGACATCGCCGGATGCCCTTGCGATCCCTCTATTGATTGCGTCGTAAATGCCGTTGTCGTGTTCTGAAACTAGGGAAAAGCCAGAACCCATCGACACGATCCGCTCCAGCGTCCCATCTGATGAGCCACCGTCCTGGATGATGTGCTCCACGTCAGGGTAAGTTTGGCCTCGGACACTTTCCATCGCCTGCACAATTGTATTTGCGCGGTTATAAACAGCGGTTACGACAGAGATTCGCAATGAGTCCCCTCCCTAAAAGATACAGTAACCTTCACCGCGGACGTCACAACGACCATGCGCTCGCCACGCCCATCCTTTGCTTGCCGAAATGCACAGGAGGCTTCGAAAGCCGTCATCAGTCTCTGAATACGCGTGCCGTGGCCTTAGCCGCCGCAAATCCTACGCTGAAGTCGGAGCTTTGGGACATTCCATAGTGCTAGACCGACTCGGGATCGGCCCTAGGACGAAGCCTTCTGGCGGCTGCACGGGCTGCAGAGCTACGTTGAACCAGCCTGACAGTAGGTCGTTCACAAGCGACGTAAAAGATGACGCCCCCAACAACACTCGCCGTCAACATTGAGATAAAAGCTAGCTCCTTCAGACCGCCGACCGTCACCTTCGCTACCAACGATATGATAACGAAATGGACTAAATATATCGAATAAGACGCGTCTCCCAGGAACTTCAGCCAGTTCGGCGTCGAAACTCGTCCCGACCGTTCTAGCTCCGCGGCGCCCAGTATTAGCAGCATCGCTCCCGCGCCGCAGATCAAAGACCGAAGGTACCCGACCGGAAGTATCGCAGCAGAAACACCAAAGACCATTAGGCCTGCCGCGAAAATACTTATAGGCCAGGGTACCGATCTACGATCGAGTGTCCACGCCGCCGCCATCCCCATCATAAATAACAAGTTCAATGGAGAGAATACATAATATTCCCAAGGAGAAACAAAGATTAGGAGTGCCCAAGCTACAAGAAGTGCAACTCCCCATCTTTTACTGACGATCGTCACGCCAAAGCACGCATAAAACAGCATCTCATGAAACAAGGTCCAGCCCACAGCTAATATTGAGCTATGCGGGTCGCCGAAAAGAGCAAAAGATTCAATCAAAGATGCTATTTCAGGCACCCCCCCCGATGCTGCCTGCGGGATATAGGTCATTGCGAGAATGACGAAAATCGACGCGATCCAGTAAGGAGGATAAACGCGAGCCATTCTCCGGTAGGCGTAACGGACAAGCGCTTGGGGATGGCCAATATCGTCGCGATGCGCCCATAGTATTATAAATCCACTAAGCACAAAGAAAAACTCGACACCTAAGCTTCCAAACTCAAACACGTTGTTGAATACTGGTTGCCCCCAATACTTAGGGTGAGAAATGGATACCGTGCAGTGGAACAGAACGACTAGAAGCGCGGCAATCGCTCGCCCCGCCTGTAAGGTTGAGAAGCTTCTACGATTTTGGGGAAAGGCTACGTCCATCAATAATTCCGACCAAAGCTAATCATCTCGGCTCATAAACGCGCCCGGACCATAAAAAAGGCGGTTCGACCGCTTGGAGCGGCGTGCCCAAGAAACTCTTGCTCGGATGAAGGCTCGCTCCTAGGAGAGTATTGAATCGCCATGAGACGTCACTAGCGAAACCATAAGGTAGCGAAGCGCACCAGGGCCTTACGCCACGTGCGTCATGCGGGACCCATCCTTTGGAGGTCGCGGATATAGCAAGTTACAATCAAAGATCCTTTTAGTCTAGGCAGCTTAGGCTGCCCGCTTGGCTACATCGAAACCTGTCACACGCTTCAGCGCGTCCTCCGGGGTAACGCCCTCTCTCTGTATTAGACGTCGGACCTCAAGTAGTTTGGCATCAACGAGGAACCTGTACCATAGGCCTTGAAGGAAGTGGAACGCAAGTCCTTCTCGGCCGTCTAAAAACCCCCCGCGCAAGACGTACCGGAAGACAAAGTATATAAAGGCGCGAGCTCCGCCTGGCAGATGTGTATAAATGTTCTCCTTCAGCCATCGCTTTAGACCAGCTTCTCCCCCGGAAAGGCTCGCAACAGTGTCGTGGGGTCGAAACTTGTACTGAAGATTAAGAAGATCGATGACCTCTCTGCTAGCATAGCTGTTGTGCTTATTTGTCCACCAGGTCAGGGAGTTCAGGTTGTCGTCGAGAAGTTCGCCCTTTAGGTGGCGCACCCCCCCTTTAACAATTACGTGCTCGTCCATCCAGCGATCCTCGCAACGGCCCTCATTTCGACGGAAAATGCGAAGTACCTGAACAGGAAATAAGCCTCCGTGGCGGATGACTCGGCCCATGAAGCTCATCCGTCGATTGACGGTGAGCCCGGCAATTTCCGGGCCGAGCTCGGGCAAGGTGGCAACAATTTCAGCCAATAGCTGTTCCGAGACAATCTCGTCGGCGTCCAGACGCAAGATCCATTCGGGAGAAGAGTCTAGCTGATCCAGCGCCCAATTAAATTGAGTTGCGTAGTTCGTCCACTCATTGCGCAGAACTTCCGCGCCATTCTCGACTGCTATTTCGACCGTGCGGTCAGTAGAGCCGGAGTCGACGACAATTATTTTATCAGCGCAAGCCTTAACTGACTCAATGGCACGGGCTATGTGTCGCTCTTCGTCACGCGTAAGGATCAATGCGGTGAGCATTCAATCCACTTTCTTAGCGATCGCGATCATGGATTTAGCCAAGGGAGGGACACGCCCTACGTTGACGAATCGGATCTTTGTGAAACCAGCTTCGCTCAAGAGTTGCCCAAGTGTTCGATGGGACCAGAACTTAATGTGCCCACTATCCCAAAGCGCCGTGAAGTGTGCGTCCATTCTTCCCGAAAGTGCGAGCGCCAGATTCTTGAAATAGCCGTGAAAGGGAGTGGAAATATATGCCTTACCGCCGGGTTCGACGAGATCAAACAACGTAGAAGCGTAGGCCCGTGGGGCATATACGTGCTCGACCACCTCTAAACTTATGACAACGGGGAAGCCCCCGTACTCGGAGGCTAAGTCGTCGTAAGCTGACCCTTGATGGACGTCAATCTGAGGGAACACGCTCCGTGCCGCCGCTATCCCCTCGGGCGACGGGTCGACGCCAGTTACGCTCCATCCGTCATCTGCTAAGATCGCTCCAACACTACCGTTGCCACAGCCCAGGTCGAAGAGCCTCGGCGACAGCGAAGATTGGCACGCCCGCCAAGCATTTAGCTCCCTCCGTAGAACAGGTAAGAGGTAGTCATGGGAGCAGTTGTGAGATCCGTCGGCATAGCGATAGGCTGGCATCGTCTTCGAGTGAGTCATGCATTTATCGTCCTAATTTGACGAGCTGGATTACCGGCAACGATTGTGTGTGCCGGGACATTCTTCATTGCCACGGCACGAGCCCCGACGATCGCACCATCTCCCACATCCACCCCGGGGCCGACGAATGCGTCTGCACATACCCACACATCACTTCCGATCTTCACGGGTGCTTTTACGAGCGGTCGGCTCGGATGAGCTATGTCGTGGGTCCCGGCGCAGAGGTGCGCACCCTGGGAAATGGTAGAGCGCGATCCGATACTGATCTGACCTAACGCATAAAGGATGACTCGGTCGCCAATCGCTGCGTCTTCTGCAATGTCGAGATTCCAAGGAATGGTTATTCGTACCGTAGGAAATACATGAACGCCCCGCGCCACGTTAGCGCCAAAAAGGCGAAGCAGAACTCGCCGCCAGCACCAAAGTGGCCGTGGGCTGAGGCGAAAGAGGGGGGCCACCAATCCCCATAGTACGCGGCCACACTGCTCGCCTAGCGTCCATTTCGTTGCTGCTCGGTTGGCGTGGATATCAAGTAATTTCACTGTGCTTGGTGTCTTCGCTGCCGTTGTAAACTTTGATATTGAGCCTGTTGACTGCCTTAGGCGCTCGGCTTTAGCTAAATTTTGCGATAACATCTCGATAAAGCTGCAGCGTCTTATCGGCGACGGCGCCCCAAGAGTAGTCTCTCAACATCCATGCGCGGCCTCTCTCGCCAAACGCCATGAGTTCGCCGTCAGTTAGGTGCATCGCCTCCTCGAGCGTTTTAACCAAAGGCTCAACTCCGTGCTCGATCCACCAACCGCAATTTTCTCGTGCCAGCCCCGACCATGGGGCTCCATGCGTGCTAATGACGGGAGTTTTCATCATTAAGCTTTCAGCCACAGTCAACGCAAAGTTCTCACCTCGTGATGGAAGTACGAAGAGTCTAGCGGAAGATAGGCACACATCCTTCTCTAAATCAAACACAGCTGGCCTAATTGTAACCCGCTTTATACCCAATTTTGTGGCAAGCGCCTCTAACTCTCTTTTATGATTATTCTCGTCAGGGCCGACTAGATCGAGCGCCCACTCTGGATGCGTGGCTTCTAACTGAGACCATGCATTGATAAGGCGATCGAGACCCTTTTGGGGATGCATCCTGCCAAGTGACAAGACGCGCTTAATGGGTTCTGGCGGGGATACTGGAACTGGCGTTTCATCTACCCCTAAAGGTATGACGACGGTCTCATTAGGTAGCCCGGCCGTTCTGATATCCTGCATCTCGGTCTCGCTCGTAGCGTGAATGGCTGCAGCATTGGCCAAGCTTGCGCTTTGAAAAATTCTCCACGCGGTGCGTTTCTTCCAAGCGCTGAATTTAAGGGCCGCCGGTGCAAGCATGCCGTGCGGTGAGACAACATAAGGCTTGTGAGTTGCTCTATGCCAATTACAAATCGCTAGATTTGGGTACATCCACAGACCGTGTACGTGGACGATATCTGGCTCGAAGGTCGTTAGGCTGGCTGCTAATTCGGGGGAATATCCGAACGATCGTGGTCGTCCGTACACCGGATAAGCCTCTGCAGGGGCGCCCTCCCAAATGTCTTTGTCTCTCTGAATCCACTGGCAAGATTCGGGGCCGAAGACGCGTACTTCGTAGCCACGAGACTGCTGCTCTCGAGACATTCTAGAAACAACGACGCCGACGCCGGCAGCGGATCGGTCCAAGCCCGAGGTGACATGAGCAATTCGGATCACGTTCGAGAGCTCGATGTGCCGTCATATTCAGAAGCCACCCGCGGATCGACCCATGGGGGGGAGGGGGGGGGTGATGTTCCTCGATTGCTAATGATTGCCTCGAGATATGCCGCTCCAGCTCGCGCGCCGAGACACATTGCCCACGTTTGCATGGCTAGCCGGTCCTCGGACCTGATTTTTCCCCTGGCCACTGCGGCACGCAATAGCCCACAGAATCGCGGGAAGTCCGCGACTTGGAAAACGCCTCCTGAACCGCTAGCCAGGACTACCGAACATGATCCACATGCCGAGCTGCAGACTACAGGTGTACCGGCCATAAGAGACTCAGAGACGACGGCTCCCCAGCCATCGTGGCTACTCGGCAGAACAACACAATCAGCTTGTTCCATTTGCGTCCGAATCTGGCTTATAGGCAACACCCCGTGAAACTTTGTGCGCGACGGGAGAAGTCGGTGCGCTAGTTCTCCGAGCTCGCCTCGTAAGGGACCATCGCCGATTATGTGCAACTCGAAGGCGTGATCCGAGAGGCTGCCGAGTGCACGCATAAGAAGATCGACACGCTTCAGAGGAATGAGGGACCCCACATACAGAAAGCGGAAAATCGTACTCCGAGCAGCGTATTTTGAGGCGCTTTGCTCGCCGAGAAAATAGGCAAAAGGAAATATGCTAAGATTGCTTGGCGCTAGTCGACGCAACCATGAGGGTGTCCCGCTCCCAATAGCAAGAACTCCATCTAAGTTGCGGCCTACTCGGCGAATACTGGAGAAATAAAGTAGTTTTCGCAATATTCCCGCTGGCCCGCGTCTATCCACACCCTCCATGATTACGTACTGGCGCTGTAGCGCGCTACTAACCGCAGTCTGCGCATGCCGAATGAGCCCGTTGGACCGTAAGCCCTGCATCAGGTGCACGACACCCTCCGGTGCCTTGCCCACCAGATTCTCAGCATCGCCACGATGCTTAATGAAATGAGTCGAAACATTGCTCAGCGCCGGCGATTCCCAACCCAACGCCATCCGCTCGACGGAGAGCTCCTCTTCAGCCACATAGGTGATACGGTGTCCTCGTTCCGCCAATGCAGCTGCCAGGCATGCCATGTGCGGCGTAATCATCCTCTGCCAAAACCACACGTCTAATGGCATTATTTGTCCGCCGAGTCAGACCGGAGAAATTTGGAGAGCTCGGTGCCGACTGCATTTGATGAGAAGTTGGCTTCTGAGCGTGCCCGGCCCAAGTCTGCGCGGCGGCGTACTTCATCGGGGTTTTCAGACATTTCTTCTAAGATTTCGCACAGCGCTTCGCCACTAAAATGAGTCAAGAACCAAACCATATTTTCGTCGAAAATGTGGACGACATCACTGATCCGGGTCGCAACCAAGGACAGGCCGCGCGATGTTATCTCTACGACTTTGGACGGAAAGGTTGTGCGCGAAATTTCCGAACTAGGACTTTTTAGGGATAGGCTTCCATGACAACTGTCGAGCAAGTCGAGGTACTGAGCTCTTGAAACGGCTGGGTAAACTTCAATACGCACCCTGGGGGACCTTACGTACTCAGACAAGTGCTTAATTCTGTCTAGATCGCCCACTCCAGTAACAACGAAAACAATCTCTCGCAGCGAACTATTTTTCACGCTCATGCTCAGCTGCAGTATTGCGTCGCAAAACACATCAGTGCCCGTTGCCGGACTTAACGTCCCACCGAAATGTACGCGAAGAGCGCCCCCTCGTTGAAGCTGCTGCCATTTATCTAGCCTGCTACTTCGAAGAGCTTCAGTAGTAAAAATACCCTGAACGGCTTTAAAGTTCTTCAATCTGAGCTCTCTGGCGATTTGATTCGAAGCAGTGACTTTGCGAACCGAAGTTAGTCTGTATACAAATTCGAATGAAGCTTTATTTATAGCTCCCCGCAGGCCGCGCTCGTGCATAGTCGGAACATCTTCTATGTCATGGTAAACGGGGACCCGCAGCGCTCGTAAGAGGAGAAGGGCTGGGGCATATTCGATCGCGTGGTTGTACAGCAACACGCGATCGCCGGGGCGCACCGCCCTCCAAACGAAGAAAAAGAGAGATACGCACGTGATCAGTTTTCGCACAAACGGATTGCCGTGGGACGCGAGAAAACAAGCTGGGAAACCATCTTGGCGGCTCACAAATGCGGCCTGATAATTGCTTCGTCGTTTTGGCACTGGCAATGAGATCAATGCCGCGCGGTCACCGCACCTGCGAAGTGCTGACACGACCGCGCTCATTTTGCTGGCCGCCGCTCCGACAAACAGGTCTTGGCCGATCGCGCGCGAATACGCAGGGGTGCAGACCATTCCAACGTATAGGATCCGTCCTCCGCGGCCCCTCATTCTGAAGCGCCACAATCATCAGGGTGGTCAAGGATGCGTACAGTCTTAGCAGGGACACCGGCAAGGAGAGCGTTGGGAGGATAAGTGCCGGCAAGGACGACAGCTCCTGCGGCAACTATGGAGCCGGGTCCGAGCTCGGCGCCTCCTAGTATAAGTGCCCTGGCGCCAACCCAGGTCCCTTCACCGACCGATATCGAGGAGGAATAGCCCTTACCAGCGCGCCGAGAAGAGCTCCCGACCCTGTGAGAGCCGCACTCGAACATCACACCGGGCGCGACATCGCATCGAGCGCCAAGGCGAATAGTACTACCATGCGGGACTATCAACCTGCATCCAATACCGATCCAGGTGTCAGCGCCCACAACAACGTGCCCGCCTCCGAAAATTCTTGCTCCGAGATTAACGCTAACACGCGCGCCAACCTCAGCGCCACAGGTGCGCCACAGAAGGCGCTTTACCGCAAATAGCCGGGTGGGAGGCAGGAGAGACATTAAGAGGTTAGCCAAGTGATTCAAAGATGGACGCATCCGGGCTTCCTCTTACTAAACACTACATACGCGCTCTGTAGAAAGCTGTAAGATGCCTTTCGACAGCCAGCGCTATCATCGACGCGACCATGAACGCACACTCGACAAACTAACACTTCAGAACACACCTGATTGACTTTGAGCTAAACAATAAATCGGACGTTGGATAAACCTAGCTAATAAAATGCTTGGACGAGCGCCATCTATCGAGACCTACTACGCATGAAGTCGCTTCATCCGCCCGTTTAGAAGTTATCGGACCCGAACATGGAGCTCTTTATAGAGCTTTTCACTAAATAACGTAGCTTATCATTCCTACGTTGTCACATGCTCAGCCTGTTTCCGCCTGAACGAGCATCTAACGAGCCCAAACGCCTTGCTCGGCCGACATTGAAGAAAAAGAGGATCACTAACAGCGAGTAACCGAATGCAAACACAACTGGTCGCTGAAGCAGTATCGCCACGACCCCGAGCGAGATAAGATGGCCTTGGGACCGATAAAACCCGCGCCGCGCAATCGAAAAAACTATTACATAATAAGGGAATGCAATAAAGATACCGAGGAAGACAAGTACAGTGAACGGATTCTCTCCCATGCCCCCATACATCTCGATACATTTTCCTGCGATCTTCGAGCACTGCCCGTAAACTCCCCACAAGATCGTGTCTTTATCCAAGTTAGCAAGAGCGTTCATCGTGATTTGCGTCCGGCTGTCCCCTCTTAGTGACCCGTCGACGATCTCAAATCGAGAGAAGAACCTTTCGGAGAAAGCCATAGAGACGCTGTCAACGAAATAGAGGGGTAATGCCATGAAGGCCACCGCCAGCCCGACCCACCCGACTTTCCGACCAACTGCGACCAAATACACTAAACCAAAAACGACGTGAGCTAGAGACTGGGTCACCAGTCCGCCGGCGATCAGAAAAGCGTCGATCTTAGAGGCGCCGAACGTTACATGGCGTAGCGCCACGACCATGCAAATGACGAAGGAGAGAGTACCCGGCTCATCGAAGAGACCCGAAGGCCTGATAAAATTGCCTACAACGGAATTGGTCGCCGTGCCGAGGTATAGATAGGCAGGCCGCCCGGCGGGCCCTTCAAAAGTGTAAAGAGGTCCTAGGCCTGCGGATGCACTTACGAAACCGATCCAAGCCCCAACTACGTTAACTATGCAAAAAATCGTTGCGACGCGGAGAAAAAGCTTGGTGTCTCGATGACGCGCAGCTGTGGCGAGGATCAGAGAGAGCCATAGGTAAATCGGATAAAGCGCTAATGTCATATCTCCCCAGTAAAAGGCAGAGATAACCGCACCTAAAACTGAAGCCACTAGGATCGCCAAAACCTTCTCGGAGAGGGCAACGCGGCGCCAATTTACCAAGACAAAGGCAAGGCACACCAGCAGAAAGAGCACATTTGGCTTAATCGCGATATAGTATGTCGGGAGAGATGTGCACACAATCGAACCGACGAAAAGCAGAATTCCGTTCGTGATGTCGCGCCCTTGCAAAGGTGCCTCATGCAAAGTGTCGTCCATTGCAGCGTCCATTGCACTATTGTATTTCATACGACGGGCTGCGCACCAATTTCTTTAACAAGCGCTTTAAGGTGGTGGGTAGAAATCTGCTAGCAGTATCCTTAGATTGCGCGCACAGTAGGACGAAGCCGTACGACGCTAAGAGACTCAATCTGTCCTCAGAGGCTGGCGAATACCGATACAAATGCCGTTGCAAGGAGCGAAATAGATTCCAGTACGGCATTCCGCTGAGATAGCTGTCGGAAATGCGGGGGCCGTCATGTAGGCGATACTTGAAGTGTACCTGAGGGATGTAAGCCCATGTCCTCACTAACGCGAAATAGCGCATCATAAAATCGACATCCTGCATCCGATCCAAGGCAGTGTTGAACCGCAACGTGGGCGGTAGCGACGATCGTCGGATCAGGACGGCCGAAATTGACGGGCTCTTGAGCCGCGTGATGAATTTCCTGGGACTTAGATCATTTCGATAAACCGCCAGAGGTTTACCAAGCGCATCAACTGTCTGGTAATCGCTAATGCAGCAGTCGGCTCCCGTTCGTTCGAGGCAGGCTATTTCGGCGCGGAGTTTGTTGCGTGAGATGAGATCATCAGAATCAAGGAAAAGCAGGTACGCTCCGGTAGCTAAGTCTAAGCCACGATTTCTCGCCGCACACGCCCCGGCGTTGGTCTGGTGCACAACCCGGATCGTCTTACCCTCGTCCAACGTCTTACCTGCGAGATCTTGGCAAACAACAAGACTGCTGTCTGTGGAGCCATCATCGACCAGTATAATCTCAACATTAGGATAATCCTGATTGAGGCAGCTGGTCACTGTCTCCCGGATCGTCGCTTCCCGGTTGAAGACCGGGATTACAATTGAGCATAACCGCGCGAAGGTAGCTTCGGAGCTGCTATCGGTCTTCATGATCGCGCTATCTGTTCTGTAGTCGGCCTGACGGAAAATACGAAGAACCGGTGATAGGCATTCTCGAAGGGTCGAAACGTACGATCTAACCTCAGCGAACCAGACTTGAGAAATGAATCAATTACGGTGTCCAAGTCGTATCCACGCTTGTTAAGTTCCCAGTAATGTTCACCGTCGAAGTGATGATCAAGTGGCCTTACTTGCGGCCGGCGAAGCAGAACCCTTCGCTCTCCCAACTTTGGCAAGTGCCAGAGATAGCGCCACGTGCGGCTCGCATCCGGTAAGCTTATAACCACATGTTGGCGCGCGACACGCGTTAACTCGCTCAGTGCCGTTAGCGCCACCTCGAAAGGCAAGTGTTCCAAAACCTGAAATGCGCAGGTAAGATCAAAGCTGCAATCTAGAAACGGAAGATCCGTGACGCTTGCCACATGATCGGGCCGCAGTTCCGGATCAAGATCCACAGTTTCGACCGGGATCCCGAGGCAACTTGCCGCTGCCTTGAAGTATCCGGCCCCAGGTCCAACCTCCATTACCTTATTGGGCTTGAGGGCAGCCACCTCATTCAGTTGGTGCCAGACACTGGTCCAGCGCGGTAGCCCCATATATCTCTGAAATTCGTAATGCTCCGCGCCAACCTGTTTTTTCACTTACTTTTCCTTTCGATAGCGCAGTTGGATAGGTACACCCAGAGCACTAGTAGAACGTAGGCTACTGCGCCCGCTGCAGAGAATAAGCCCACCGTCCACCGAGCGCTTCCTATAACCCAAAGGCCGACGTACACTGCGGCAATCTTTGCTGCCGTCCCAAGGATCTCGTAAATCAAAAGGCCACCTTGTAGATTGATGGCGGGAATCAACGCGACAGCAGGCCGGTTGGCTAAGCCCGTCCAAAGCACAGGAACGAGTAGCGCGGCATAAACCCCGGCCTCGGTCCATTCCGGCCCAAGTAAAAGGGCAAAGAACCATGGCCCGAATGCTGCGATTGGTACAAAGAAGGCTGCGCCCAGAGCAAGTAATACAAGGGTTGATCGTAGCAAAAGCCGTGAGGTATTGTCCCCGTCTTGTGCGGCTTGCGTTAGTTTCGGGTAAAGAACAGACTGCACTGCGTTGCCCAACAACATCACGGGCGCGCCGGTGAGCGATAATGCTACAGCGTAATGACCCGCGGCGGCGGGTCCGAAGCTTGACGTCAACGCAATAACGGGCACGGCTTGCGAGACAGCCGAGATGAAGTTCTGAGGGGCGCGGAGAAGCGGGAAGTCTCGGTAGCTCCACACTACATTCTTCAGCTCTCCGACTGTCAACCGAGTTGCCTGTCCTGAACGACGCGTAGTGCGCATGAGAGTGATTGGAGCTACTAGGTAGCTTAGGGCATTGCCTGCGATAAGCGACAGGGTTCCAGGAGCGAGGAATCCTAGAGCAAGCTTAGCTGCCGTTCCTACTCCAGAGGCGACTACTTGAGCGCGAGCATAAACGCCGAATTGCTCCCCTCTTACAAACATATATCCTGCGGACATGTTCATGGTGGTCAGAATGACGAGAGCGGGGATCAACAGCACGAGGGCCTGGAGTTCGGCCAGTCCGAGTTTTCGCATCAGCCACATGTCCTCAACAAACAGCAGCGCCGTTCCGAGGATTGAAAAAGCTATGCTCCCCAAAAGAGCCAACCGAGCGAAGGCTGCCGCGTCACGATCAGTACGCGCGATCACAATCGCGACCGGATATGCCATTGTCGTTAGGGCTGCCATGGGCCCGACAATCGATAATAGTGCACTCTGCTGACCGAAGCTGTCTGGTCCGTACAGTCTAGCTAAAAGCGGAGTGGCTAAGAAGGTCACTATCTGAGCTAGACCAGTTCCGAACATCATCTTTGCGATGTTTCTGACGGACGGTAACCCACTTAGCCTTACGATCATACTGATGCAACTTCGTCACATTGTCGCAAATGGACAACAACGTTGCGCGCCGCGGCTCCGACGCCCATTCCTCGCAAACTCGTCGCTGCTCGGCACAAAAAGACGCGGCGCGCGGTCCCGCGTGAGTTTTACTCGCTCAATCTTATCGAGCGTCATGCAAGCACGACGTTGGTCAACTCTGCCTCGGCAGTGGCGCACGCATTCCGGGTATCTACGATCAAACGCGCATGCTTTGTAATCAAGTTAAAGTTGATGCCGTCATGGTCGGTAGCGATAAGAACGGCGTCGCATGATGTTAATCGATCCGGAGTAAGCTCGATTGACTGACGTCCCGCCAATGAGGGGTGCTCCCTAGTAATAGGGATAGTAGGCACGTGCGGGTCGTGAAATTCCACAGTGCCACCACGACATTCAATTAATTCGATCAACTTGAGAGCGGGGCTCTCACGAATGTCGCTTACATTCTTCTTGTACGCGACTCCGACCAACAAAACCTTCGCCCCATTCAGCCCTTTGCTGAAACGTTCATCCAGCGCGCGTTGAACCTCAGATACCACGCGGAGGGGCATCGAGGTGTTGATCTCGCCTGCGAGCTGGATGAACCGGGTTGATAATCCGAACTCTCTGGCTTTCCAGGTAAGATAAAATGGATCGATGGGAATGCAGTGCCCACCAAGACCGGGACCAGGATAAAATGGCATATAGCCGAAGGGTTTAGTCTTGGCGGCTTCGATGACTTCCCAGATGTTGACGCCCATCTCAGAATAAACGATCTTAAGCTCGTTTACGAGCGCGATATTCACCGCTCGGAAGATGTTTTCGGTGATCTTAACCGCCTCGGCGGTTGCGCTTGAGGAAACGGGTACGACCTGCGTCCCGAAAATTGCATAGGTAGCGGCGGCCAGGTCGCGACTGCTCGGATCATCAGCTCCAACCACCTTCGGAATTGACACCGTCGTATGGCTGGTGTTGCCCGGGTCCTCGCGTTCCGGCGAGAAGGCCAGCCAGAAGTCCTGGCCAGCGCGCCGACCGGCTTTTTCAAGAATGGGTTGAACGAGCTCCCCGGTAGTCCCCGGGTAAGTGGTACTCTCTAGAATAATAAGTTGACCGTCGCGGAGCGATCGCGCGATCGCCTCCGTAGTGCGCTCAACGTAGCTAAGGTCGGGCTCTAGGTGCTTGGTGAGCGGAGTGGGCACACAGATAAGCAGGATATCAGGTTCGCATAGCCGCGCCATGTCACTGGTCGCCGAAAACAGGCCTGGTTCGACAAGGGCGGCAATTCTTTCGGACGGAAACTGCTCGAGGTAGCTGCGGCCATCATTGATCGCACTGATCTTCTCAGCGTCGAGGTCAAAGCCCAGCACTCTTGCCCCTGCCTCACCAAAGGCAAGGCACAGCGGCAAGCCGACATAGCCTAGACCGATGACGCCGATCAGTGCCTGTTTGGCGTCAATTCGGGCTTTGAGATCTTCTGCGCTCAACTTTCAGCTTCCTATATTCCATCGAGCATGCCCGATAACACCGACTGCCGTGCGGCCGCCGATTGCACGAGGCGCGGCAGGGCAGGGGGCACCATCTTGTCCACCACGGCTACCGCACTCCGAGAGAAGCGTGTCTCCCGGAGCGCTGTATACCCCCCAAACCCCGCGTCTTCGCTGAGACGCGTTCTATCCTGCTCTTGCCGCCCGAGAGCTATGCAGCTCTGGCCAGAATCGAGCGGCTCATCTCCACCCGGGTCCCGCGCGCCATCACATCGAGCAGGACCGTAACCCGCTCTTGCGGGCCGGCTGCCTCGAGCACCCCGCACAGGTCAGCGAACGGTCCGGTCATGACCCGCACAGCATCGCCTGCGGTGAGGCCGTCGTCGAAGCTGAGCTCACCGCCGGTATCGCATAGCTGCGCCAGCTGCTCGACTAGCCCCGCCGGCAGCGGAGCAGGGCGCGCTTGCGATCCGAACGATACCAGCCGCGATACGCCGACCGTGCCGTTGATCGAGCGCCACGGATCGCGGTCGAGGTCGAGCCTGGTGAACAGATAGCCGCGGAAAAACGGATCAAGCCGATCCACCGTGTGCCGGCCGATCTTGCGGCGCACCCGCGCGCGCGGGCAAAACGTGACAAAGCGCTGGTTGGCGAGGTGCCGCAGCGCGATGTCCTCGCACTGCGCGCGCGTCTGAACCGCGAACCAGCGGCTTGAGCCGGGCTCCGTCTGGGTGCTGGTAGGCATGCAACGCGACCTCGCTCGCGATCCCACGCAAAACCACTCAGCTTGCGAGAAATCAGAGATGGACCGGCGCCTTACCCGCGAGCTACTTTGGGTGCAAGTAAAGTGCCGCTTAACCGTGCTGCTGGCGGGTATATTACGATGCGACCGCCGTAGCCCGCTGCAAGTTGCACCCTCACCGCGGGTGGCGCGCACTCGCGACACGCGGCATAGGGCATCAGGCGTCGGGTGCAGCGGTAGGAGCGTGGGTGGTCAGAATCAGCAACACTGGCGTCCCTCCCGACCGGCCTCAGCGGCTGCCGAGCAATCCGCTGGGCAGTTCCACAGGCGAAGGAGAGTTACCGGTCCTGGCGTTGTTTGCTGGCGCCATGGTCCTCGGCGGGGCGAGTAACCCGACCTCGTGGGGCGGGATTACCCTGCAGCTGCTCTCGCTTGCTGTCCTCCTAGTTACGGTTATGCGGCGGCCGCGCTCCGTCGGCGAGGTCGGCTTGCCGCTGGCCTGGGCCTGGTTGGGGTCGGGGGTGCTAGCCCTCATCCTCATGCAACTGCTGCCGCTGCCGGCATCGCTGTGGTCAACGCTGCCGGGCCGCGCGATCGCCGTTGAGTCGCTCAAGCTGGCTGATCTGCCGTTGCCCATAATGCCGCTGAGCCTCGTGCCCGCCTCGACGATCGCCGCCGCACTTGCGGGTTTGCCGGTTGCGGTACTTGCGATCCTGCTGACCAGAACGAGCGCGTTCCCGACGAGCAAAATCGCCAAGATGCTGGTGGGGTTTGCGCTCCTTTCGTGGGCTGTAGGTGTCCTTCAGGTCGTCGGCGGGCAGGACTCGGTGCTGTATTTTCATGCCAAGACCGCCCGCGGTCTTGCCGTGGGGTTCTTTGCCAATCCCAATCACCTCGCCACCTTGCTCGTGATGGCGGTGCCGCTCGTCGCTGCGCTGGTGGTCACAGAAGGCGAGAAGCGTGGGCTTGCACGCAAGTCCATGTTCGCAATTGTTATCGCCTATGGCGCGCTGGCGGCTCTGGGCGTCCCGCTCACCGCCTCGGTGGCGGGTATCATCCTGCTCGGCGTGGCGGTCCTTGCCAGCCTGGTCATCATTCCTGCCAGCGGTGGCGCCCGTTCGGGAGCCATGGCTCTCGCGGTGCTGCTGGCAGCGGTCGCGGTGGCGTTCAGCATCGGCGTACTTGGCACGAGTTTTGAGGATGCCCAAGGCAGCCGCCCAGACATCTGGCGCACCACGCTACGGGGAATCGGCCAGTTCTGGCCCGCGGGCAGTGGGCTCGGCACGTTCACGGCAGTGTATCGCACCTTCGAAGATCCCGACGCGCTCGGTACCAAGTTCATCAATCATGCGCACAACGACTACCTGGAGGTGCTGTTCGAAGCTGGCCTCGCAGGAGCGGTTCTCATGGTAGCTGTAGTGGGGTGGTGGGCGGCTCGCTCAGTTCAAGTTTGGCGCGGCGGCACTGAACCAAGCATTTGGCACCGTGCAGCCTCAATCGTCGTGGGCGTGGGGTTGTTGCATAGCCTCGTCGATTATCCTTTGCGCACCCCAGCGGTTCTGATGATCGCATGTTTTTTTGCTGCTGTGCTCGCTGCTCCTCGGCGATCCTAAAACAAAAACCGCTGTGGGACTGCGCGAAAGCTGAACAACCGGCTTCTGCTGTTGGCCGCGGCTACGAGTGTCACTGCAGGAAGGCAGATGCGTCGATCAGCCTCTTCCCGGGCACTCGCATCGAGGCGGAGCTTCTCATTATTGGCTGGACCACCCGCACAAGTCGTCCGGAACGGGGCAAGACTTTTAAAAGGCATCCACTTCGATGCAGTGATTGGTCCGGGACGTACCCAGATGCACGTGAGTAAAAGATACCGCGCGCTACCTGCGACCGAGCTTCATCTTAGGGTGGCTTGACTGTCGCTTCCTTGCAATGCCAACGGACAAGGATCCGTTAGGTTGAGTGATGCGCCGATACTCGGGCGCCCACATTTGCGCAGAGGCTCGATGCGTTTCCTAGCCAATATCTTGTGCTCCGCCGGCTTTCACCGCCCGCGGCGATCGTCGGCGCGCTGGTACGGCGATCAGCTGGGCACAACGTGCAGGCGCTGCAAGACCCCGCTGAGGCGCATTCGACACAACGTGTGGAAACCGGTGTCTGATTTGGTGGACTGAACCGGCCACACATCCGAAATGCTGGTCCCTGCATCCGATCAACTCCATCGACAACTCTTATGACACATCAGCCGTGTAGGAATGGCAGCTCCAGAGTGGTGGAATAGCAGCTTCATGCCAGCGACCTCCGGGCGAACGCATCGAGCGGCTGTCATCGATGCGCTACGCTAAAGGAGACCCCGAACTAGTGGTGAGCCGAACGGCGTGATCCTAACCGGAGCAGGATGTAGCACTCCTGAGCGAATTTCGGACTCATTTGCTCTCGAGTGCCGTTTCGGAATGTGTCGCCAATTGGCCGCATGTCCCCGGCGAGCAATGATAATGCAATTCCCGCGGCAATCTAGGTTTGGCGCCGGACGTCCCGGCGCAGAGGCCAGCAGCGGAAGCGCTGTTGCACGATCAAGCGCGGCTACTCTCGAGCCGCGCCATCAAGGACTTACCTCAATCCTTTTAACCATCAGCGAACGTTCCTGATCGTTAGGCGTCCGGAGCTTCATCAGGCGCAAAACCTGCGTGTCGCAACTGGACGATGGTACAGCAAACGAGCTCTGTGCGACAGCCCACGCCGACCCAGTCCCTTTTGCCGGAAGTTCTATGAGCAGCTGTCCGGAGGAGCAGGTGATCCGCCACGCGAAGACATCGGCTCGTTTGCCCTCACCATGTGCTGACGCTTCGAACGTCAGCACATGGTTGCCGGGAGAAAGCACCAAGGTCTGCTCTGCAGCAACTACAGGCAAGCTGCCAAAGGAGGTAACCTTCAGTGCCCCCAGGCCTGAGTCCCCCTTTTGCAACGTACTTTCGACGTTGGCATCATTTCGAAAGGTCCAGCCAAACGGGGGAGCTCCTGCAAGACCCTGGAAGTCGCCGTCAAACACTGCACGTGTTGGAGATTGGCCGCCTAACAGGTACCAAGCGCGACGCGCTTGGACAAACTGCTCCGCGCGCACGAAGCTCTTTGCGACCAGCGACTGGGCGGTGGCGATGCCGTTAGGTAAGCGGGCGAGATCGGAAGGTGCGAGCAGTTCGAGAATATCCTCACCGCTTAGCCCCGCCTTGGCGGCCTGAGCCGCGGCTGCAAGCACCAAGGGTTGATTTTTGAGATGTTCGCCAAGTTGCTTTCGGGCAAGTTGATCCTGCATCAGATCGACCAGTATTGTGCTTACCGCAGGCACCACATCCGGGCTGAGCTCCGCCAGTATACGTGCGTGCCGCGCAGCATCCTTCACGCGGCGAGTGCGAACTGCGTCCGACAAGAGCCAAAGGCGCGGAGCACGCAATCGAGGATCGAGTGCGAGCGACCGCACCATCATCGCGCGTGCGCGGGCTGGTTCACCGCTTTCCTGTGCGGCCACGCCGAGCGCAAAGAAGCTAGGGGCATTTAACGGCTTGTTTTTCAACTCGACCTGCGCCGCTTCAGCGATGATCGAGAGGTTGGTTGCCGACCGAAGCGGCCAGATACCGGTAACGTCCGCGAAGCTTCGCATGCTCGCGAGGGCCAGCGTGAGCGCAGCCGCTAGCCACAACAGCCTAAGCACGATCAAATAGCTTCTTCCTCCCGAGGCCCCGGACCAATCAACGCGCGCTTCTCCGATTTCAGATCATACTTATACGAATAGCCATAGCCGTAGCCATATCCGTACCCGTGCGTGGTGCCGGCAAACTTCGTCAAAATCGCGCCGACGAGCGACCCACCCCCCGCCACAAGCCGATTTACCGCGTTAGCCGCAGCACGGCGATGTGTCTTACCGGCCTCGACCACCAACACCGTCGCCTGCGAGCAAGCGGAGATTAGCGGAGCATCGGCAAGGCCCAGCACTGGCGGACCATCGATAATTACGACGTCGTAGAGAAGTTCGAGACGCTCAACGATCGACGCAAGCGCCCGGTTCGCAAGAAGGACAGTCGGGTCTGGTGGGGGAGTCCCGGCGTGCAGCAGAAATAGCCCAGGTGTGTCCGTAGGGTTCACTTCTCCAGTCAGCTGCCGGCGTTCGGATAGGACTGCCGTCAGGCCACCATCCGATTTTTTCCCCCTGATGGACGGATTCCGTAAATCTGCATCGATCACGACCACCCGTTTACCGATGCTGATGAAATCAGCGGCAAGAGCGATAACGCTGGTGGTCTTTCCTTCCCCTGGCCGCGCGCTCGTGAAGAGTATGCTCTTCGGGGTCTCGCCCCCAGAAGCAATGAACTGCAACGCGGCTCGCGCCGAGTGGTAAGCCTCCGCTACTGGCGAACGTGGATCGTGGAGCTCCTCGTCGACCTTTTGGCCCTTCTCCAGCTTTGGAATTATTCCCACAGCTGTCAGCCCAAGTGCGCTCCGCACATCATCCGGAGTATTGATTGTGTCGCGCCAGCGGTCGAGACCTATGGCTGCAGCAGTGCCGAGGATGATCCCACCAAGTAGCGCCAGGATCAACGTGCGAGGGATGTTTGGAGCGAACGGGCTGCCCGGAGCTTGCGCGCTGTCGATCAGTGCTAGGCTACTCGACTTCGTGCCTGATGAGTTCTCTTCGCCGAGTTTCGCCAGTAGAGCGTTATAAAGTGACCGGTTTGCCTCCACCGCACGACGCAAGATCGTGTACTTAACTCCTCGATCGTTAAGATTGAGCAACTGCGATTCCAGCTGCTTGATCTTGCTTTGAAGAGCCCGCTCCCGGTTCTGCGCAGAGATAAAATCCGCCCTCAGCGACCCAGATACCGATGACGAGCTGCGGCTGGTCGCCTGGGCAATTTGCCTCTGCAAGCCGGCCAGTTGAGCGCTCAAGGCAACCATCTCCGGTGCGTTAGGCAAATAGCGTTGCAGTTTTTGGTCGTACTCAGCTTGGACCTGCGCTCGCTGCTGTTGTAGAGTTTGAACAGTAGGATCAGCTACTGCTGCCGCATTGGCACTGGCGGAGGACTGTTGGTACCGCTGTTCCGCGACAATCCGCGCGTTTTGAGCATCCGCAAGCTGTTCATTCAACGCGACTAAGTTGGAAGCAACGAGCGTGCCGCCGGCGCTGTCTCCGCTGCTCGCGCCTTCTTCGCTGACGACGTTCACGATGTTAGCTGCGCGGGCGTAGGCGATCAGCTCGCGTTCAGACCTCTCTAGTTCCTGCCGAGTGGTCTCGAGTTGCCGCTGGAGAAACGCGCGAGATCGTGCGGTGCTTTCATACGCCCGCTCGAACGTCGATTCGACTGCTTCGTTGGCGAACGCATTTACGACTTGGGCCGCGACTGCAGGGTTGGGATGAACGTAGGAAATTTCGACGATACGATCGCTCGTCGTGCCCGTCGCCGAAAAGTTTTGCATAAGAGTGCCAGCAACGTCGGACGAGGTAGTCGCCTTGTCGGGTTCGCGCCGCAGAAATGCCTCGCTTCGAGCCAGATTGAGTGCGCGTGCAACCCGCTCCGCCAAGCTGCGGCTTTCCATTAGCCCAATTTGAAGAGCGAGGTAGTCGCGGTCAGGCTGGACGGCTTCCTCTTGTGCGCTTCCCAGATCAACGACACGGGTAGTAGAAGGATTAAGTTCCAGGGTGGCTTGGGCGCGATACAGAGGTGTCTGAGTCGCAACCCACGCTACAGCTGCAATGAAAAGGCTCGCTATGATGCCAAGGAACACCCACCGATGGCGCACAATGGCGTTGAAGACAGACGGGATATCGAGAAGCGATGGCTCGGTGGAATATTCCTGACGATTCCACGCACTGATCGCGTTCGCGTCGGCATACGTGTCCAGTTCGCGCTCATCTGCTGATGAGTTCGCCAAAGCTCTGCCGTACATGTGCGACCCGGTCCATTAACTAAAGAATGGCGCCCCTGTATCAGAAAGCGACCAAGGTCCTAGCAAAAAACCCCGCGTTCACCACAGGTTCGATGTTCCTCGAGTGGCAATCACAGGCGCCCGTGCCCGCTAGAAACCTATGCAAATGCACCGAAATCGGGCACGACAAAGTCGTTGGCGAAGGAGGAAGGTATGTGGGGTACACTCGCGCATCCCTTCTTCCTCAATGCCTCGGGCCGCTTCGGCCCCACGTGGAGCCCACATGTCGAACACAGCGACTCTGCTGACAGGGATGGCCTTCGCCGGTCTGTGGGTTGTGCCATGGCTATCGAAGCTGAAGAGGCCTGTTGGCTCGGATCTTTCGAAATTTAGAGCAGGAGTGCTGGCGATTTACGGTACCCTGTTTCTGGCAGCAGCTTGGAACTGGCGAGTTCCACTTCAGGCGCAAAAAAGCGTCACTCAATTAACTAACGTGTCAGATCCGTCGACGGCGGGGATCGGCTGTCCCGAGATAACTGGTCAGGCTGAGAAGTTCGAAAAAGCCAGCGATGGTACACTCGAGTTCGTCGACGACGGCTCAGTTCTGATTCGGGCTAGCCTCTGGCAGAGCTTAGACACGCAGCAACGGGAACTGTTTACAATACTTGCGGAAAAGCTCGCCGATTGTGCTGGAGCGAAGCCGGGCCAATCCATTGTGAAGGATATCCTCTCCGGTGAGGTGCTGAATGATCAGGCCTCTTAGTCTCGGCGAGTTAGCGAGCACCGTTGCCCACAATGACAGTCTTGAGAGTGCGCAGGACGATAAGCGCGTCTAGCCACCAAGATAAGTATTTGATGTAGTAGAAGTCGTACTGGAGCTTCTCGGTTACTCCTGAGAGGTCATGGACGTGTCCCTGATGGACCTGAGCCCAGCCGGTGATGCCAGGACGTACCATATGTCGGTAGCCGTAAAACGGGATTTCGCCTTCATACCAGTGAGATAGCTCAACTGCCTCGGGTCGAGGGCCAATCCAGCTCATCTCCCCCTTCAGAACATTGAAAATCTGAGGCAACTCATCCACTCGGTAGCGGCGCAGGACAGCGCCCACTCTCGTGATGCGAGGGTCGTTATCGATTGTCTTCGCCGCTTCCCGCGAGCCTTCCAGGTCTTGACCGTGAAACATCGATCGAAATTTGATGACATTGAAAGCTGCACCACGGCGCCCCACTCGCCGCTGTACGAAGAAAACCGGTCCGCGACTGTCGATCTTGATGGCAAGAGCTACGGCACCGAAGAGGATAAGCAAGGGGAATAAGGCGATCAGAGCAGCTAAAAAGTCTACGAATCGCTTAACCTTTGAGTAAATATGGTTTGGATTGACAGAGCCGAAGATGTTTTCGGATAGGTGTTCGACCTCTACCTTGCCTAACAAGGATTCTTGTACTTGCTTTGAGTGAAATACCGGGATGCCTGATAATGCTGCGCGAAGGAGGTATTCCTGCCACGATGCGTCAAGGTCTCGGCGCAAGTCGGCAACCAATACAGGATTGCGGGCGAGATGTTCGAGGGGCGAATGAAGGTCTGCGGACCAGGTCTGCACACGTCCTGCATTGAGCTCGACGTCTGGAAGAGTGTAGATAGCAGGTTGGCAGCGATGACGTCGATAGTACCAGAGGCAAAGCAACAGAGCGACCATAGACGCGAAGCTAAGTGCGAGTAGGGGGCGGCTGTACTCGGCTCGTAAAACTACGATGGCGATAAGGCCGCTGACGTACGGCGCTGCGACTGCCGAGCCAACTTGCCCCATGGATGTGATGCCCGGAAAGGCCCCGAGACGGCGGAAAAGAGCTAACGAGACGAGGCTACACGCTAGTGCGCCGTAGAAAGCGTTCGAAGTAGCTGTAAACTTGGTCGCGTCCCAAAAGCTGTCGTCACCGATGGCAGCTGCCGGCAATAGGGCGCCAAACCCGACGGCCAGACACACTTGAAAACGCAACCGGGCCAGAGGGGGCAATGTAGCGAAGGCGCGCGGGCGCCGAGCCTTCAAAGGCGAGTCGTTTAACGCATTCACGGCGGCGCAACCTCTGAGACAACCTAGGAGGTTGTGAGTATCCTGATGGCAATTTAGCGGTGCCCGTTGCCGCGCATCACCAAAATGCCATCAAGAGCGAGGGCGATTAGCAGATGTGCGAGTTCTCGCAAGCCGCAGCACGCTGGCACGTTGCCGATTTTTTTCATGGGGTTGCGGCGGCGACGCGCATCATCAGGCCATTACGTGGAACGGGCGGTTGGCGCGGCGTTCTTGCCATGGTAATGGATGACGCATGAACTCTAAACTCGCTCTCTGCTGCTTAACGTTAGCTTCAGCCTTCATAATCTCCGGGTGTGCTACGCGGGATTCGTCCGTCCCTTATTCATCAGCCGGATTCGGAGCGCCGGATCAAGTGACAGTCGATACGTCGACTGCTGCTGAAGGACTTGTGCCTTCGGATAAGGTTCGGGTTACGGTCTTTCAGGAGCCCGACGTGTCCGGGGAGTTTGAGGTCAGTTCGGCAGGGACAATCGATTTTCCCATCCTCGGATTGCTAGAGGTGCAGGGGCTCTCGTCCACTCAGGTGTCCGAGCTCATTCGCAGTGGTCTGGCGGCGAGCTATCTGCGCGACCCCAAAGTTCAGGTTGCGATCACCGAAGCTGCTGTGCGGAAAGTCACAGTCGAAGGCGCGGTCGGTCAATCCGGGGTTTACAGCATCGACGGCCCGATCACGTTGATCCAGGCAGTTGCGCTTGCTCGGGGCACAACAACAGAAGCTCAAGACTCCAGGGTTGTAGTTTTTCGTGTAATCGACGGGCAGCGACAAGCCGCAGCATTCGATCTCGATGCTATCCGACGCGCGGAAGCTGATGATCCGCGAATTTATGGCAATGACGTTGTGGTTGTACCAGGATCTAAATCGGCAGCGTTCTGGACTAATTTCCTCCGGGCCGTACCAATCCTTGGTATCTTCCGACCATTCTAAGCCCGCCGTCAAGATCGCCGGGCCGTGTTAGAGTCTTTGTCAAAACATCGCTCTAGCGCGACCTAAGCTGGGCTACGCCTTTTTTTATCAAAGGCGCGCCGCGGTACGTCTGCCAGATCAAAGCCATGCGCTTGTCTCGGCCCGCTCGTTTTCTCAGGAAAAAGAGTCGCAGGAGCGCAAGGAGCAGTTTGCGCTGCAGCGGGATCGGCTCCATCCTTGGTAGCGTAAATCTGGGATAGCGCATCGCCCTAAGCCGGCGGTCGTACTCGGCCCGGCGTGATCGATCGCTGAGGATTTGATATGCTGCATTGGCCTCGCTTGGCGAAGTTCGGCTGCGTCGAGCTAAGCCGTTTCGCGAGCAATCGGGATGAATCTCTCGCATCAACTGCAGATAGGCAGATCTTATGATCTGCTGAGCTGCGCTCTCTTCAACGCCCAACGTTTGATAATGCGTCGCCACCCTCATCGCCCCCTTGGCTAATGCTGACCACTCGTTGTTGGAGATAAACCTCGACGGGGCTCCCTGTCTACCAACCGATTGGAGTGACGGCTGCGCACGTGGTCGAGCAGCGATAATCCGACGAGGTGATAAGAGCCAGCATAAGATCCTAGAGCATCAAGGGTGCCAGAGTGGGGGAAGTGAGAGTGGACTAACTTGTTATGGTTTGTCGACCTGAGGCACCCATAGCCTGGCCGTGTTCAGGTCGGATCATCACAGCGCTTCGACTTAAGCTCAGTAAACCTAAGGCCTGAGCTTGACACCGCCCGCTAATAGCGTCGGCTTAGGCGTCCACATGATCAAGGGGCGCGACTAACCCAGATAGGAGATCGGCAAACGTGCTTTTGCCGGATCCAGAGGGACCAGAAACTCCGACCACCGTTCCAGCTGCGATCCGGCACTGGAAATCGTCAAGCACCGGTCGCTTGCGGTTTGCAAAGGAAATGCCGACGTTTTCGAACGTGAGTTCGCGATCAAAATCGATGGCAGGTGAATTCGCGATCGCTGGCTCGGCCGCTGCAAGAGCCTCCGCCACGGTGGCTCGCAGATTGTCCAGCGCGGGCCGGCAAAAGCGCCAGGCGCGCCAACCCTGCTGCATGTTGCCGATCAGGGGCACGATCCGCGCGAAAATCGCCAGCACCGGGACGAAGACAGCCAGCGGTAGCGACAGGGCTCGCAGTCCAAACCACACGAGTATGGCCAGCAGGGCCGCGGAAATAACCTGCAGGCCAAGGTGCGCCCGGTGGCCCGTAGCAATATAACGCAGCTCGATCTCCTCGATCGAGCGCGCCGTGGCTACGAAATCGCGCGCGAGCGTGTCTTCCGCGCCCGCAATCCGGGCGGCGCGCAGATGCGTCAGGCCGTCAACGACATGGCCCTGCAGCGCCTGATAAGCCGTTGCGAACGGGACACCAAGCGCGTCTGTCCTTCGGCGGAGGGTGAACCACACCCCTGCAGCGACCGCCCCAAACCCCAGAGTGGCTAAGGTGAGCGGCCACGCGAGCCACATCGCCCCTACGAGCAATCCTAGGAGGGTGACCAGCGATGATGCCAGATCAACGGCGCGATTGGCTTCGCGCCCCACCTGCTCGGCCTGGGTCACGATGACCGCGGCATGATCAGCACTGCGCTGGCCGCTAAGCCACCGCCAGTCCGCGGCAATCAGAGCCGCTTGGGCCGTTATACGCAACTGGCGTACCAGGCAGCGACAGCGTGGCCCGGCGCATCAGCAGTGCGTGCGTCAGTACTGCCCGTAAAGCGACGAGCGCGACAAAACCGCCTAGTAGGAGCGCGAGCGGCATGCTTGCGAGCGATGCGCCCCAGTCCCCGGCCCACTCATTGACGAGACCTTGCGAACCTTCTTCGGCGACGATCTGCGTGATCGGGACAAGCATCAGCAGACCGATCCCCTCGGTAAAGCTCGCCAAGATCATCAGAGCACCGATCGAGGCAATGGCTGGCCAGCCCACCGTGCCGATGAGGTACGAAAGCGCATCGGCGTCTCTCGATCGTGTCCCGCTATCCCGCATGCAGTTTGCGGCATAGCGGATGACGTGCGCCAGCGGAACGCCGTCCGAGACAGGATTGATCTGATAGCGCGAACGGGCGGCAACGGCGCCACCCCAGTCACCCCCAATCCCGCGATATGTGTTCCAAACTGAAGATCGCGGTTAGCGCTTATGGCGCTATACCAGTCCCGTATCGCCGGGCAGGTTCGCGCGATTGAGGTTGAACCGCTGTGGCCGGTGTTCATCAGCGGATCTTCTGCACTCGGATGCTGCACGATAAACTGGGATTTGGATAAGGCGCGTAGCAGTCATGCAACTGCCAATTTGGCCGTGAGAGTTTAGCTAGCGGCAGTTTGCTTAATTAGGGTCAAGCTTAGGGCTACCACGAGCGTTGAATTTAAAATGCTTACATTATAAGCATTTACGATGGGGGTTCGAATCCCTCCCGCTCCGCCACGCACCCCCAGCACTAGTCTCTGTTATCAGGGCGTCCGCGCAAAGCCGCGGAAGAGGCGGGTCTGCACAGCGCATTTCGTCAAGCGGGTCAGCGCTGGAGCCGTTCTCCGCAGGCAATTGCGCCGTTCAACTCGCCGCGTCTCTCCTCTGATCGCCAACGGTTCAGTTTCCCTGCAGAACAGGCAAGAACAGGGAAAAAAACGCACGGAAGCGCTCCGTTCTAGACTCAAGAGCCTTGAAAATGGGCCGACGCGACTGCAGTTTAGATGCTGTTTTCAGACACTAAGACGCGGCAGATGCCGTTTCCTGTTTAGAGTGAGGCCAGTCGTAACCTGCTTAAACAAATAAGCCGCTGACTAAATCAGAGGCTTTTGTTCAGCCGTCCCGTAGACTTAGGTGGACTGAAAGTGGCTTATCTGAGAAATCACTATTTCATACGAGTTTCGGGCGGAAAGGCTGCTTTGAGAAAATGAACGCGCTGGATTTTGCGAAGGACGTCTCGAAAATATGTCCGAGGCACCTTTCTTGGACTATAAGCAGTTTAAGCTGTTCGACGGACAAGGCAGCACTGGCTCTCAATGGCATGCCGGAGCTTCAACTGGTGGGCTAAAAGCACTGGGAATGCATGCCAGAATAAAACTGTCCGGGATTCGGCCGCCTGAGAGCGGATAAATCGCAGCGCAATGTGCTCAAAGGCGCCCATTTCTGAACAACTCAAAGCACGGCCTGGGAGCTCTCTATCTTTGTCAGTGCGGCTTTATACCCGCGAGCAGGGCAAGACGAACCGCATCAGCGACCGATTTAGCGCCCAGACTGCGCATGAGGCTACTGCGGTGAATTTCTACGGTTCGAATGCTGATGCCCATTGATTGAGCAGCGCCCTTGTTTGAAAGACCGGCTACAATCCCTTCCAGCAATTCACGTTCGCGACGCGTTAGAGAAGCCACCAATTGCGCCGCCTCAGCTTCTTCCGTATCCGCTGCGGCCATCGCTGGGAGGTTCTGGAACAGCGGTGTCAGCGCACCAATCAGCGCGTCATCGGTGAACGGCTTCTCAAGGAAGTCGGTAGCGCCCATTTTCATAGCGCGTACTGCAACGTCAATCTCCCCGTGTCCGGTAATCATCACGACCGGAAAACGCCGAATCCGGGTACCGATCAGTTCCATCACTTCCAACCCATCATTGCCTGGCATTCTAAGGTCGAGTAGAACACAACCGGGGACGAGATGGTCTAATTCAGCTAAAAAATCCTCGCCGGATGCAAAAGAGCGCGCGGCAAAACCGGCCGATGTCAGAAGAAAATACAGTGCGCGTCGCACCATGCTGTCATCATCAACGATGTAAACTTGTTGGACTGTTAATGAGTCCGCAGACTCTATGTCGTCAGTGACGTGAGCTTCTGTCACCGTCCTGCTAACGCTCGTCATCTAGGCAACCCTTTGTCTTATGCGGTAATGAAAACCGAAACTCAGATCCTGATTGGTCACTTTGCTCCAGCCAAATCCGCCCACCGTGGCTCTCGACGATGGTTCGGCAGATCGCAAGTCCCAGTCCCGTGCCGCCTTCCTTGGTGGAGTCCGTCCAGGTAAAAACGTTTTGAGCGGCTTCGACTGAGAGTCCTTGCCCCTGATCACTCACGGAAACAATCACCGCGTCCACGTCCACCTGGGCGTTGAGCGTAACGGTATTTGCCCGCGCGCCTTTTGCAGCACACGCATTCCTCAACAGGTTGATGACAACCTGCTGGATCTGCACACGATCAGCGATCACGCGGATTTCGTCCGAAATCGCCAACACGATGCTGGATGAATTACATTCACCACGTCTCACGAGACGCGCGGACTCGGCTAGGGCTTCAGTTAGATTGAAACACGTTTGAGAGGTCTCACCGCGCCGGGTCAAATCCCTGATGCTTCGAATAACGTCACCCGCGCGCTGGGCGGCGCCTTCTACCTCACTTAGCACATCTTTGAGATGCTCGAGCGGTGCAGTGCCGGCTTGCAATGATCTAAGACCCGCGCTTGCAAACATGGAGATAGCAGCAAGGGGCTGGTTGAGTTCATGAGCCAGCGTGGCCGCCATCATTCCCATGGTGTTTACACGAGAGACGTGTGCGATTTCTGATCGCAACAGCGCGAGTTGCTGTTCGGCAGTTTTCTCGGCAGTCACGTCTGAGCCTTCGGCAAAGAGACCCGTGACCTTCCCGGTATCATCCCTCACGGGCTGGTATACAAAGTCGATATAGCGGGTTTCGTAGGTTTCCTCACCACCATCAGGAGAAAGGCGAATTGGCATCGCCTCGCCAACGAACGGTTCCCCCGTCCGGTAGACGGTGTCTAGGATAGCTATGAAGCCTTGATCTCGAACTTCCGGAAGTACGTCCGCTACCGTTTGCCCGACGAAGTCAGAGCGCCCGACTAGCCGCTCGTAGGCGGGGTTTGCGAACGTGAAACGGTGTTCCGGCCCCTCGGTCGCCGCGATGAAACCAGGGGCCCGGGCATACAGCTCTTGAAGTTGATTACGCTGTTTAATCAGACGGTCGACCCGTCCGCTTACTTCTATAAACGCTAGCGTGTGATAGCGAACGTCGGCCAACTTATCCCCGATTGGGCTGAAAAACACAGAGGCCAGGTATTCTTCACCATTCGCGCGGCAGCATATCGCTTCGAGGGCTCCGTGCGCATTGCTGTCAAGCCCGGCTGAGATTGCCGACACGTCGCTCGCCCTTCCGCTGTTTCGGAGCAGAATGGAAAGGGGGTGACCCGCCAGTTCGCTAAAGCGATGCCCTGTTAAAGCCAGCAAGCTCTCGTTGGCGAACAGGATTGGGTGGCCGGGGCCCCGATCGGTCAGAACCATCGGCATCTTCATTGACTGAACTGCAGAGGCGAACGGGCCTAAAGTATGACGAAGCTCCTCAAGGCGCTGTCTGGAGGATCCGGGTAGAGCCATCACTTTGGGTGCTTCGTCGTCG
Organism: Parafrankia sp. BMG5.11; assembly: GCF_004337455.1. Lineage (NCBI taxonomy): Bacteria > Bacillati > Actinomycetota > Actinomycetes > Frankiales > Frankiaceae > Parafrankia > Parafrankia sp. BMG5.11. Next base: position 416,463 of record NZ_SJXI01000014.1, on the reverse strand, counting down.
ATTGCGACATATCCTGCGCACCCCCTGGCAGCAAAGGCGCCCCCTGAGGGCTGTCGTTGGAGCTGGTGTATACTCGCCTTTGATGAAGTGCGCCACCTCGGGGGCGTCCTGACTCAGCGGCGGGACGTGGGAGTTTGACTATCGATTTGGGGCGCCCGCGAGAGTTCAGCCTCGATCAGCCCTCTAGTCATCTTGGCCCTGACGATCGCCGCGATCGGCGTGTCATTGTTGCCGTTCCGATGGCTTGCCTGGTTCGCGCACGGCCCGGAGCGGGTCGCGTCGCGGCTGGACCGGACCAGGCCAACAAGATCGCGCGGGTAATCGAAAGCTGTGCCGCTCGCTCCCCGTTGTGCGCAAAATGCTTCGAACAGGGGCTTGCCGCGGTCTGGCTACTGCGGCGTGCGAAGTATTCGGCGACCGTGCATTACGGTGTGGCCAGAATGGACGACAAGGTCGTTGCCCATGTCTGGGTTCTTTCGGGGGATCAGCCGGTCGTTGGGTGTACCAACCGCCACGCATTCGCGGAACTCGCGCGCTTCCCGACGACGTAATTCCAGACTTCGCCCGGCAGCCTGTCTCAATCGCGCGGTCGCGCTAACCTTGGTGTGGCTTGAAGTTCCCATCAGGCGGGAGCAGTTATTCGCGGTGCTTTCCCAGAAAACCCGTTACGCCATCCGGGCGATGCAGCATCTGACCGATCGGCACGGCCAGGGTCCGGTGCGGCTCAGCGAGATCGCGCAAGCACAAAACATCCCCGCTAATTTCCTGACCACGATCCTGTCAGAACTCTCCCGCCTGGGCATCGTCGCTTCGCAGCGCGGCAAAGACGGGGGCTATTGGCTCGCTGTGTCGCCGATCGACATCACGTATGGCGACTTGATCCGGGTCATGCGCGGTTCGCTCGCGCTGGTCCCTTGCGCCAGCCGGTTCGCGCACGAGAAGTGCCGCAACTGCGTCGAGGAGGGTGACTGCCGCACCCGGGCACTGATGCTCAAGGTGCGCGACCAGACCGCTGAAATTCTCGATGCCATCAGGCTGTCCGACAGGATCGAACCGGTGCCGGCGACCCTGGTGGACGAAGATTAGCTTGCTCCGGCTCATGCCGAATTTCTGCACGTATCGTCGCAAGATTATTGTCAACTAATTCGGTTGAGAATACGGGAGTTGCTTACGCGGCGTACCGCAATCCACGGAGAGACAGCATGGCTGCAGTTCCCGAGCGCTTCGATCCCGCCCTTCTTCCAGAGCATCTGCGCGTCGTGGCCGAGGCGCTCGAGCGGCTCAGCTATGGCGTGGTTCAACTCACCGTGCACGACGGCAAGCTCATGCAAGTGGACGTCACCGAGCGTCGCCGCTTCTTCTGAATCCTGTGCCGCCGACGGGCGGCGATAGACAATCGCACAGGCCAGACCGGACCTCCGGATGCGCCCTAGACAAGAACACCTCGCCGCTTTCGGTGAGGCATCGTTCGGGCCATCATGAGGAACACGATCTTGACAATTCGCAGCCTGTTGCTCGCCGGCGTTGCCGTGAGCATGCTTTCCACTCCGGCATTGGGGCAACAAACAGATGCCGTTGCAGCGACCGATCCGCAGCACGACCTTGCTGCCGCCTCAGGCGACGTCGGAGAGCCGCCATCCTCGGCCGGCACCGGCGCGCGTGACGAAGACGCGATCGTAGTGACCGCGACCCGCCGTTCGCAGCAGGCGCAGGACGTGCCGATTGCCGTTTCCGTCGTGGGCGGGGAGCACATCGACAGCACGGGCAGCTTCAACGTCGGCCGTCTGCAACAACTAACGCCGACCTTGCAATTCTACAGTTCCAATCCGCGCAACACGGCTGTCAACATCCGCGGCATCGGGGTGCCGTTCGGGCTGACCAACGACGGGATCGAGCAGGGCGTCGGCATCTATATCGACGACGTGTACAACTCGCGGGTCGCCTCGGCGACGTTCGACTTTCTCGATGTCGCGCAGATCGAGGTGCTGCGCGGCCCGCAAGGCACGCTCTACGGAAAGAACACCACTGCGGGCGCGATCAACATCACCACGCGCCAGCCCACGTTTGAATTCGAAGGACGCGCCGAGGTGTCGATCGGCAACCGCGGATTCCGGCAGGCGAAGGCAGCGGTCTCCGGTCCGTTGAGTGATACGGTCGCCGCGCGGCTGGCGATCTCGAGCACCGGGCGCGACGGAACAATCTATAACGTGACCTCGCAGCGACCGATCAACGAACAGGACAATCTGGGCCTGCGCGGGCAAATCCTCTGGCAGCCTTCGAGCTCGGTCGACGTGACGCTGGCCGGCGATTACAGCGAGCAGGATCCCGAATGCTGCGGCACGGTGTTCGTGCGGACCGGCGCAACCCAGCGGCCACTCGCGCGGCAGTTTGCCACACTGGCCGCGGCGCAGAACTATGCCCCCGTCAGCACCGATCCGTTTGACCGGCTGACCGACCTCGACGCCAGTCTGAATGCGGGCAACAAGCTTGGCGGCGTGTCGCTCCGCGCAAATTGGGACGTGGGTCCGGGTACGATAACCTCGGTTACGGCCTGGCGGTTCTGGGACTGGAAGCCTGAGAATGATCGGGACTTCACCGGGTTGCCGGTGACGACCGAATCGAACAATCCTTCCCAGCAGGATCAGTGGACGCAGGAATTCCGCTTTGCCGGGACTGTGGGCGATCTTGACTTCGTGCTCGGTGCGTTTGGCTTCAAGCAGAAGGTGCGCACCCAGGGCTTGCAGGAACAGGGCCCGGCGGCCAGCCGCTGGCTATTATCGGGAGCGCTGGCCAATGACCCGACCGTCCTTGATGGCCTGCGGGCGGAAAACGACATCCGGCTCGACAACGTCAGTGCGGCTCTGTTCGGGCGGGCCAGTTGGCATGTCACCGATTCACTGACGATCACGCCCGGCGTTCGGCTGAATTACGACAAGAAGGACGGACTTTACGATTCGGTCGTGACCAACGGCGCTGGCCAACTCGTGACTTTCGCCAGCAATGATCCACGGATCGTGGCGCAGCGCGGCGTGCTCGCGCCGCAGCGGTTCGAAGTTGCTTATCGCGACTGGAACGTTGGTTACGATCTGTCGGTTGCCTACGAACTCAACCCGGATGTGCTGGCGTATGCGACCTATGCGAAAACCTTCAAGTCGGGCGGCGTCAACCTGAACGGCGTTCCAGCGGACGCACAGGGGAACCCCATCCTGGCCGCCGGGACCGTCGATCCCGAAGCGGTCCGCCATTATGAGGCGGGGCTGAAAAGCCAGTTCTGGGACCGGCGGATTACCGCCAACCTTGCCGCGTTCCGCACCGACATCGGCAATTACCAGGCGCTCGTCACCAACGGACAGCTCGGCGTGCTGCGCGGCTATCTTGCCAGCGCGGAGGCGGTGCGCACCCAAGGCGCTGAAATCGACCTGTCGCTGCGGCCCAGCGAGCGGTTCAACCTGTACGTCAACGGCGCTTACACCGACGCGAAGTATCGTAAGTTCATCGATGCGCCTTGTCCGCCGGAGCTGTCCGGCGGCACGGTCGCCGGACCCGGACAGACACTCAGCCAACCCGGCACGCCCGGGGGCATCAGTCCGGCCAACTGCGATATCTCCGGTCAGCGCTTGCCGGGTGTTTCGAAATGGTCCTTCTCATTCGGGGGCGAGGCCAATCTGCCCGCCACGGTGCTGGGTCTGCCGGGCCAGGCTTACCTCGGTTATGACGGGAGCTTTCGAAGCGACTTCTCGTCCAACCCGACGCCGTCCGCCTACACCTGGGTCGACGGATATTCTCTGCACAACTTCCGCTTGGGCTTTCGCAGCGAGGAAGGGTTCAACCTGTTTGGATGGGTCCGCAACGCCTTTGGCGAACGCTATTTCGAACAGCTCCAGGTACCGAGCGGGAACACCGGGCTGATCGTCGGCAACCTGGGCGATCCGCGCACCTACGGCCTTACGATACAGACGCAGTTTTGACCTCTCGAGAGGAGATACGCACGTGCTTGAGTTATCCACCTGGACGCTTGCGGGGCTCTTGCCGTTCATCGCGATCGGCTTTGTCGCCCAGCTCATCGACGGCGCTCTCGGCATGGCGTTCGGGGTCATTTCCCAAACCCTGCTGGTGACGATCGGGGTACCGCCGGCGGCTGCTTCGGCCAGCGTCCATCTGGTCGAGGTGTTCACCACCGGCGCGTCCGGCGCGAGCCATATCTGGCATCGCAATGTGGATTGGGGATTGTTCAAGCGGCTGGTGCCGTTTGGCGTCGCCGGCGGGGTGCTGGGGGCATATCTGTTGTCGAACGTCGACGCGTCTGCGGCCCGGCCGTTCGTGATGGCGTACCTCGCCGCGATCGGGTTTTACCTGCTGTATCGCGCTTTCAGGATGAACCTTGAGCCCGTGTTCGCGGATCCCAAGACGACGCGCCCGCTTGCCTTGGTCGGCGGGTTCCTCGACGCGGCCGGAGGTGGTGGCTGGGGACCCGTGGTGACATCCAACCTGCTGATCCAGGGAGGCGAGCCGCGCCGGATCATCGGCACGGTTAACTCTGCCGAGTTCCTGCTCGCGCTGACGGTATCGATCACCTTCCTGCTGACGATCGGATTGGAAGCGTTCACCATCGCGGCGGTGGGACTGATCCTGGGCGGGGTCGCAGCGGCCCCCTTCGGAGCAATCTTCGCCAAGCGGATCAGGCCGCAGTTGCTGCTGTTCGCGGTGTCGATCGTGCTTATCGCCACCAGTGTCTACAGCATCGCAAAGGCATGGCCCATTTTCTGATGGGGCGGCCACGAATGTCTTTTGACGGCGCAGGCGCAAGTCCGTATCTGCATCGGACCGGGACCAAGCAACCTCCCGGACAGGCCCTGGGCCCAAGCGTTGCCTTCACGTCCCTGCACATGCGGGGTCAGAAGGTATGACGAGCATGGGCACGATAGCGCCGAACCATCCCACCCTGAGAGAGCTTACCCGCGTGTCCGCGCGCATCGGTTGCCTGTCCTTTGGCGGACCAGCGGGACAAATCGCCCTGATGCACCGCGAGATCGTGGAAGAGCGGCAGTGGGTCGACGAGGAAGAGTATCTGCAGGCGCTCAACCTGTGTCACCTGCTCCCCGGGCCGGAAGCGCAGCAACTCGCCACCTGGATCGGCTGGAAGTTCCACGGGTGGAAGGGCGGGGCGATCGCGGGCATCCTGTTCGTGATCCCAGGCGCGCTGGTCATGCTTGCGCTGTCGATCCTCTATGCGCTTGCTGCCGACCTCGATTGGTTCGCCGCGATCTTCCTGGGCATCAAGGCGGCGGTTTTGGCGATCATCGCCCAGGCCCTTCTGCGCATTGCCGGGCGGGCTCTCAAGACGAGGGCGCAGCGTGTCCTCGCGGTGTCTGCGTTCACCGCCCTGTTCCTGTTCAATGCACCGTTCCCCGCAGTGGTGCTGGGCGCCCTGGCGGTGGGTGCGCTGATTGGGCGCTCACGTCCGGATCTTCTGGCGCTCAAGCCCGCACCGTGTTCCGAAACGCCTGAGGCCGCTCCCTGGGGGGCGACGATCAAGGCGGTGCTGGTATGGCTGGCGATCTGGGCGGCGCCCATGGCCGCCGTGTTGGCGTACCTTGGTCCGGACCACGTGATGTGGGACATCGGGGTGTTCTTCTCCAAACTGGCGGTGGTCACGTTCGGCGGCGCTTACGCGGTGTTGGCCTACATGGCGCAGGAGGCGGTGACCGGTCTCGGCTGGCTGAGCGGGGGCGAGATGGCCGACGGGCTGGGGCTTGCCGAGACGACGCCCGGTCCCCTGATCATGGTCACGCAGTTCGTGGGTTTCCTCGCAGCGTTCCGCGCACCCGAACCCTTCAGCCCGATCATGGCGGGAACACTCGCAGCAGGTCTGACCACGTGGGTCACTTTTGCGCCATGCTTCCTGTGGATTTTCGCCATGGCGCCCTGGATGGACCGAATGCAGCGGGCACCGGCGCTGAAAGGAGGGCTTGCCGCGGTCACGGCTGCCGTGGTGGGCGTCATCGCGAACCTTGGCGTGTGGTTCGCCTTGCACGTCATCTTCGCCCGTGTGTTCAGGGTTACCGAGGGACCGCTTCGGATCAACGTTCCGGACCTCACGACGTTCGACTGGCGCGCCTCCCTGCTTGCCATCGGAGCGCTTGTGGTCGTCTTCAGATTCAACTGGAGTATCCCCCAAACCCTGCTCGCAGCGGCGCTGGGCGGAATGTTGCTGTCGGGCACAGTTTTCTAAACACCGGGGACGAAGGGGCAGCGTTGGCGGTCGGGTTAGTCCGAGCATTTCTCTGGCTGGGAGCTGAAAATCCGGGTGCCGCTTCACGCGGGCGCTTTGCTTCCGGCGGAGCCAGAATGGCCTTGATCGGACCGACTGTGTTGTCGATATATAACACATGGAACAGGTTCTTCCCGACGTTCGCGGCCAAAACGATCAAGATGTCGCGGCCGATGGCTCGCTTACCGCGCTGCACACCCATCACCTGAAGGTCCTCCGTCTCCAGACTGCGCTTGCGGTAGCGCCGGCCATCGTCGGAGCAATCGTGCTGGAGACAACGGGTCTATTGCCGCGCGGGGTAGGTCTGATTGGAGTGCTCATGGTGGCGACCGTGCTGATTGCGCGGGTGCCACTCCGACGGTTCCGTGCGACCGGCTACTCGGTCGAGGGCAATCGCCTGCGGATCGTGCGCGGGCTCTGGGTGCGGAGCGACACCACCGTCCCGTTTGGCCGGGTTCAGCATATCGACGTCCGGCAAGGCCCGCTCGAGCGCCTTTTTGGCCTTGCCACGCTGACGGTCCACACCGCGGGGACCCACAACGCCTCGGTCCACCTGCCGGGCCTCGGTCACGACGACGCGGCTGCCATGCGCCAGGCGATCCGCGCGAATATCGAGCGCGAGACGCGGTGACCGGCACAGCCGCCGGATTCGCTGCGCCCCGAAGAACCGCGCCGGTCGGGATCGTACTGTCGGCGATTTCCGGGTTGCGGAATTCGCTCGCCGGCCTCGCGGCGCTCCTGTTCGTCATGCGGGACGAGACGACGATCCTATGGATCGGCATCGCCGCCATTCTCGCGTTGCTGGCTCTGACCATCGGAACAGCCGCTCTCAAATGGCGGCGCCTGACCTTCACGGTCGGGGACGATGACCTGCGGGTGGATAGCGGGCTGCTGTCACGCGCATCCCGGGCAGTTCCTTACACCCGCATTCACGACATCAATCTCGAACAAGGGCCATTGGCGCGGGTGTTGGGCCTGGTGAAGGTCACGTTCGACACGGGCACCGGCGGCCATGAGGATGTGTCGCTTGCCTACCTCAAGGCCGGTGACGGAGAGGCTCTTCGCAAGGTCATCCGCGCGCGCAAGGATCCGCAAGCGCCACCTGGTCCCGTCGGCGGGGCAGCTCCCGCAGCGCCGCCCGAGCATTCCACGGTCCTTTTCACGATGGGCCCGCGCCGGATTCTGATCTTCGGCCTGTTTGAATTCTCGCTGGCGGCCATCGCGGTGCTGTTCGGCGTCACGCAACAGTTCGATTTCCTGCTGCCGTTCGACATGTGGGACTGGCGCGGTTGGCAAGAGCGGGTGGCCGAGGAAAGCGCTTGGTTATCGGGGTTGGGCCGAACGCTTCAGGTGGTCGCCGCGATGCTCGCCCTCCTGTCGCTCGTCATCGTCGGTTTCATGACCGGCCTCACGCGCACGTTGCTGCGTGAGTGGGGTTTTCTACTCGAACACACCGAGCGCGGCTTGCGGCGACGGCGCGGGCTGCTGACGCGGACCGATGTGGTCATGCCAACACACCGGGTGCAGGCCATGCGGCTCAGCACCGGCATCCTGCGCCGCCGGTTCGGGTGGCATGCGCTGACGTTCCTCAGCCTGGCGCAAGATGCTGGCTCCGAGAGCCACGTCGTGGCCCCGTTCGGACGGCTCGAGGAGCTTTGGCGCATCGCCCGGATTGCCGGTTTTACTAAGCCTGATGAAGCGACACGCTGGGAGCATCAGTCTCCACTTTATCGGCGCGACGGCATGGTGCTGGCAGCCGCGCTAGCCCCCGCCGGCATGGCGTGGGCGCTCGCGGTGGGCATCCCGCTTCTGGGTGTGGCAGCGGTCGCCCTTAGCACAGCTCTCTTAGGAGAACGCTGGTTAAGCTGGCGGCACAGCGGTTATGCCATGGACCGGCGCCAGATAATGGCGCGACGAGGCTGGCTCGCGCCCCGACTAACGATCGCACCACGTGCAAAGCTGCAATCGTTTGAATTTCGCCAGGGACCGCTAGGGCGCCTGCACGGTTATGGCACCGTTCACCTGGGTGTAGCCGGGGGGACCATGTCTATCGCGGGCGTCTCCAGGGATCGCGTCGACACTCTGCGACGCGCGGTTCTGGAGAGCGCCGGCGAGAGCGATTTCTCTCAGCTCAATCAAGCATAGCCAACACGGGAGCTCTCACGTCCCACGCGTAGCCGCTCGTTCGTTCCCGATCGAAGACGGGACGCGCGTGTAATGAACCGCGTTTAGCGCGTGCGGCCGTACGATCATCTGACGATACGAGGGACGCCTTTCTGGCCAAGTGCGCAGGTCAGGTTCTCGTTCCACCCGGCCAGCTTCGCAGCCGCATCATACGTCGAGTGCAGAAAATCCAGCAATGCGGCCCCGGGGTTCGGCGCGGAACAAACCACTTCGTAAGGCAAGATGAACTCGCCCAGATCCTGATCGTATCGTGCGCCTCCAGGTTTCACCGGCTGGCCCGAAAAGCCGGCGGGCGAGGGGTAGGCGTAGGAATAGAAGCACGGTTCGTCGATACCTCCCCCGCCGGGCCAGAAGCCGGCGGAGCTGACCTCGTGGCTGTAGGCTTCCTGCGTCACCGTATCGGGTAGGTTGGGTATGCCGCCGGGGTGCAACGGCGCGGCCCGGCCGGAAAAGCGTGTCACGGCCAGATCAAAGCTTCCCCAGAACAAGTGGACCGGGCTGACCTTGCCGAGAAAACCCGTGCGGAATTCGCTGAAGACCGCATCGATCCGCACCAGCGCGCGGTGGAACCTGGAGACCGCCTCGGCATCCCATGGCCTAGCGGCGGTGTCATCGGCGAACGGAATGACCTCCGGCAGTTCATTCGGGCAGCCGTGATACCCGGGCGAGCCGCCAAGTGTGCTGATGGCCGTTTTGAACCTTGAATCGAACTCGGCGACCGTCATGGGCTCCAGCGTAAATGCCCTGCTTTTTCCGGTCGCACAGGAGGCGATGAGCCGCTGGCGCTGAAGATCGAACTGGACGGTAACGCCCGGACCGTCAGCGATCAGCCCGGTCGTCAATCCGTCAGCATTGACGTAGAGGGTCGCGTGCCAGGAATGATTGACCCACGGCGTGTGAGCGAGCCGATACTTGCCGACGATCTGCGCATAAAAGTGCAAAGCTGCACAGGTGTCCTTCCAGGGTTCGAAGGGGAGGGAGGGCCACTCATCGGAGTCGGTCAATGTGCTGCTCTTCGGCTCTTTCCGGTGAATGCGACCACCTTGGCAGCGCTCGCATGAGACGGTGGCCTTCTGGCCGGTAACTTAATGATAGTCCCGGTGCTCGTTCTAACGCGTGCATTCGTGACACACAAAGTCCCGATCAATCCCGCGTCCAGCCAGACAGGAGGGATGCCGCTTGACTTCGTTCTCTCAATAGCATGAATTCGCGACAACGGTGTCCGCGGTTACGTGAGAACGCCGGTAAATGGGAGAGATCGATGACCAAATGGACTCTACGTCACTCGTGCGCCTGTGCGGGGATTTGCATCGCTACGTTGGCGCAGCCGGTACTGGCCCAGGTCGGCACTCAGGACAGCGGTGAAACCCGCCCGGCTGCCACTCCCGAGATTTCGCAGTCCACTCCGGCAAACGATCCGATCACCGAAGAGCAGACGGGTCGCGAGATTGTCGTCACCGGCACGCTGATCCGTGGGTCCAGTGAACAGGCGCCGGTGCCGATCGATGTCATCAGCAGCGAAGAGCTTGCCAAGCAAGGTTCGCCGAGCGTGATCGATCTGCTCAAGAATCTGCCCACATCCAACGGCATCATCGGCGACGCCAACCAGTTCGACGCGCGCGCGCAGGGCAACGAGGGCGTGGCTTCGGTCAACCTGCGCGGCCTCGGTCCGCAGCGCACCCTGGTCCTGTTGAACGGCAAGCGCATCGTCCAGTCGGGCGGCAGCGGCATTCCCATCGTCGACGTCAATCTGATCCCGGCCGCGGCGATTGGCCGGATCGAGGTACTGAAGGACGGCGCTGCCGCTACCTACGGGTCCGATGCAATCGGCGGCGTGGTCAACTTCATCACAAAGACCAATCAGGACGGGTTCCTGGTGTCGGGCGACTATCGTTATATCAAGGGGTCGAAGGGCGACTATGGCGGCGCCATCAGCTACGGCACGGAAGTCGATGGCCTGCGTCTGTTCCTGTCGGCGGGCTACCAGCGCCGTTCGGAGCTGGAGACCAACGACCGCGATTTCGTGATCCAGCCGTACCCGGTGAATCCGCAAGGCGGTTACACCGGCGGTGGCAATCCCGGCAACTTTGACTTCAACAGCACCGGGGTGCCGTTCATCGATCCGGTCAGCGGCCGAAACTTCGGCAATGCGAACTTCATCCGCGACCTGGGTTGCGAGGATCTGGGCGGCTTCCGGAGCCTGCCCGGCTCGTTCACGCCGACGGCAACCCCGACAGGGGTGGTAAATGTACCCACCGACCGCTGCTTCAACCAGTACGGACTGTTCGGCAATCTGGTCGAGCCGGAAGAGCGCTTCCAGATCTTCGCCGATCTGGAATTCGATGTCGGTGAAAGCAGCACGCTGCGCTTCAACGCGCTGTGGGGCCACTCCGAAACCCAGATCACCACTTCGCCGACGTATCTCCCCACGCTGCCGCCATCGGCTTATGCCGCCAACGGCCTGACTGCCGTGCCGGCCGGCACTCTGACGCCTGCCCAGGCCGCCGGTCTCGGTGTATTCGTGATCCCGACCTATGCCCCCGCGTTGCGCGATTATTGCGCCACTTACGGAGCGGCGGCCGGCTGCTTGACCAGTGCCACGGGTGCGCCGCTCGCACCGGCGATCGCGTTTCCGGTGCTGTTCCGCCCGGCGCTGCTCGGCGGAAATCCTCTGGGCCAGAATGATCGCGGCTCCGCAATCTCGCCGCGCAGGTCGGATCAGGTGATGGTCAGCGCGGAATTCCGCACCCGGCTGAGCGATCGCTTCGACCTGACCACCACTGCCACCTACAGCGAATATGACCGCTTCTTCGGCGGTACCGACACCTTCGGCGACCTCTTGCAGAACGCGCTGGCAGGCTTCGGCGGGCCCAATTGCGCCTATGCGTCCGCTCAGTCGCGGGTCGGTCTGACCGCGGCGCAGCAGGCGGCGCTCGCCGGCACTAACGGGTGTACGTTCTTCAATCCGTTCTCGACCGCGGTGCAGGGCAACCCGGTCACCGGGGACGTCAATCCCAACTACGCCGGCGCTCGCCCGACCAACGGGTTGTCCACGACTCCGGGCGCGGGCCTGATCAATGACGTCGCCACGTTCGACAACTTCTTCCAGAGCACCGGCACGCGCGCGGTGACCCGTCTGTTCGTGGCAGATGCGGTTCTGTCGGGGCAGAGCGGCATCACGCTGCCCGGCGGCGAGATCGGGTTCGCGATCGGCGCGCAGTACCGGAAAAACTGGTACAGCCGCGACTACAACGCGGTCAGCAACCTCGACTTTTTCCCTTGCCCGGGCTCGCCGCTCGATCCCAACGCGGTGTGCGCGCAGGAGACCGGAGCCTTGGGCTTCCTTGGCACCAACCGGCCCGGCCGTTCGACCGGCGACGTCAAGGCAGCCTTTGCCGAACTTCAGCTGCCGATCTTCGACCGGCTGCAGCTGCAGTTGGCCGCCCGGTTCGAGGATTACGGCGGCAACGTCGGATCGACCTTCGATCCGCAGGCGCGCGCCAAGTTTGAGCTGACCGATTGGCTGGCCATTCGCGGCGGCATTGGTACCACGTTCCGTGGACCGCCGGCGCAGCAGCTGGGCGGCAACCTCACCTCGCTGCAGATCATCGGTTCGTCGTTCCGCGCGGTCGACGTGGGCGGCAATCCGAACCTGACCCCCGAATCCGCAACCACCTACAACGCAGGCGTGCTGATCGACACTGATCGGTTCAACGCCAGCGTCGATTATTTCCGTTACGATGTGAAGGATCAGATCGAAGGCGAGCCGGTGCAGGGTATCCTTAGTGCCCTGTTCGGAACGACGGGTGCCGACAACTGCAACAACCCTGCCTACGCGGCGTTGCGCGATCGTTTCACCTTCACCGGCCAAGGTTGTGGAATTGGCTTCGTGCAGCGCCTGCGGACGCAGATCGTCAACAGCGCGGGTCTGCGGACCTCGGGCATCGATTTCCAGGCGTCCTACAACCTTCCCTTCGGCGGTGACGGGGCCGTTACCGCGGGCGTCGCAGGCACCTATGTGATCGAATACAAGACCAACGACGTGTTTGTTGAAGGCATCTTGGTGCAGCCAGCTTTCGACGCGGTGGGTCTGCTGAATTATCAAACGACTGCCTATCCCCTGCCTGAGTGGAAGGGCAACGCCTACCTCCAGGGCGACTTCGGCAATCACTCGCTGCGGCTGCAGGTGAACTACATCGACGGTTACACCGACCAACGCGGCGCTTCGATCTTCGGTCCGAATACCGGCGCACTTGCGGGAGCTTCGGTCACCACCGGCAAGGAGATCGGCGCGTTCACCACGGTCGATGCGACATACCGGCTCGTCCTGCCCACTCGGACGACTATCGCGGTGGCCCTGCAGAACATTCTGGACGAGGAACCGCCGTTCGCTCGCCTTGATCAGAACTACGACCCGTTCACCGCGAGCCCGCTCGGCTTCACTGCCAAGATCTCGGTGTCTCAAGGGTTCTAGGTCGTATCCAGTCTGCCTGGTCTCGGCCGATTGGCCAAAGGGGCCAGGTGGTAGGATCCATTGCATACGGAGGGCTCTGCCAATGGCGGGGCCCTCTGCATTTCTGGGGCACCATGGAAACGTAATAGGCGGGTCCGGTTCGGCGAGGCCGGCCACCAGTGAGTGGAATGCGTTAGCCCCGTCCTGTTGGCAAAGCACGTATTGCGACAGATGGGCTTTACCTCTGATGCGAATTCTCAGAGGATGCCGCCAACGACATAAATCTGCGATGCCGGGGCAGGGTCCAATTCACGATCGGCATCGACGGAACTGCTTGGGAAGATAGATGGCCGAAACGACCATAAACGCGCCGGCGAATGCGGTTCCCGCGTCTGAAGGTTTCGGCTCGGCAAGCTATCGCGCTTACGTGCTCAGCGCGTTGCTCATCGTCTACATTTTCAACTTCATCGATCGCACGATCGTCAACATCCTGACTGAACCGATCAAGCTCACCTTCGGTCTGGAAGACTGGCAGATGGGTTTGCTCGGCGGTCCGGCTTTCGCGGTGTTGTACACCTTCATCGGCATCCCGATCGCGCGCGGCGCGGAGCGGTACAATCGCGTGGTCATCATCGCGCTCGCGACCGCCGTCTGGAGCCTGTTCACCGCGCTGTGCGGCTTTGCCATGTCGTTCACGATGTTGTTCCTGTTCAGGGTCGGGGTCAGCATCGGTGAAGCAGGATGCACGCCGCCCGCTCAATCGCTGATCGCGGATTACTTCAAGCCGTCCAGCCGCGCGACCGCCGTGTCGGTCTATGCCCTCGGTGTGCCGCTGGGGGGCATGCTCGCATCCATCTTCGGCGGTCAGCTGGCAGGCCTCGAAGGCGCGCAGTTTGGCGCCTGGATCAATTCGGTCGGCTTGGGATTTCTGTTCGGCGATCTCGATTGGTCGCAGGTGGAAGGCTGGCGCATCGCATTCGTGGTGGTCGGCCTGCCGGGGCTGCTCATATCGCTGATCGTCTGGCGCACCATCAAGGAGCCGCCCCGAGGCTATACCGATCCGGCCGCGCTACAGGGTCTGGAAAAAAGCAGCTTCAAGGACGCCCTGGCCGTTCTCAGCAAGAAGCCTGCTTACCGCCATGTGGTGTTCGGCGCGACGCTCGCCTCGTTCGTGGGGTATGGCGTCGGGCAGTTCACCACGTCGTTCCTGCTCCGCACGCATGGCTTGTCGATCCAGGAAGCGTCTCTGCTCTACGGCATCGTTCTGGGCATCATGGCTGCGATTGGCGTGTTCGCGTCCGGCTGGCTGGCTGACAAAATGGCCAAACGGCATCCCAATTCGCTGTCGTGGCTACCGGCCGTTGGCATGGCTGCTTCGGTCCCGCTTTATGCTTTCGGCTTCCTGATGGAGAACCTGTGGCTGGCGGTCCCGGCGTTGATGATCGCCGCCATGATCCACTATTTCTACCTGGGGCCGATGTATGCGGTATCGGGCGGGGTGGTCGACAGCCGAATGCGCGCCACCTCGGTCGCGATCACGTTGTTCGTGGTGAATTTGCTCGGCTATGGTCTGGGACCGCCGTTGATCGGCGTGTTGTCCACTTTCCTGAAGACGGTGTTCCTCGATGGCGCGGGCCTTGGCCTGACCCTGGAGGCGTGCAAGCCGCTACTTTCCATGTCGGCGGACGCCAAGGCACTGCTCGGCGGGGCGGAGCTGCAAGCGGCCAATGCCTGCGCCAGCGCCGAGGCGCGCGGTTTGCAGTGGTCGATCGTCATCTTCTGTGGCGGTTATGGCTGGGCTGCGCTGCATTACCTCCTCGCGGGTCGCACATTGCAGCGTGACATGGTTGCCTATTCCGCGAGCTGACGTCCTCTAGCGGTACGGCCTTCGGTGGCGAGTTCTCGCCCAGCAGCTGGGGGGTGGGCGAGCGTGGCCGAGGCTGTCCGCTGGTCCTCGTGACGGGGCCAATTCAGCTCACGGCTAGCCGCTCGTTATTGGTGCAAGTACGATCGCGCTGATCTCGATCGCGTCATCGGTGTCCCCGAGTGGCAGAAGGTCCCCCACCTCGGCCCCCAGGATCGCTTGCGCCAACGGTGCCTTGAACGAAATCGTCCCCGACGCCGGGTCGGCTTCATCGTCGCCCACGATCCCGAAGTGTTTTGACCTTCCGTGGATCAGCAGGTGCGCGGTGACGCCGAATTCGACTTTATCACCGCTAGCCGGAGGCTGCACTTCAGCGGTGATTTGCCGCGCTTGCCAATAGCGCAGGTCGCGCTTGATCGCGGCAATCTTCGCGTCTTCGGTCGCGAGCGCGAGCTCTTGCTGAAGACGCCTGACGGTCTCCCCGATCAGCTCAAGACCGCGCGCCGTCACCCAGTTTGGACCGGCCGGGACGGGCAGCTCAAACTTGGGCTCCAGGTGCTCTTCGTCGCTATCCCGGCGGAATGCGACGCTCATGGGACACCGCTTTCCTCGGGTATCCAGGGCGCTGAGCGGACCATGACCGTCTGAAAGAGGGGCGAGGCGATGTGCTCCTCCAACCAGGCGTGCAGATGGTGAAGCGGCTGGCCCAAGAACCACTCGCGGTCGACCGCCGCGAACTGCCGGACGAAGGGCGTGATGGCTGCATCCGCAAGGCCGGGCTCCGGTCCGCACAACTGCCCTGCGGGGGCTAGCCGAGCGTCGAGTTCAAACAGGATATCCATCGCCCAATCACGATGGGGGAGCGGATCGGAATCGTAGCGGTCGGGATATTTGTAGCGATCGAGCGCATGCTTGAACTGGCCGTCGATGCGCGCAATCAGCGCGGCATCGTCGCGTGCAAGCCAACCGGCGGGATCATGTCGCGCCAGCGCCCAGTGCATGATCGACAGGCTCTCGTCGATGACGGTGCCGTCTTCGAGCACGAGCACCGGGACTGTCCCTTTGGGTGATGCAGCCAACATGGCGTCCGGCTTGTGAGCGAGCTTCACTTCGCGGAGTGTGTAGGGCGTCTCGCTGATGGCGAGCGCGAGCCGTGCCCGGATGGCGTAGGGACACCGGCGAAAGCTGTAGAGGATCGGCTCAACCATCGGGGCCTTCGCCCGATTTCCGCAAGACAGCGCCGACGTGGGCCCGTCCCTGTAGGGCCGCCTGCTGTTCCTGCCGATGTCGCTCCCGATAGGACGCCCTTTGCTGCTCGTCCCGTTCATCGTGGCACGCCGGGCAACTCGCTCCCGCTTCGTACAAGGGGGAAGCCAGGTCTTCAGGAGCGACCGGCCGGCGACAGGCGAAGCACAAGCTGTGCGTGCCCGGCGCAAGTCCGTGTCCCACCGCCACTCGCTGATCGAAAACGAAACATTCGCCGTGCCAGCGACTATCCGTTGCCGGGACATGCTCCAGATAGGCGAGGACGCCGCCCTTGAGATGGAAGACCTCGTCGACCCCCTCTCGCTTGAGGAATGCTGACGCCTTTTCGCAGCGGATTCCCCCGGTGCAGAACATGGCCACCCGGGGCCGCTTCCCGGAACCGAGCAGGCGATGCCGTTCATTGCGGAACCACTCGGGGAATTCGCGGAAGGACGAAGTGCCAGGATCGACAGCGCCGGCAAAGGAGCCCACCGCAACTTCGTATGCATTGCGCGTGTCGATGACGATCGTATCGGGATCGTCAATCAGGTCGTTCCAGTCGCCAGGCGCCACATAGGTTCCGGCGCCCCTCACCGGATCGATCCCGGGCTGTCCCATCGTGACGATTTCTGCCTTCAGACGGACCTTCAGACGGTGGAACGGCATGATCGACGCGGCGGAGAATTTGACCTCCATTTCCGCAAAGCCGGGCCAGCTGCGGATGCGACCCAGCACGTGGTCGACGCCTTCCATAGGTCCGGCGATCGTGCCGTTGATTCCCTCGGAAGCCAGGAGCAGCGTGCCCTTTACGCCTTGCGCGCGGCACAGCGTTTCCAGCTCTTCCCGCAGCGCGCTGGACGCATCGAGCCGGGCAAAGCAGTAGAGGGCGGCAACGCGGATCGTGGGGAAGGGCTGTTTCGTATGCACGGCAGTCGGCCCGCTCAACGCTGCTTCTTGGATGGGCTGGCGTTGAAATCCGGATCCTTCTTGTCCACCCAGTCCACGAATTTGCGCATGTTGGGGGCGGCGAGGATCGCGTCCACATCAAGGGCGTGGCGCTGCAGCTCCGAATTGGTGAAGTTGGCGATCAGCGTCTGCTGGCAGATCGGATGCATAGGCACGACTTCGCGCCCGCCCCGGCTCTTGGGCACGGGATGGTGCCAGACGATCGCCTTGCCCAGCGTGCGCCCGCACAGCCAGCACGGTGCGACCGAGGGTACCTGGTCATCCTCCTGTGCGGGGTCCTCATAAGGGCCATGTTTGGGATGCTTGCGGGCCATCTGGGTCGTTCACCGGTCATATTCTGAGGCTTCACCTCGAAGTGAGTTCGAAGCAGCGCGGCTCCTTTATGTACCTGCGGCCCGAAAGTCTGCTTCTAAGGTGGCGTTTCTTACACAAGGCGACATGTCCAAGACGCGTCGCGCGTGGTCCCGGCCCAGTTGGTCACGATAGCAGGGCGGGCAAACCCTGATAGGCGATGGCCACGATTGCGAGCGCCTGCCCCATCCCGGCGATACCGGACACCCAGGTGTCGAACGCGTCGGCGTCCGCTCGCCGTTGTCTGAGCACGTTGATCAAGAGCAACCCGGCCGCTGCGCCACAGGCAATCGTCAGCAACCCGACCAGCCATCGCGCGATTTCGGTCCCGGGGAACACGCTGGCGATGATATACGCGCCGGAGAACTGCGCCGCCCAAAAGAGCGGACCACTCAGCATTCTCACCCACGCTCTCACGCCGCACCGAGCGGGACGATGCGCATCAGAATGGCAGTCGCGGCGCCTTGTGCCGCTGTGTATCCGAGAAAGAGACACACGACATCGAAGGTAGTGTTGGCGGGACGGCTCACCAGGTTGCGGCTCGTGCGTGCCGCGAGGTAACCGGCCATGAGCAGACCGACCGCGATCAGGAACCCCTGGAGGGCCAGGAACGCATGTGAGAACGCACCTTGCGAGGTGAGTTCGGGGTCAAACCCCTGCGCCTGCCAGGTGAACCAGTCGACCGCGAACGCGCCCGTCAGGAACACGGCAGCGAACAGGACGGCGGCGGTGGGGCTCCACAAGGTCGATTTTTCGCGCGGCAGCAACCAGCGCGCAAGGATCAGCAGCAATCCGCCCGCAGCGTACAACGCCGCGATCGGGACTGCCCACCAGCGTTCGGTCGGTGGGGCCCAGAAGCTGGGATGTACGCCGTACACGAACAGGTAGCCGAACACCGCCATCAGGAAGACCATCGCTGCGACCACCAGCACGCAGACGATGGCCCACCAGCCGTGGCTGCTAGGGCCGGTGCGATACGTCGGCAGCATGATACCGGCACCGACATCGACTTCCTTGGTTTCGACCGGCCGATCGGTGTCCCACAGCCAGCGCAGGATCGCGAACGTCGCCAACGGAAGGCAGATGATCGACGGCACGTAGGCCTGAACGGTCAGCAGCAGGAAGAAGCCGGCCGTGAACGCGGCCGCGGCGAGCGGCCAGACCGATGGGCCCATCATGATCTGGAGGTATTGCGGCTCGGCCCGCACGGGGCTCGTGATCAGCGTTTCCCGCAAGCCCGTGACGGAATTGGGGAGGAAGTATCGCCCCTGTTCGACATCGTCGGCGAGGTCGGGATCGTCCCACAGCGGTGTGCGGCTTTTCACCACCGGGATGCTGCGGCTGGAGTAAAGACCCGTCGGCAACCATTCCAGCGTGCCCCCGCCGTACACGTTGCCCACGTCATCTTCGACCGTGAAGCGAAAGTTGCGCGCCAGATCCACCAGGAAGACAGCCACGCCCGCACCCAGGACGAATGCCCCTGCGGTGGAGATGAGGTTGGTCCATTCCCACTCCATGCCCGGCAGATACGTGTAGACGCGGCGCGGCATTCCCATAAGTCCGGTCAGGTGCATCGGCAGAAAAGTGATTTGCATTCCGGCGAACATCAGCCAGAACACCCACTTGCCCAGCCGCTCCGACAGCGCGCGCCGGCTGGTCATCCCGAACCAGTAATAGAATGCCGCGAAGACCGGGAACACCGCCCCGCCGATCAGCACGTAATGCAGGTGCGCGACGATGAAGTGCGTGTCGTGCGCCTGCCAGTCGAAGGGCACCATCGCCACCATCACGCCGGTCAGCCCGCCCATGACGAACGTCACGATCCCGCCCACCAGGAACAGGGTCGGCGTGTTGTGGACGGCCCGGCCGATCGCGAGCGTCGCGATCCAGCTGAATACCTGAATACCGGCCGGCAGGCTGACGGCCATGCTAGCCGCCGAAAAGAAGCCCACGGACAGGCTCGGCATGCCGGTCGCGAACATGTGGTGGGCCCAGACGCCAAAGCTGATGAAGCCCGTGGCCAGCAAGGCGAGCACGATGAGCTGGTATCCCACCAGTTCGGTCTTCGCGAGATTGGCGACCATCATCGAAACCAGCCCCGCCGCAGGCAGGAAGATGATGTACACTTCCGGATGCCCGAAGAACCAGAACAGGTGCTGCCACAGCATCGGATCGCCGCCGCGCGCGGCGTCGAAAAACGGCCAGTTGAGCGCCCGTTCCATTTCCAGCAGCAAGGTGGCCAGGATCACCGCTGGGAAGGCGATCAGGATCATGCCCGCGAACACCAGCATCGCCCAGGCGAACAGCGGCATGCGCGCCAACGTCATCCCCGGCGCCCGGGTCTTGAGCACCCCCACAAGAATCTCGATCGCACCCGCGATCGCCGAGATTTCGATGAAGCCGATGCCCAGCAACCAGAAATCGGCATTGATGCCGGGCGAGTACGTCATGCTGGTGAGCGGGGGGTACATGAACCAGCCGCCGTTCGGCGCCAGTCCGACGAAGATCGAGGCAAAGAAGCACAGCCCGCCGATCAGGTATGCCCAGAAAGCATATGCCGAGAGGCGCGGAAATGGCAGGTCCCGTGCGGCCAGCATCTGCGGCAGCAGCATCACCCCGATCGCTTCCATGATAGGGACAGCGAACAGGAACATCATCACCGTGCCGTGCATGGTGAAGAACTGGTTGTAGGTTTCCTGTGGCAGAATTCCCAGCATCGGCAGCGCGAGTTGTGCGCGCATGACCAGCGCAAGAACGCCGGCCAGCAGAAAGAACAGGAACGCGGCGGCCACATACCACACGCCGACGTAGTTGTTGTTGACGATCGTCAGCCGCGCCCAACCGGTGGGCGCGGCCCAGACTTTTTCCAGCTGCTCCAGCTCGCCTGCGGGACGCGGCCCCGTGGTTGGGAAGCGATCGTACAGCGCCGGGTCGAAGCCAGTTTCGGACTTCACTTCTGCGCTTCCAGATACTGGGCCAGCTCGGTCAGCTGATCGCTCGACAGCATCGTGTAGGGCGGCATGCGGTTGTTAGGCTTGATCGCCTGGCTGTTGCCGATCCAGCCCATCAAGGTTCCGCGGTGGTTTTGCAGGATTCCGGCCCCCACCGATCCCCGCGCGCCCATGTAGGTGAGGTCCGGTCCCGCCAGACCGTTCGCCGCGGTTCCGGCGATCCGATGGCACGCGGCACAACCTGCGTCCTGAAACAGCCTGGCCCCCGGTATTGTCGCGGTTTGTGGCGCGGTCTCGCGCATCCTGCGCGCCTGCATCATCTGCGCGAACCGTTCGGGCGGGTGCGCGATCACGGTGAAGCCCATGAGGGCGTGTGGACCACCGCAGAACTCGGCACATTGTCCGCCGAACGTGCCGGGAGCGTCCGCTTGAATGCGCATCAGGTTGCGCCGGCCGGGGATCATGTCGAGCTTGCCCGACAGTCGCGGCACCCAGAAGCTGTGGATCACGTCGCCGGATTCCAGTTCCAGCACCACCGGTTCCCCGGCGGGGATGTGAAGCTCGTTGGCATCGTGAATGACGGCGTTGCCGCCTTCGTCGAGATAGGCGACCCGCCACCACCACATCTCGCCGGTGATGCGTACGCGCAGCTCATCCCCCCTGATGTCGTCCGACAGATGGCTCGTCAGCGACAAGCCATAGACCAGCAATGCTGTCAGGACGACCAGCGGGAAGGCAATCCCGCCGACCCAGATGACCGACTTGCCGCCCAGTTTTTCCTGGAGGGAGCGGCGACCGAACAACGCCACGTAGAGCGCGGCCAGCACCACGAGCAGGACGACAGCGCCCATGGCGAACAGGATCCAGCTGAGCAGCGTGACCGATCCTGCATACGGACCGGCAGGGTCGAGAATCGGAGGAGGCCAGCCTTCGAACATTCAGCGTTGCCCCTTTTCGTAAAGATACGCAGCCACGTCGCGCGCATCGTCGGCGCTGACGGGCATCGCCGGCATGCCTGATCCTGGTACAAGCGCCGGCGCGTTCTGGATATATGCTGCCAGGAGATCGGGCCGATTGGGGAGCTGTCCCGCGATCAACGCCCGGTTGGCAAGGCCGCCCAATGCGGGTCCGACAGTTCCCTTGGGCCAGTCGACGCCGGGGATCACGTGGCAACTGCCGCAGCCCACGCGCTCTATGACCTGCAAGCCTGCTTGCGCATGGGCGCCTGGCATGGCCTGGCGATCATCTGGCGGAGGTTTGCAACTGACAATCGTCAACGACAGCAGCGCCAGCCGGAACCCCCTGTTGGGCCGGCTGGTTGAGCGGTTGAAATGCTGCGACGCTCGCTGACCCTTTGCCTGACGACCGCGTCGCTGACTGGCTGCACGGCTGCGGATATCACTTCGCTCGATCGATTTGCCGCGACTGGCGAGTTGGTGGCGTTGAGCGGGGCCGGCGCGGGTGCTGCCAATGCGTGCGTCACCTGTCACGGCCTCCAGGGGCAGGGCGACGGGGCGGGCGCTCCCCGACTGGCAGGGCTCGATGCCGGATATCTTGAACGACAATTGGGCGCTTACGCGGAAGGGCAGCGGTACCATCCGCAGATGGCCTGGATCGCCGGGCGGTTGAGCGAGCGCGAACGCGTCTCGGTCTCCATCCATTACGCGAACCTTCCGTTCAATGTGCCCGCGACTGGCACCGCTGGCCCCGAAGGCGCTGCGCTTTATCACCGCGGCGATCCAGCGCGCGGGCTGCCATCGTGCGCCAGCTGCCATGGGTCCGGCGGGGCGGGGATCGGCCCTGCCAACCCGCCACTCGCAGGCCAAAGCGAAGCTTACCTGGGCGAGCAGATGGACCAGTGGCGCACGGGACGTCGGCGCACTGATCCCGGCGCGGTGATGATGCGGATCAGCCAGCTTCTGACTCCCGCCGAGGCCCGGGCGGTGACGGCGTATGCCGCGCGCCTTGACGGTCGTCCTGCCAATCCGGAATCTCCGGCAGCATCCCGCGCAGCACATCGTGCCGATCCCAGAAGTGATGCTTCAGGGCCGCCCCTACATGTGCCGGAATCAGCAAGAGCAGCAGAATGACCGACGCGGTGTGAACGTCTTCCGCAAGGTCGAGGATCACGAACGCGATCCGCGGGTCAAGCGATGCGAACGGGAGCTGCGGCCACGGCACGACGCCGGCGAGATACAGCGGACCGGGCGGGGCGATCGCGGACCACATCATCCAGCCCGACAGCGGCAAGGTAAAAAACGTCAAATAGAACAGCATCGCCGTCACATGCGCGATCTGGGTCTGTACGCCTTGCGTGTCGGCATCGTTGTAGGGATCAGTGATCAGTATGCGCCATCCGATCCTGCCGACAGCAAGCAGCAAAACCGGTAAGCCCGCCGCGCTGTGCACCTGATATGCCGCGACCTTGTCGCCTCCCGGCATCATCCAGTCGGTCCAGAAGCCCCAACCGATCTGGAACAGCACCAGTGCAGCCATGATCCAGTGAAACGCGATCCCGACGGGTGAGTATCGCCCGCGCCGGGTGTAGCTGTTACCCCAGGCGCGAAGGCGATCGATCACGCGGCGATCTCGCGATCTTCGCGCGCCATCCAGCGTCCCGCCACCCACAGCGCGGCCGCAAGATACAGAGCGGCCGAGGGGGCCCACATGATCAGCCCGGCCAATTGCTGATCCTGCAGCGGCGTGTACCCCCAAGACGCGGTGGTGAAATAGTGCGGCGCAAAAAGCGGTCCGCGTGCAAAGGTGATGAGCGCCCCGAGCAGGCCCATCTGCACCGTGCTGACCAGCAACGCCGCGACCGCCGACAGCCCGCCCGCGCGGCGCACTGCACTCCAGAACCCGACAGCCGTGCCCAGCAGGGTCAACTGCATCGCCCAGTATGTCGCGTCACTCGACAACGCCGCTTCATACATCGGCGGAGCGTGCCACAGCCAGAAGGTGAGGGCGTGAACGCCAGTCCAGAACGCCAGGCTGCCGCGCCAGCGCTTGATGCGCACTGGCAAGGCGTACACCAGTAAAGGCGCAACGAGTGCGGTCAGGACCACATGGTGCGTCACGCGAGCAGAGAACAGCGCGGAACTCAGCGCGCAGAACGGCGAGACGAACAGTATCATGGAGAGCGCAATAGCCGTTCCAGCGTGGGCACGCCGGTCGCTCCATCGCCATGTGACGAATGCCGCAAGTGACAAGCCTGCAAGCAGGATCGGATCGAAATTCCAGCGCGCCAGCAACTCGGCCGGCACCGGCGCGGCGCCGCAGTAAGGTGCCCACGCCGGCGCCGCTGAGGCGTTCACAGGTCCGCTGGCGCCGGACGCGCTCCCGATGGACTGGTAGGGGTGACCCGCCACAACGTGTTGGACAGGTCGTCGGCGACGATCAGTGCCCCGCGCGGATCGACGGTAACCCCGACCGGACGCCCGAACGTTTTCCCATCCGCCTGGAAACCGGTCACTACGTCGACTGGCTTTCCGGCTGGGTGTCCGCCGCGAAAGGGAACGAATACGACCTTGTATCCGACCGGGACCTCGCGGTTCCAGCTACCGTGCATCCCGACGAAAGCACCTTCGGCGAAGGGCCCGCCCATCGCTGCGGTCGAGAATGCAAGGCCCAGCGGCGCGGTATGTGACCCCAGACTGTAGTCCGGCCGTACCGTCTTGCCGACCATCTCTTCCTTGAAGGGCTGCACACGCCGATCGGGGTTGCTGCCCCAGTAAGCATAAGGCCACCCGTAAAATGCGCCTTGCCGCACCGACGTAAGGTAGTCGGGCACCAGATTTGCGCCCAGCTCGTCACGTTCGTTCACCACGGCCCACAATTCGCCGATCCCTGGCTGCACCGCCAGCGCGGTCGGGTTCCTGAGGCCGGTCGCAAATCGGCGCGAGGCACCGGTCTCGACGTCCACTTCCCACACCATGGCGCGTTCTTCCTCAACCGCCATGCCACGCTCGCCGATGTTGCTGTTCGACCCGATGCCGACATACAGGAAGCGGCCATCGGCGCTGGCGGCTAGCGCCTTGGTCCAGTGATGGTTGATTTCGGCCGGCAGCTTTGTGAGCAGGACCGGCGCCCGGTCCGCGCGCGTCTGGCCGGGTTGGTAATCGAAATAGACCAGCGCGTCCTGATTGGCGACGAACAACCGGTTGCCGATCAGCGCGAGGCCATATGGGGCATTGAGCTTTTCGGCAAAGACAGTCCGCCCCTCATACACGCCGTCGCCGTCTGCATCGCGCAACAACGTGAGCCGGTCGCCGCCTTTGACCGAACTGGTGCCCTTCTTCTTGATGAAGCCGGCGATCATATCCTTCGGCCGCATGACGGGTGCGTCGCCGCCGCCTTTCCCCTCGGCCACCAGGATGTCGCCATTGGGAAGGACCAGCGACTGACGCGGGATCTTGAGGTCGGTGGCGATTGCAGCGATCTGATACCCTGAAGGCACCACTGGCCTTCGATCGCCCCACCCGGCGGGATCGGCGATGGTCATGCTGGGGAGCAGGCCACGGTTTGCTTCGGGCAGGGTAGGGGTCGCGCCGTACTGGTCGACCTCCTCCTCGCGTCCGCATCCGGACATCAGGGCGAGCGCGGCTGCCGCCAGAAGGATCTTACCGGTCATCGTGCAACCTCCCTTTTCCGCGCGCTGAAGCCAAGCCAAACTGCCGCGCAGGCCAGCAGGAATACCAGAACGGACAGGATCAACCCGGCTGGCATCGTAGCCCAGGCATCCTTCGCGTGAACCAGCGCGTTGATGAACCCAAGGACGAACACACCAACTACCACCGCGACAAAGATCCACGGCCTGCGTCCGGACGAGGCAGGCAGGAGAGCCGAGACGAGCGACCAGGCGAGCGCAAGACCGACGATCACCAGCGCGCCCGCGTTCAGCCAGGAGGCGAAGTTGCTCCATTGGATGTTGAAGGTGTTCGAATAGGCCCAGTCGCTCAGCCATGTCCCCAGAAACAGGGGCAAGCTCGTCGCAAACAGGACCGCAGGTCCCCGGCGGGGCACCCCGTGGCTCAATCGCGTCGTCATGGCAGATCCCCTGTTTATTGGCCCGGACTAAATGTTCGCGTAAGCCTGAGATTGCGCGCATTGGCCTGATAGCGAAGAACGACTGGCGAAAGTCTTCAACGCGCGCGAGCTTGTATGACTAATGCACAAACATCAGTTTTGTTCTCAAACACTGGAGGCCGGCCCGTGGGAGAAGATTAGGGACGGATGATCTGGCGCGATCCAATCCTCGATGGCAGGGATGAATTAGACCCTGGCCGGACCGGTCTTCGTCCCGCTATCGTCAACCGCCTTCTTGCGCTCCGAATATTTCTTAAGCGCGTATCCGCCGGCTGCTGCCGCGATCATTCCCGGGATGCCAAAACGGCGGGCAAGCGCGACGGATGCGATCCCGACCAGCGCCCCGCCGGATTCGTTGGCACCGCGCGTGTGTTTAGCGGCCTTCGCGCCAAGGACGCCGCCAATGATCTTGCCCAACATCAAGTAATCTCCTTTTTCAGAAAGACGCAGACCCGACATGGTTGTTCCGCGCCTGGGGTCGTTGTCGGTGGCTCGCCAAGCCGCTACACCGTCAGCTTCGCGAGTGTCTGGCGGTCGATCTTGCCGGACAGCCCTGGCACCTCATTCAGCTGTCGCAGGCTATCGAAGTGCCCGCGTTCATCGCGATAGCGGACGATCTCAAAGCCGTGCCCCTTCAAGCCGTCGAGACTGTCCAGTTCCTCGCAACTGGCGTGATTGACGTTGAGCATTGTTGCTATTCCTCCGCATCCTCATCCGCATCTTCCACCAGGTCCTCCAGCGACTCGTCGTCGTCCTCCGGGCTCACATACTCAAGCGGGTTGAGGCCGAGTTCGGCGGCGACCTCCAGCTGGGTAGCGACGACGATCACTTCGCTGCCGTCCTCCAGCTCGATCACGGTGGTGCCTTCTTCCTCCCCGGGTGTCAGCTGGACGACTTCGTCGGAATCGATATCGACGTCATCGGCATCGGGTGTTTCAAAGCTTGCTGTCGGCATGGTGACCTCCTGTGATCAAATCTCTGCAACGCAATTCCGGATGTGCGGGGAGGTTCCGCGGTTGTGCCAAGCCGCATAATCCGGGCCCGCGAGGGCGTTTGCCTCGGGTCGGGAGCGACCGCTCTCATCGCATCTTGCGATGCGTCCCCAAGCGCATAGATGGTATGCAAGACCTCTCGGCTGCCCCGCAGTCGCCAACGGCAAGGATTGATCATGCGCGAATATCTGCAGTTCTACATCGGCGGACAGTGGGTCGATCCGGTCTCTCCCAAGACACTCGACGTGATCAACCCGGCGACCGAAGAGGTATGCGGCCATATCTCGATGGGTTCTGCGGAAGATGTCGATCGCGCGGTGAAGGCCGCCCGCAAGGCATCCGAAACCTGGTCGTGCACTTCGCGTGAAGAACGCATCGAGGTGATGGAGCGGATTGTCGCCGAATATAAGAAGCGATACGACGACATGGCCAAGGCGATCACCGAGGAGATGGGCGCGCCATCCTGGCTCGCCCAGCGCGCGCAGGCGGCAATGGGCGTGGGCCATTTGCAGACCGCTATCGAGATCCTGAAGACCTACAAGTTCGAAGAAGATCGCGGCGCTACCCGGCTGGCCAAGGAGCCGATCGGCGTGTGTGGCTTCATCACCCCGTGGAACTGGCCGGTCAACCAGATCGCGACCAAGGTCGCGCCGGCACTGGCGACGGGCTGCACGATGGTGCTCAAACCATCGGAAGTGGCGCCTTACAGCGGCTACATCTGGACCGAGATCCTCGATGCGGCAGGCGTTCCGGCAGGGGTGTTCAACATGGTCAACGGCGATGGCCCTACGGTAGGCGCGGCGATCAGTTCGCATCCCGGGGTCGACATGGTGTCGTTCACCGGTTCCACCCGCGCCGGCATCGAAGTCGCCAAGAACGCTGCGGCGACGGTCAAGCGGGTCCATCAGGAATTGGGCGGCAAGAGCCCGAACATCATTCTTGAGAATGCAGACTATCAGAAGGCAGTGGGCGGCGGCATCGCATCGGTGATGGTCAACTCCGGCCAGTCGTGCAACGCACCCACCCGCATGCTCGTCCCGCACGGCAAGATGGACGAGGCGATCGCGATCGCCAAGGCTACCGTCGAGGCGCATGATGTCGGCGACCCCAATGGCAATGCGAAGATGGGGCCGGTCGTCTCCGAGGTGCAGTTCAACAAGATCCAGAGCCTGATCCAAAAAGGGATCGAGGAGGGCGCGACCCTGGTTGCTGGTGGGCCCGGCCGTCCGGAGAGCCTGGACAAGGGGTATTACGTCAAGCCGACGGTATTCGCCAACGTGACCAACGATATGACCATCGCGCGCGAGGAAATCTTCGGGCCGGTAGTATCGATCGTGGGCTACGAGACCGTGGAGGAAGCCATTCAGGTCGGCAACGATACCGAGTACGGGCTGGCTGCGTACGTGTCCGGCAACGACCCGGACGAAGTGCGGCGGGTGGCGTCCAAGTTGCGGGCGGGTCAGGTGAGCCTGAACGGTGCATCACCAGGCATGATGGACCCCTTTGGCGGCTACAAGATGAGCGGCAACGGACGCGAATGGGGTGATCACGCGTTTGCCGAGTTCCTCGAGACCAAGGCGATCATCGGCTACACCCATCAATAATCGCTTCCAGCCGGGGGCGCGGGTCCTCGCAGAGCCGGAACGGGGTAGCCCGCGCAAGCTTGCCCGCGCGGGCTGCGGCGTTGACGGGGCGGGCGCGTTGTTGCCAAGGCCATCGGCGGACCCGCCCGATCAAGGATACGCTACATGAAAACCCGCGCCGCCGTCGCTTTCGAGGCCAAGCAGCCGCTCGAGATCGTTGAACTCGACCTCGAAGGGCCGAAGGCGGGTGAGGTGCTGGTAGAGATTATGGCGACCGGCATCTGCCACACCGACGCCTACACCCTGGACGGCCTCGACAGCGAAGGGCTGTTCCCGAGCGTGCTGGGGCATGAAGGCGCCGGGATCGTGCGAGAAGTGGGCGCGGGCGTGACCAGCGTGAAGCCCGGCGATCACGTCATTCCGCTCTACACGCCAGAATGCGGCCAGTGCAAAAGCTGCCTCAGCGGCAAGACCAATCTATGCACGGCAATCCGTGCCACCCAGGGCAAGGGGGTGATGCCCGATGGGACCAGCCGGTTCAGCTACAAGGGCGAGACGATCTACCACTACATGGGCTGTTCGACCTTTTCGAACTTCACCGTGCTGCCGGAGATCGCGGTCGCTAAAATCCGTCAGGACGCCCCGTTTCAGTCCAGTTGCTACATCGGATGCGGAGTGACGACCGGCGTGGGCGCAGTAATTAATACGGCAAAGGTTCAGCCGGGTGACAACGTTGCGGTGTTTGGGCTGGGCGGCATCGGGCTCAACGTGATCCAGGGCGCGAAGCTGGCCGGGGCAGGCAGGATCGTCGGCATCGACATCAACCCGGATCGCGAGGAATGGGGCCGCCGGTTCGGGATGACTGACTTCCTGAACACTGCGGGCCTGAGCCGCGATGAGACCATCGCGCAGGTTGCCGCACTGACCGACGGCGGGGCAGACTACAGCTTCGACTGCACCGGCAATACTGAAGTCATGCGCACCGCGCTGGAATGCTGCCACCGCGGCTGGGGCACCAGCATCATCATCGGCGTGGCGGAAGCGGGGAAGGAAATTGCCACCCGGCCGTTCCAGTTGGTCACCGGGCGCAACTGGCGCGGCACGGCTTTCGGCGGTGCCAAGGGCCGCACCGACGTGCCCAATATCGTCGACATGTACATGGACGGCCAGATCGCCATCGACCCGATGATTACCCACGTGCTGACCTTGGATGAGATCAACAAGGGCTTCGACCTGATGCATGCCGGGGAAAGCATCCGCAGCGTGGTGGTGTACTGATGGAGCAGGTGAGCGCCGTTCGCAGCCACGGCGGCACCCAGGGCGTTTACACCCACCATTCACGGGTTACCGGCACACCGATGACGTTCGCCGTGTTCGTGCCCGATCACGCGCCGGGTGAGCGCCTGCCGGTGCTGTGGTACCTGTCGGGGCTTACCTGCACCCACGCCAATGTGATGGAGAAGGGCGAATACCGCGCGGCATGTGCGGAACACAAAGTCATCTTCATCGCGCCCGACACCTCGCCGCGAGGCGAGGATGTGCCCAACGTCGACGAATACGACTTAGGGCAGGGGGCGGGGTTTTATGTCGATGCGACACAGGCGCCATGGTCGGCCAATTTCCGGATGCGCAGCTATATCGAAAACGAGCTGCCAGACCTGATTGCGCGAGAGTTTCCTGCCGCCGACATGACGCGCCAGGGAATCACCGGACATTCAATGGGCGGGCACGGAGCGCTGACAATCGCGCTGCGCAACCCGGGACGATTTCGCTCGGTCAGTGCGTTCGCACCGATCGCTAGCACCCTCAATTGTCCATGGGGCGAAAAGGCGCTGTCCGGCTACCTCGGCCCTGACAGGGATGGATGGCGGGAA
The DNA here is from genome assembly GCF_004337455.1 of Parafrankia sp. BMG5.11. NCBI lineage: Bacteria > Bacillati > Actinomycetota > Actinomycetes > Frankiales > Frankiaceae > Parafrankia > Parafrankia sp. BMG5.11. The sequence goes on along the minus strand of NZ_SJXI01000014.1, from coordinate 386,644 downwards.
TACGTTGCCTGCGCCTTGATCGAGGACGGAGGGCGCTTGCCCAGGCTGCTTGTGGACCAGGGCACGGCCGATCCCTTTCTGGCAGAGCAGCTCAGGACCGATCTGCTGCAAAATGCTTGCGATGCGGCGGGAATGACTGCGACCATTCGCCTGCAAGAGGGTTACGATCATTCGTACTTCTTCATCTCGACCTTCATGGCCGAGCATGTGGTCTGGCACGCGGCTAGCCTCCACGGGGCGCCCTAGACACCATCGCGGGGAATTTCGGCTGGCGCTCGCGCCGCTCAGGGAGTCAGCCGGCGATGGGCCCCGTGCTCCGATAGACCCCGGCAAACCGATCGATGGCCGACTGGAGCGACGGCATCGTGCGTCCGCGGTGGCTGGTAAGAGGGCAGAAGCCGGGCCGTTCGGCAATCCACCCGGCTTGCGCAGCCGGAATGGCGGTGATCAGATCCTCGGCGGAGCCCGTCGCCGCAGCCAGGCGCCGCGCGAACTGATACCAGCTGACGCCTTCGTCGTTGGTGAGGTGCCAGATCCCATCTTCGCCATCGATCAGCAGGTCGATCGTCTCGCGGCACAAGTCGGGGACGTAGGTCGGTGATACCACGCAATCGTCGACCGCCTTGAAGCGCTCCCCCCGGCGAAGCATGTCGATGCAATGCACGGCGAAGTTGTAGCGGTCGTGCGGCGAGAAGAAGGCTGCCGTGCGGACAATCAAGGCGCCATCGACCTTGGCCAAGGCGCCTTCCAGCGCAACCTTGCTGGCTCCGTACACGTTGCGCGGCGCCGTCGCGGCGTCTTCCGCATAGGGGGCGCTGGCCGTTCCGTCGAACACCAGGTCGCTGGAGAAGCTGACGCTGGCGATGCCTTCCTTCGCACAGGCTTCCGCCAGCGCGATCGCTCCGGTTGCATTGGCGGCATGGCACGCCTCGCGCTCGGCTTCCGCGTCATCGACCCGCACCCACCCTGCCGCGTTGATGACCGCCCAGGGCTGGTGCCGCTCAATCGCGGAGGCGACGGAGCCCGCGTCGAGCAGATCGAGCTCGTCGCGCGCGGTAATCACCGCGGGCAGGTCGCGGTGATGACACTCGCTCGCAAATGCCCGGCCGAGCGTGCCGGTGGCCCCGGCGATCAAGATCGGCCGGATGGCCGCTTCGCTTGTCTTACGGTGAACCGCCATCGGAGCAGGAGCGGCCGCGCGGGGGAAGGCGAGCCGGATGTCACGCCGCCACCATCCGTTACCGGCGCACTTTGCGGGCAAAGCCCCGCGGGCGCGAATGACATTCGCCAAAGCGGTCTCGCGCGGATGGCCGGAACTGACGTCGAAGGCGCCCGGCTCGTACCGGCCTTGCTTCGTAAGGAGCGTGTCCCAGCCCCGGCTGCCGAACAGCGCCCAGGCGGTCACCGCACGCACATCGACCCCGCGGGCGCGGGCCGCGCGCGCAGCCGCCCAAGCTTCGGCGAGCCACCTGATCTGTTCCTCCCGCGTGCAACCGTTATGCACTTCGGTAAGTGCAAGAGGGCGGCCATAGCGGCTCCACGCCTCGTCGATCGCACCCCGCAACCCCTGCGGGCCGGGGTCGAGCGCGCGGACTGCTTCGACGTCGGCGAACCGGGTCCGGTCGCTCCCGCCGACGGTTTCAGGAGGATAATTATCGGTCCGATGATCAAGCAGGCGGTCACTGGTCAAATAGTGGTTGATGCCGATCACGTCGGGCGGACAGGGATCGGCGTGGATGGCTTCGAGCCGGGCCTGCAGGCCATATCCGCACAGGCGGGGCCACAGCGGGTGATGCGCATCGACCATCCCGCACAGCAGGTCCCAGCTCATCCAGCGCCGCTGGTTGTCGAACGCCGCCTGGTCTCGCACAGCGACGGTCGCGTACGTTCGGCCAAGATCTTCGGTCTGGATCAGACGAGCCGCCGGATTGACCCTTCGGATGGCACGCATAGCCAGGCGGGTGGCATCAATCTGATTGAGCAGAGCTTCCCAGAACGATCGCTCGTCGGTTAGGTGGGGGTACCAGAAGCCGTAAAGGGCTGAGAAGCGCGCGGTGGTGAGCGGCTCATTCACCGGCGTCCAGTCGTCGATCCAGGGGTATCGCTCCACCGTCCGGGCAGCATGATCCGCAAGGCCGGCCGCAAAGGCGGGGTCGAGCAGTGACGTATGCCGTGGGCCGCTGCCATGATGGATAAGCCCGGCGATAATGCCGATGCCGGAGGCGCGGAGCGTGCTTACACCCCGGTCGGTCCAGGTCCAGTCAGGAGGTCGATCCGGCGCAGGAGACACTCGCTCCCACAGGATCGGGAAGCGGACGGCGGACAAGCCCAGCGTGGCCATTAAACCGAAGTCACCATCGCGCGAACCATGCTTGGTCGCGCACAACTGGTCGCCGAAGGCATCGTTAACCCGGTTAACCGTGCACTCGGCGCCGCCCCAGGCTTCGATAATTTCCGTCAGGTTCTCGCTCCGATCGCGTTCCTGAATAACAAATATCAAGTATCTGATTTCGCTGGCATAACCACGGAACCTTGCAGGGAGATAACGGTTCCCTTCACTCAACAGCAAGGATTCGACATGACGGACAAGGCCATGGTTCCGGGTGAGCGGGACGTAATGGGTGGGACGCTGATCTGCTTCAGCCATCTTCGCTGGAATTTCGTTTTCCAACGCCCGCAGCACCTCATGACCCGTCTCGCTCAATTCAACCGGGTGTTTTTCTGGGAAGAGCCGATCGAACGCCACGATGGCGGTGCGCCGGAACTGTCGGTCCAGCTTGATGCTGCGAGCGGCGTTACCGTGATCACGCCGCAATTGCCGGCAGGGTTGAGCGGCGAAGACGCCAACCGGATCCTCGCTGAGCTGCTGGACAATCTCGCCACCGGTCTGACCGGCCGCATGGTCCTGTGGTATTATACTCCCATGATGCTGCCGATCTCGCGGCAGCTCAACGCGGATTGCGTCGTATACGATTGCATGGACGAGCTGGCCAACTTCCGGTTCGCTCCGCCAGAGTTGCTGCCGCTGGAAAGCGAACTGATCGGGCGTGCCGATCTGGTCTTCACCGGCGGATACAGCCTGTACGAGGCCAAGCGGGACCGCCATGCACGGGTGCATCCGTTCCCCTCGAGTGTCGATGGCCCGCATTTCGCGGCTGCGCGTGAGGGCGCGGACGATCCCGCGGATCAGGCCGGCTTCCCGCGGCCGCGCCTCGGCTTCTATGGCGTCATCGACGAGCGGCTCGATCTGGAGCTGCTCTCGACCGTGGCCGATGCACGTCCGGACTGGTCGCTGGTGATGGTCGGGCCGGTGGTAAAGATCAGCGAAGACGACCTGCCGCGCCGCCCCAACATCAATTACCTGGGCGGCAAGGACTACACCGATCTGCCTGCGTATCTCAGCGGCTGGGATGCCGCATTGATGCCGTTTGCCATCAACGACGCCACCAAGTTCATCAGTCCCACCAAGACCCCCGAATACCTCGCTGCGGGCCGTCCGGTGGTGTCCACCCCGATCACCGATGTCGTGCGCCACTATGGCGAGTTGGAAGGCGTGTTCATCGCCGGCGAGGCAGATGCCTTCATCGATGGTTGCGAGAAGGCCCTCGCACTCGGCAAGCAGGGGACCTGGCTCGACGAAGCCGACCGTGCGCTGGCGACGATGGACTGGGATCGCACGGTGACTGCAATGTGGCGCCTCGTGGACGAGCGGGTCGCCGAGAATGCAAAGCAGAGCTCGATCGTTTCGCCCAGGGGACTCGGCCCAGGCGAGGACGGTTACGACGTGCTGATCGTCGGCGCTGGATTCGCTGGCGCGGTGATGGCTGAACGGTTCGCAAGCCAGGAAGGCAAGCGAGTGCTGGTGGTCGACCGGCGACCTCACATCGCGGGCAATGCATACGACAAGCTCGATGATGCCGGGGTGCTGATCCATCAGTACGGGCCGCACATCTTCCACACCAACAGCGCTGAAATCTTCGACTACCTGTCGCAGTTCACCAGCTGGCGGCCGTATGAGCATCGCGTTCTGGCGCAAGTCGATGATCAGCTGGTGCCCATGCCGATCAACCGCACGACGCTCAACATGCTCTACGGGCTCGACCTGAAGAGCGATGTCGATGTCGAGCAGTTCCTCGCTGCCCGCGCGGAGCCGCTCGAGACCATCGAGACCTCGGAAGATGTCGTGGTCGCGGCGGTCGGCCGCGAATTGTATGAGACGTTTTTTCGCGGGTACACACGCAAGCAGTGGGGCCTCGATCCGTCAGAGCTGGACCGCAGCGTGACCGCGCGGGTCCCGACCCGCACCAACACCGATGATCGCTATTTCACCGATCGCTATCAGTTCATGCCCGCGAACGGATATACCGCGATGTTCGAACGGATGCTCGATCATCCCAATATCGATGTGCTGCTGGGGACGGATTACCGCGACATCCGTGACGTTTATCCGCATGCGCACCTCGTCTACACCGGGCCGATCGACGAATTCTTCGACCACCGCTTCGGCAAGCTGCCGTATCGTTCGCTGCGCTTCGAACACCAGACGTTGGAGCAGGAGTGGTACCAGGAGACCGGCACGGTCAACTATCCCGACGAAGCGGTGCCGTTTACCCGCATTTCCGAATACAAGTACCTGACCGGTCAGGATCATCCCTGCACCAGCGTGACCCGCGAATATCCTACGGCAGAGGGCGATCCGTATTACCCGATCCCTCGCCCGGAGAACCAGGAACTGTTCAAGCGTTACGAAGCGTTGGCGCGCGCGCGAACCGATGTGACGTTCGTGGGACGGCTGGCGACGTACCGCTATTACAATATGGACCAGATCGTCGGGCAGGCGCTCGCATCCTTCCGTCGCTGGCAAGCCGCGCACGCGGCGGGCGAACAGCGCGAGTTGATCGCCACCGCCGCCTGATCGTTCCGCTCTCCCGCGTAAATCGCTTGCCATGCCCACCTCCGAACGGCAGGTTGACGCAAACGTAAAGCTGCACGGGAGAGCGGACGATGGCCTTCAAGACGCGGATCACCGAAATGTTCGGGGTCGAAACTCCGATCCTGATGGGCGGCATGACTGGCGTCGGGTACGGAGAGTTGGTCGCGGCGGTTGCCGAGGCGGGTGCGCTGGGTTTCATCACCGCGCACATGTTCCCCTCCGGGACCGCGCTGAAGGAAGAGATCGACAAGGTCCGCGGGCTTACCAGCAAGCCGTTTGGGGTGAACCTCACGCTGCTGCCGTCGATCAACCCAATCCCTTACGATGAGTATCGCGAAGCGATCATCGAAAGCGGCCTGACGATCGTCGAAACCGCGGGCCGGGCGCCCACCGACCACCTTCCTGCCTTCAAGGAGGCCGGCGTGCGCGTCATCCACAAATGCACCAGCGTGCGCCATTCGGAAAGCGCGGTGCGCAAGGGCGTCGACGTGATCAGCATCGACGGTTTCGAATGCGCCGGCCATCCCGGTGAAGATGACGTTGGCCTGGTGGTCCTGCTGCCCGCGACCGTGGATGCACTGCCAGATACGCCCATCGTCGCCAGCGGCGGCATGGCCGATGGGCGGGGCTTGGTCGCCGCGCTCGCGCTGGGGGCGGACGCGGTCAACATGGGCACCCGATTCTGCGCCACGCAGGAAGCCGCGATCCATTCACACGTAAAGCGCAAGATCGTGGAGAACACGGAACTTGATACCGTGCTGGTCGGACGACCTTTCCGCAACACGGCGCGAGTGGCGCGCAACGCAGTTTCGGAAGAAGTGGCCACTATCCAGCGCAACCCCAACACCACGTTCGATGAGGTCAAGCACCTGATGGCCGGCGCGCGGGGCCGCGACCTCGTCTACGGGCAGGGCGACATGGATGGCGGTATCTGGAGCGCTGGACAAAGCCAGGCGCTGATCCACGACGTCCCGACGTGCAAGGAACTGGTCGCCAACATCATGGCCGAGGCCGAAGCGGTGCGCAGCCGGATCGACCGGATCGCTGGCTGACGCACCCGCACGAGGGGCAAGACGGGCACCAGGAGCCTTTCCTTAAGGAATTCGCACGCTATAGGGGCGCCGGTCTGCTGGGGCGTCGCCAAGTGGTAAGGCACCGGTTTTTGGTACCGGCATTCGCAGGTTCGAATCCTGCCGCCCCAGCCATGTTTCTCTCAAGTCCTTGATTTATCAAGATGCGCGTTGAGCGCAAAGGGCTTGGGATGGGGTTTTGATACACAGACCTGATACACAGAGCCCTCCGAGCCGTAGGGCGCCATCGTCGTGAGCGGCGTCCCCAACACGATACGGAAGGCCGGCATCTACCATTTTCGCAGGCGCATCCCTATGTGTCTTGCGGGTACCTTTGGTCGCGCCGAACTTGTGAGAAGTTTGCGCACCAATGACACCCAGCTCGCCCGGAGCAGGTCGCGGCGGCTCTATCTCCAGTCAGAGGCTATTTTCAGCCTTGCACGAGGTGTGCCGATGCTCGACGACCAACAAATCTCGTCTTTGCTCCAGCAGTTTTTCGCTAGCGAACTGAACGCGGAAAACCAGATTCGAATCTCCACTGGCGTTCAGTTCGACGAAACCAATCGCCAAGCGGCGCTTGCCTATTTCGATCGTCTCGGCGTCGAAGTAAGTGGCGCGCTTGCCCGCAATGAGCTCGCGCGCGCTGACCCTTGGGTGGATACGCTGCTTAGTCGGGAATTGTCCGGTCTCACCTTAGACCCGGTCAGCCGCTCCAAACTCCGACAAGGCGTCCTCCGGGCCAGTCTCGAGATCGCCAAAGCGATGCGGAAACGGTTCGAGGGTCAGTTCCATCACGAGCCTGCCGATCCGCTTCTGCAACACACATCCTATTCTGCAACGACCTTGGAAATTGTGCGCCCCAGCACGTCCACATCTGAGGCCGTCAGTCCGCTATTTTCCGAGCGCGCCGAGCAGTATCGCGCCAAGCGCCTGCGCCTTGCCACGTGGGACCCGCAAACGGCGCTTCAAGCGCGCAAGACCTTCGCGTTGTTTGCTGAAGTGTGCGGGGACCGGCCGATCGGCGGATATGTTCGAACCGACGCGGTCAAGTTCAAGGACACCTTGATCGAGTTGCCAGCCGACTACGGTAAGGCGGCAGAGTACCGCGGTTTGCCGCTCGCCGAAATTGTCAAGCGTACCAAAGCGACTTCCAACAAGCGCCTGGCGCCTAGAACGGTCCAACGGCACCTGTCCGCGTTGGCTTCGCTGTGGGGCGACCTCGTAGAAGCAGGTCAGTGCGACACAACGATCTTCGGTAACTTCAAGCTGCCAACAACCAAGCGGGCCAAGGACCAGCGCGATATGTGGTCGAGCGAACAACTTACCCGTCTCTTCGACACACCAGTGTGGCGGGGTTGCGCATCTGCCACCCGGCGGTCGAGGCCTGGGGATGTGATCGTGTGCGACGAGAAATTTTGGCTGCCGTTGATCGCGCTATTCTCCGGAATGCGGCAGGAAGAAATTTGCCAGCTTCATCTAGAGGACATTCGGCAGGTGGACGACGTCTGGGTGTTTGACGTGAACGACACCCCGCCACGCCAGCTTAAGAACCGAAATGCCCGCCGGATCGTGCCGATCCACCAGCGCCTCATTGAGCTGGGCTTGCTCTCATATGTCGAGGAAATGCGGTCGACCTGCACCGCGCGGTTATTCCCGCACCTGGAGCCCGGCGGCGCGGATCGACGTTTCGGCCACAATTTCTCGAAGTGGTTCGCCCGCTATCGCCGTGATGTGGGACTTTACCAAGTCGGCCTCGACTTCCATTCGCTACGCCATAGCGCGACGACTTTCCTGTTTCATGCGGGTGTCGACGCTGTTCTAGTCGATGCGCTTACCGGGCACGAAACAGCGGGCGAAACAGCACGCTACACGAAGAATTTCCAGACAAGCCAGCTGAAGCAAGCCATCGACAGGCTGACCCCGCACGTAGACCTGGGGCATCTGGCAAGGCGAACGTCCGACTGCCCTTCAAGTTAAGCGCCATCGAGCCTCGCTCGCTTCACCACCAAGAGGGCCAAGATCGATGCCGGTCATGTGGGTCGATGGGCCAAGTTGCGCGCTCAGCAGCTACCGCAGCATTGTGGGCAGTATGCTCAAGCAAGAGGCCATCGGCTGGGAAAGCCCGCTCGATTTCTGCCAGGCGCTGAGCGCGACGGTGCAGTTCGTCAGACCTGGCCGCATGTTCTTTCAACTCCCAGGCCGTGAAAAGCCTGGACCATTTACGGTCAGCCCAGGCCGACAGGTGCCCCATCCGATCCGCGGCAGCCGTTCGCTGTTGGCCCTCGTTGATCGATGCTGAAATAGCATACCGTCGAGCCTCCACATGGCCGAGCGGCCCTCGGCGTGACGGCGGAACCTTCAACAGGTCGAGCACGCTCATACCATCAACCCTGACAATCGGGTCGATGCCCCGCCAAAGCTCTCGCATTAGCGTCCAGTGGAGCGGTAGATTTGTGGTCCCTACCACCGCGCTGAGTTGGCGTTCGAGGCGGGCCTTGGGGCCATTGCGCATCTCCCACCGGTCTAGGAAGCTTGTCAGATCGGACAGCAGAGAAGGAGGCAGCGCGAAGACAATCTGCGAAGAGAGCTGCCCACCAAGATTTCTTTCGTGCAGGACAATTCGGTGAAAGTCTGCCCGCGGACCGGCGATCTCGGCATGTCGCTCAAATAGCCGTGCGCGGATCTGGCGAGTGAGACCGGATATAAGTTCGACCGACGCCCGGTCATCACTAGTCAGATGGTCGACGACAAGAGCGGAGTTGAAACCGACCCCGTAAGCTTGGACCATGAACGTCGCCGCTTCGTAAAATTCCTGCGCCTGAGGCAGCGTAAGCCACTCGCCTCGTCGCGAGACGATGCCTTTGTTGTCGCGTGCCCTCCACAAGAGGCGCTTGCTCTTGGTCGGCTGATTAATCGGTCGCTGAGCTGCAGGTGCCAGATCAGCATCAGCTGGCGCACTCGAATATTTAAGCAACAAGCAAAAGCGGATAACGTGTGCCTCGAGCTTGGTGCTCGTCTGCCCAGACCCAACGGTGCTCCAAAACTCGAGACTTTCGTCCAGCAATCCGTCAAGCGTGCGCCCGAGCTCAGCCGCACGGTCGGCAAACTGGGACATAACGAAACGGCACGCATCATCATCAAGAAGATAAGTGAGTTTGTGGCTACCCCGTTGCCCGCGCCCGGTTGCCGTGAATCGCACCGTCAGGTGAGTCAAAACCTGCAGAACTGCGTCTATGGTTTCGGCTGGACCTAGGGTCATTCGCTCCAAGGCAGCGAGCGCCTTTTCGGGCCTCGCGCCAAGGCAGTGTCCGAGAAGAGCGAGAATTCCAGAAGACCGATCGCGCAGCAGTGTATTGCGCACGGTGACAAGAGAAACCCGGTTTGTCGGATCGGCAATTCGCGCTTGGTCGAACCAGCCGGCAAGCGAGCGGTAGCCGCGAGAAAAGGTGGCGATCAGATCGATTGCTTCGGGCTCCGCAGCAACATCCTCCAATTTCGCCAAGTGAGCCAGATAGGCCCGGGCTTGAGCAAAATCGGGCACGGCCAAGGGGAGGTGCCGGGTACGATCGAGAAGCGGACGACTAAGGTCTCGCTCGTCTATTAAGGTGAAGATGCACACCAGCGGCCAGTCGCGTTCTTCGAGAACATCCAATAGCAGATCTTGTGCCGGCGGGGTGAGCGCTTGCGCCTCATCGAACAGCACCACACGGTTCCGTCCGTCAAAGACCACCCCGGTCAGGTAGTCGCGAACCAGATCGTCGATGAAATCTTTTCTGCCGCGCGATGGGCATCTGATGCGTTCAAAGTCGGCTAGCTTGTTGGCGCGAAAAGCTAAACACGCCGAACACGCGTTGCAGGCTGATCCGGCGTCGGTGGGATTATGGCAGACACTGCCTTGCGCATAAATCAGGCCAAGGGTCGACTTGCCGGTGCCACTTTCTCCACTGAGTGTAATATGGCCAGGCCGTTTCGACAGCACGTCCTTTCGAAGTTGGGACGTGATGAGGTCGACGCCAAATGCCTGATCGAAGGTCAACGGGCGCGCGCGGTTGCTTAGCTGATCGGTCATGTTGCGATTCCATCGCGCCCGGAAGCCACTCCTGTGTGCGCGGGCTCAATTGGCATTGGCATCATTTCTGCTCGGCCAACCAGGTCAACGGGCCCGCGCGCTGGCGTTGGCGGCGAGGCGTTCTGGCGTACCCTTGACTGAACGGTTCGCGCTAATGAAGTGGGTGATCTGACAGCAGTCACGCTCGACCGAAAGTGTAATGCCAGCCGGCAGGAATTTGAGGTAAGCAGTTGCAGCGTTGCTCGCGCAGGCGAGCCGCAACACGCTGCTGCTAACTGCCAAGGGCGTTACCTCCGACGGCACTTCGTCAATACGGTTGAGGGCGACGGCTGCTCGCCCGTGGTCGCCGCCGGGGGCCATTGCGAAGATGTCCAAATGCATCCCTTCATCCTGCTCCACCAGGCCAAGGTAGATATGATTGGGACTTTCCTTTTTTTCCCTCGGATGCACGACACTCACGAAGTTGACTGCTGTGTGCAAATCGAAAAGGGACACCGTGCAGTCCGCAGTCACAGGGGGCAGCTGATCCAGCGCGGCCTTCGTCACCGGAAACGGCTGGCTTGCCAGGCGCGTGCTGGCAGTGAGCAGCCCGTCGTTGACGAAGAGTTTGTCGTCCGCACACCAGGCTGTGAAATCGTCGATACGCCGGAGCAAGGCGATGATCGCGCGTACATCCCCGACCGGCAGATCGAAATTGAGGCCGTCAAGAAGGCCGGATTCGTGAAAGCTAAACGCGCCAGCATTGCCCCCGCCGCATGCGTGACCGTTGGCGATACTAATGACCGACCAACGGTCATCTCCTCGCGCCAAGCCCGAATAGGTGCTGGCAGAGACGATCGCCTCGCCCACCTCGCTGGCGATAACCGAAGAGAGATGCTGTGCCGCTTCGGGCGGTGCTGGCATCACCTCAGGGGTTGGCTGCAGCTTACTCGGCAATTCAGCGAGATACGTGTCGAACGCGATGCGAAAACTAGTTCCGTCTGGGGCCAGAGATAGCGTTACGGGCCGGTCGACGCGGTCAAACTTGGGTGCCCGCGGTAGCGCCCACTTCTCCTTTCCGGCGTCGTCACGACGCGGACGAACCGAGAACGTCTTTGTTGCCGTGGCGTAAGGCTCATGAGAGAACATGCCGTAAGATTGGCGGTTGAACAGCGCTTCTAGCTGCGCCGAGGCGACCGCGATGGTACGCGGCACCTCGAGTTCAGCCAAGGCAGCCACGGGCAGCTTCAACTCGCATGCTGTTCCTCCCTTGATATTGCTGAAGCGCATTCCGCCCCGTTCGAAGGTGATGAGAATTTTATGCAACTCAGACCCGCCGTTTCCGCTGGTTAGCGTCGGCCGATCGGAAGGCGGCAAGAATGTGGCCGCCACTGCGCCCACTAAGTCTCCAGCCCGCACCGTGAAGCAAAGCGAATGGTTATCGCTGTCGTCGGTGCTGGTTGTTGCATAGGGCAAGGGCATGTCGCAGGCGCCCTGGACGCCGGCATCAGGTTGGGTTGCGTGCGCGGCGTTGATTTGATCGAGCCCAGCGCGCGCCCGCGCGACTGCCGCCAGGTCGTCTTCGCTCAGGGCAGCAACGTTTGGGATGATATCATCTTGTGGTGTAAACTCGTTCGGATCGAGGTCCATATTTCTGCTCCTTCAGATTACCGCACCCGAGATAATGCAGGGTTACCTCGCTTTGAAGGGAGCGTAGACGATTGAGCAATTCGTCGATCATTTTGTCGCTCAGACCGCGCTACCGCGATGCGTTGCGCAGCTACGCCGCGAAGGCAAAAATGGGAGAGGCAGAAGCAGCGTCGCAGTTGCTGGCCGCCAGCCTGGAACCGCTTCTGACTAGCGCGCAGATGTCGCAATCGCAGGCCGAACGGGAGCTCTTAAAAATTGCCGCCCGCCTTGCCGAGGCAAAGGCCGCGACGCCGCCGTGGGATGAGCACCTGACCCTTAACGTTTTCGCCCGCATCGAACGCGATCACCTAGATCTCTACCGAGCCGCGGCCGGTGACGGTGATCGTAGCGCGCTAAACCGCCGGCTTGGGCGACGGATCAAGGATGCAGCTGGCGCCCAAGTGAAGAGGGAACGGGGTCGAACAATCACGAAGCACGCACCTGTAGGCAGCCAATCGCTGGTGAAGGTTTACACGTTACTCGCGCAACCAAACCAACTTTCCTAAACTTCGTCATCAAGTTTTCTGCGAGGCGCGCTCGCCATTCGCACAAGTGCGGGGCGGCAAGCCCGGCAGCATGGTGTTGGCCCGCACGTCATATCGAGTGCTCGATGAGGTGCGGGAATTAACTTTCCTGCATCGAGGCCCCAACTTTCACGACTAGCCGCCGATTTGGCGAGCCAAAACGCTCTGGAAGTTACATGCTGGTAGACGATCGTGTGGCGTATTTACGCTCACAACTGGTGCGCCAGATTGTTTATATGGGCCTGGGCCTATCCCCCTCCATCCTCCTACACCTTACCTTACCTTACCTTATCCCTTATCCCTTATCCCATCCTTCCCTAATCTCTGACCATTATTCTCTATTCCCTATCTCCTATTTTCCTTTCCCTAATTCCTACTTCCTCCGATTACCTTCAACACGACCTCACTCACCCTTTGATCTCCGACCTATCAGATTGTGATTGGTACTCTTCTCCCCAATTCGAACGAATTCTCGAGACCGGCTCTCACCTGAGAGCGCAGCATCGAGGATTTCTTCATGGCCCCCGACGGCAACAGCCCTCTCACGCAGCTTCCTCTCATTCCCGCCGCGGTGCTTCGTCAGCACCGCGTCCTGGAACGCAATGATACTCGCTTCCGCGCCTGCGCGCGGCTGCTCCAGGCGCTGTGGCGCGAGACGCAAGAACTGCCGATCGGCCAGTTCGAGCCACCCAGCCGTCGCCCCCGCCGAATCGGCTCGCTCATCAACAATGCCGCCGCCGAGGCCGGTCGCAATTTCCTGAGCCCAGCCGTAGCCCATCTCGCTCATCGCGAGGTGGCTTGGCAGGAGCGAGGGGCGCTGATCGACCGCCGCCGCCTCTTCAGCAATCTGCTTTCAAGCCAGCCGCTGTGCTTCAATTTATTTGCGCCGCTGAGATTGAACTCTGACCTCGCCGGGAAGGTCGTGCGCAGCGTCATTCCTGGCATCGACCTCGCCCGCGTCCTTCATGTTTGGTTCGAGCACAGCCCCGGGCGACGCGACCAAGCCTATACCGACGATCGCACGGCGTTCGACGTTGCCATCATCTACGAGCGCGGCGACGGCGGCCGCTGCTTCCTCGGCATCGAAATGAAGTACTCGGAAACGGGCACCGAGGCCGCGCCCGGCGACCTGGCCGCGCGTTACGGCGAACTCGCCGACGCCTCGGGGCTGTTCAAGACACCCTCCTCACCGAGCCTGCGCCGCCCGCCATTTCAGCAGCTGTTCCGCGAGCACCTGCTCGCCTTCGCCGCATTGCAGACCGGCGAATACGCCGAGGCTCGGTTCATCCAAATCGCCCCGCGGCACAATCATCAGGTTCAGCAGAATGCTGCCCGTTACGCTGCACAGCTGAGCGACCCCGCCGGCGGCTCGGTTCCTTTCATCGTGCTCGAGCTAGAGCAGGTCATCGAAGCGATCGGCTGGGCGGGTGAGCTCGACTACGCTTACGCTCTCCACGACCGCTACGTGAATTTCTGGAAGCTTGAACCTCTCGTCGACGAAGCTCTGCGGGCGAAGGCCGGCACTTGGACTATTCGTCCGCCGCGCCCCGTCCAGCCGCTCAGCCTGCTCGCCAAAGCCGCCTAGCCGCAGTTCGTCGGGAGAGGCGCATCATGCGCAGCAATGATTTGTTCGAGCGCATCACGCGCCAGATCGCCGACGCCATCGCCGCCGGTGCCGGGGCATTTGAAATGCCCTGGCATCGGTGGAGCGAAGGGTTGGCCGAGCCCGTCAACGCCATCACCGGCCGGCCTTATCGCGGGGTCAACACGATCCTGTTGTGGGCAGCTGCGGAGCACGCAGGCTATTCGTCCGGCCGCTGGGCGACCTATCGTCAGTGGAGTGAAGCCGGAGCTCAGGTGCGCAAGGGCGAGAAGTCGACTGCCATCTTGTTCTGGAAGCCCGCCCACGCCGGCGATCTCGGCCACGAAGATGATGATCAAGGTGGTCCCGATGATCGGCATCACCGCAGCTTCATCGCCAAGGTCTACTGCGTGTTCAATGCCGATCAGGTTGATGGCGCACCGCAAGCGCCGTTGCCGACGCCGTTATCAGATGACGAGCGCATTGCTGCAGCCGAATCCTTCTTCGCCAATGTCGGCGCCACCGTTCATCATCTGGGGGACCGGGCGTTCTATCGCCCGAGCACTGATGAGATCCACATGCCTCGGTTCGAGCAGTTTCGCGATGCGGCGGCGTACTACTCAACCTTAGGACACGAGCACGTTCATTGGACGGGAGCCAATCATCGCCTCGATCGAGATCTCAAGAACCGATTTGGCAGCGAGGCTTATGCGTTCGAAGAACTGATTGCTGAACTTGGGGCCGCCTTCCTCGCAGCTCGGCTTGGGCTGTCCGTAGAGCGGCGGCCCGATCATGCAGCCTACATCGCCGGCTGGCTAAAAGTGCTTGGGCAGGACCCGCGCGCGATCCTCACTGCTTCCTCCAAAGCGCATCAGGCACTCGACTACCTAGAGAGCCTTCAGCCGGCCGAAGGCGACGGCGTGATCCCCCAGGCTGTCGACCACGCCGCTGCCAAAGCCCCGCGAGTTTCCGATGTCGCACACGCCTAAGCCGATCCGCACTACCGCCAAGATTCATGCGCTTACGCACGTGGGCGAGGTCCGCACTCGCAACGAAGATGCGATTGCCCTCTCGGTGGCCGAGGACTTGGTCACCGCCTGGACCGGTGAGATCCCCTTAAACGGCGGCTGGGCCTTGCTTGCTGATGGTATGGGCGGCCATGTAGCTGGCGAGGTCGCAAGCACGCTTGCGATTGCTGTGCTTCGTCCGTTGGTCTCTGAACTGCAATCCGACGACCAGGTCCTTCGTGCGATCGAGGAGGCGAACAGGGGCCTCTACATGGCCATGGAGCTGAAGCGTGAACTGCGCGGCATGGGCACGACCATCGTGGGCGTAGTCCTTCAGGATACGCACGCGCTTGTCTTCAATGTGGGCGACAGCCGCGCCTACCTTTACGCTGATGGCGAGCTTCGTCAGCTCACCATTGACCACGCCATTGAAGGCCAGCTGATCCAGTGCTTGGGGGGCTCGCAGGAGCGGCAGCCTTTGGAGCCGCACGTTACCCGAGTTCAGATACCGACGAGCGGAATTCTCTTACTATGCACTGATGGTCTGTCCGATATGCTCGACGATGTAGCCGTAGCCGCCCTTCTGTCCCCTAAGCCGGCTAACCCCGCCACGATCCTAGTCCGCGCGGCGATCGAGGCCGGCGGCTTTGACAACGTTTCCGTCGTCGCAATCTCGATTTGACCATGCGTCGTCGTCAGCAAAAGACCGCTACTGCGCCGATAGCGGAATGGCCGTTGCGGTCCCTTTACGCTGCGCCCGTGATATGCGAGCAAGCGCAAACCAGAAGACTGGCGGGTCGTCCTATCTCAAGAGAGGACGTAGTCATGAAGTATGCACTCTGGAGCGCCGCACTGGTGCTGGCGGCATCCGGCACTCCGGTAAGGGCCGACGTTGTCAGCGATTGGGCCGAATTGCAGACGATTGCCGCTGAAGCTGAGTCTGATTCTACGGCCCCGTTCGATCCGTCGAAGATTTCGGCATATGGACGCCTGGCCCTGGCCATGTTCGAGGCGGCCAACGCAGCTGATCCGGCTTATAGATCCTACCTCGGCCTCAAACCCGCTTCCCAAAGCGCTTCGGTTGACGCCGCTGTTGCGACGGCCGCGCACGCCGTGCTGACGACGACCTATGCGGGTCAGAAGAAGTCCCTCGACGACGCGCTCATCCTTGCGCTGGCAGGTATCGCCGATGGTAAGCGCAAGACCGATGGCGTTGCCCTCGGCAAGCAGGCCGCAAAAGCTGCACTGGCACGAGGCGGGTGGGACGAAAAGGCGACGATGTCGCACTATCGCCCAACCGGACCGGCGGGGAAGTGGGCGCCAAGCAATGTGCCTTTTCCGCCCGAGATGTCAGCCGCTAAGCCTTGGTTCCTAACACGACCCGACCAGTTTCGCATCGCCGAACCGCCTGCGCTGACGAGCGTCGAGTGGGCGGCATCATTCAACGAGGTCAAGAAGCTGGGCGCGCGGGAAAGCAAGGCACGAAGCCCAGCCGAGACTCTCAAGGCCAAGTTCTGGGCGTTTTACGAGCTCGACCCGGTGCTGCGGCAAATCGCCAGCCAACCAGGCCGCAGCGTGGTGCGCAATGCGCGTATGTATGCATTGTTGGCAATGGCGGCCGAGGACATGGACATTGTCATGACCGAGGGAAAGCTCCACCACATGTTCTGGCGCCCGATCAATGCGATCCGCACCGCTGATAGCGATGGCAATGACGCGACGGAAGTAGATGCGGGCTGGGTGCCGCTGCTCAACACTCCTAACCAGCCCGAGTATCCGTGCGGTCACTGCATGTTCGCCAACGTCGCCGCAACAGTGCTAGCCGCCGAGGGTCCGCCCCCGTCGGGCGGCTATGCCTTCACCTCCGAGCGGATGCCCGGCATCCGCGTCACCGTGCCCGACATGGAGACATATGCCCGCGAGGTGTCACAGTCACGCATCCTAGCGGGAGTACACTTCCGTATGACGAACGATATCAGCGACGATCTTGGCCAACGGCTCGCCGAGAATGCCCTGACCAGCTTTGCTCCGCCATTGTAGTGGACGGTAGGATTATCAGACGCACTCTGAACAGATAAGGGCGCACGAGACTGTCGATTGTCCGCTTTCCGCCCATTCAGACCGTCGCGCAGCTTGTGGCCAAGCTTAGAAGCAGACTGCCAGCAAACGACCCCATTGCGGACTAGCGCTCAGTACATCCAGACAGGACAGATCGACGCAAGACGCGCAACGGCTTCCTTCACGAACACCCAATAATCACACGTTGCAGGGTTCGGGTTGCCCCAGATGCACAGGCTGGAAGTGAAACCACTTCCTGATCCAGGCCGGATGGAGCCACTCTTCTATGTCTTGCGCAAGGGTTTCTGAATCTTGGTTGTGATATGTCTTACCATTCATTTCGAAAGTCACCGACGCTTCGGGGTTCTGCTCGAGCCATGACAGCAGGTCGTAATAGACAATTCCCAGCTTCGAGCCCTCGATAACAGCCACGTCGTCAAGATAGCGAAACGGCCGGTAATCTGACGTGAAAACTAGGTGATTGCTGTCACCTGCCTCTAGCCGGAGGTTGGCGAACATGTTGACGGTCTGAGCCGTTTTGAGACCCGCGTAGGGCAGGCTGCAGTTGATGAAGAACAGGACGCCCACGACCATCCCGATTGAGAGCGTCTGCCATCTGGCGACATAGACTTCCGGCGTGCCACCATAGCGCAGGGTCGCCCAGCAGAACGGCAGTACGAGCGGAAATGCCATCAGCGAGGCAACAGTGTAGTTTCCGACGAAGGCGAAGGCTGCCAGCCAGAGAATAAAACTTAGGGCCAGCAACTTATAAATGGGCTCCGCCAGCTTCCGCCTGACGAGCAAAATGAATCGCGATCCGATAATCGCGCGAGCCGCTTTTTCATTGAGAAAGAGTGTATGGAGGGACAGCGCCAGCATCGTGAACGAAATGTACATGGCATATCCGCTGAGGCTCAGCAGTAGGTGGAACGCAATGCCGGCGGATATGCCTACATGGCGGAAGCGCCGGATCAGCAGGGCAAGGACGATCACGCCTTCGACGACAAAGGTGCCATAAACCGCCAAATTTTCGATCACCGGGCCCTCGATCAGCGATAGAGGGCGCGGCAGCAACTGCCACAAGGCTGTGGCGCAACTGGTTGTTGGGTTCAGAAAGTCGGTGTTGATCTTGTGGAAGATGCCAAAGAAATACATCACAAGCAGGGCCGCGCATCCAGCCGGAGCGAACCGTTCGAAGATCAGCGATATGCGGTCGTTGCGGGCCATCGCCATGAAGAACGACAGCCAGTAGCCAGCAATGCTGCCGAGCGCACGATGGTGTGGTTAGAGTGCGAGGGAGCCTGCACGATCGTACTGATCGTGCTGACCAGCATCAGGGCGAAAAGCACGCGCGCAGATGAAGGCCGGAAAAACATGAGCAGCGCTGCGCCCAGCACTAGGATCATGTCCCAAGAAGGAGGGAAGCGCTGGTACTCGAAGGCGTAATTGAAGAAATGGAAAACGGAAAAAAGGCCGAAGAAGGTCGCGAATATCTCGCGTCTCGCTAGTGATGGGTCAATCCCGTCCTCGATCATCCGGCGGTTCATCAGGAACAGCACCAGCCAGCGCCCGGACCGGAGAAGCGGATAGAGAATGCGCGCTACTGAGGGTTTGGAGAACGCAGCGCGATTGATCCTGTTGAGTGCGTCGGACGGCGTGCTGAGTGGGGCGAGATAGGCAACCGCGTCACTCCCCGCGTATCTCCGGCCCCCGTCCTCCACGACCATTCCCTCATCAAGCTCGAAACCAAGCTCCTCGAGCTCTGCCCTGGCTGCCTCGTCTTTTCGCAGGTCAACAAGTTGCACTTGGCCAGTTTTGCTCAGGCGCAGCATCTTCACATATCTCGAGCAGAACGGGCATTCGCCGTCATAGAATATCCGAAGCATCGCGGACTTATTCTAGCATTCGGTCGGGTTTGCAATTGCCCCCGCCCTCATGTTGCAGTCTGGAACGTCCTGCCGGGTAAGGCACGAGGGGGCTGATCGCGTAGCGGCAGCTTTCCACCCAATATCAGACGTAGACGACCGGCGCTGCCGCGCCTGCTAACGGACCGACCGCTTCGCACCCGCGCTCTCGAAAACCGGACCAGCCGCATACGACTCCAATGCGACGTTGCGATGCACTAAGCCTCATAGCCTTCCCCGGGCTGCCCAGGTTGCATGTGATGATGCGCCCAGCAAAACGCCGCCAGTCTTAGGACTAGCGGCGCCGTGCTTCTCGGTAGAGGATAGGCTAGGCGAAGCGAACCCGGGTTTGGCCCTGCTTCTGACCGCGGCGACGCCGCATGCCGAAGCCAACCGCGCCGAATCCGAACAGCATCATGGCCCAAGTGGCGGGCTCCGGAACAGCCCCAACAGCTGTCTCCTCAAAACCGGGGCGAATCTGCCGGATGTCCGTAGCTGAACCAGTGAAGCTGATCGATGCGATCGACTGAGCCGCATCGGTCGACGCGAACACGAAGTTCGAGCCCGATTTACCGTCAGAAGAGTATGAGAAAGAGCAATCGCCGAAGTTATCGCAGGCGTTGATCGTAAAGGGTGAGTCAGCACCGTTCAGGTTGAACTCGATGAAGTCAAAGTACTGTCCCACTGTCGACGGCTTAATGACCACTGAAGTGAGATCGCCCCCCTCTGCCTCCACACGGGCCTGACCCTTTGCCGGGGCAAAGAGCGTCTGCCCCGTGGTAGAGGAGAAGAGAAGCGAGTACCCGTCCTGAGTTTCCCCAGTCACGGTCCCGGCCGGCCCGGTTTGCTCAACGTCTTGGAACAAGACGTTGTCACCTTGGCCATCCTGCTGGTTGGCTGTAATCGTGATCGTAGCAGAAGCAGGCGAGCTGGCTACAGCGAGGGCCGCAGCGATAGGCAGCGCGGCAAGATAGAACTTGATCATGATCGGGAAGCTCCGAGTCGGATTACGTAATCCCTATCCTTACGGAAAAGTTAACGGTAGCTAGAGTCCTTTCTCGGCACAATTATCAGAGTGTCCCAAGTTAGGGCAATTTCATAGGAAAGGCACCCGCCGCGATGGGTCACGAGGCCCAGATCGCGGCTTTTCCAGAAGCGGCAGTTAGTCCGAGGTTAGTTGAGGTAGAGAATCGCCCCCAATGTCCGCCTTCCACCCACTCTGAGCCATTCCCGCCGCTATTAACGCAGCCTAGAAGTAGACCAGCCGCAAACGACCCCGCAGCGGACATTGCGATTGTGAAGGCGCTCTGATGTGAGTTACCACCCTTTAGGGTGAAGCACTGGTCTTTCGGAGGGCTTGCTATGCAGATCGGGCGGGGGTCGGGCTCAAAGGCGATCGAAATTCCTTTGCTTTTAATTGTACCCATGCTTGTCGCGTATGTCGTGGCCCTGGAGCTGAGCCGGGACACTCTCGATATCGTGGTCGAAGACAAGAACGTCGTCATGGGAAGCGAGGATTCGTCTGACCCAACGAGCAAATGGCTAGTCTACACATCCAACGAGGTTTTCTCAGTCGCTGGGGACTGGACCCGAGGTGAGTTCTACGCAGGAGAGCGCTTCGCTGAGCTTAAGCCTGGTAATGGTTATCGCGTGCAGGTGGCAGGCTGGCGAGTTCCGCCGATCAACTGGTATCGAAAGATTGTGCGCATCGAACCGCACGCAAGTGGTGGAAACTAGAACCCTCGATGGAGATCCGACTCAAAGGTCCTGTCACAGCTGCTCTCGTGATGCTTACCGCCCATGAGGTCGCTTACCTTACGACATACGAGACCGTCACGATCGCGGTTGCCGGAAAGAGCACGATATTCAAAGACGGCAATCCAAAGCTTTTGGATGGCTTCAACCCCATCAATTGGCAGGTTCACACGGCAAACGAGACGTTTCGTGTTAGCCCGGACTGGCGGCGCGGCGAATTCGCTGCTGCCGAGCGCTACCATGCCCTGAGGCCCGGCCAAACCTATCGCGTGAACGTGGCCGGATGGTCGCTCCCGTTCATCAACTGGCACAGAAACATAGTTCATATCGAAAGCTGAAAAGGCGGCGTCGGACACGATTATCGTTTATTCGGAATCCAACCCTCGAAAGCGGAACAGCCGGTTTCCACTAAAAATAGGATGTAGAAGGTGATCTTGCTCACTCTAGACGCCGACATCAGCTGAGCCCGCACACATACCGTCCGGCTCATAACCGGAAGTGTTTCGGACGTAGGGAAAAGGCATAGCGGGCGCGACAGACTCTTCGACCTGGCCTCTCGCGTCTCCTCAATCCGACACGAGGTAGGGGCTCGAATAGAGGTTGGTTACTGTACGAGAGGGCCATCGATGGGATAGACAGGAAACCCGGACAAAACGTTTCGAATGGCCGCGTACCCTTCGTTGACCATGCGACGGTGATCGCAGCTTGAAAAACTCCCGCCGGAGCGGGAGCAAAGTGCTTCGAGGAAAATTATCAGGATGGAGGGATCGCCATCTGACATGCAGTTAACGAAGGTTAACTATATGCGTTCCGGCCCTCCACAAGGGTGGTCGCGTGCCATGCAGTTCACGCTGGATCGTCGGCTCTAAACACCACCTCGCAACCGTCATCCATCGACATCGTCATTGCGAACACAATCTGATTGTCGCGCTTGAGAGCGTATCCTCTCCGCACCGGACGATGGCTCCCCGCTACCTCGCTTCCATTGCTGTCGAGCACGACGAAGTAGCCGGGCTCGTCCCGCCGGTAAGATATCACAGCCAATCCCCTTCGCCGGGTTGGAGCTTCGAACGTACAGCGACACGTAGCCAAAAGGTAAACCCTAATCGACGTTAATGTGGCACCCGGCAGCAAAGGGGAGGGTTGATGGAAATCAGAGCAACGCTGATACCCAGGGCTGGTGACGGCGATACTCCCCACGAAGCCATAGCAACAGAATCTAATCGCCGTCGGAATGGCCGGCGCACGCTTACCTTCGCTGCGGATCTTTCTACCTTATCAGGCAACGAAACTCGGGTCACGATCCGCGACATCTCGTCCGGTGGCCTGCTTATCGAGGCTGACAATGGCGCGCTGGCGACAGATGACCTTATCACGTTGGACCTGCCTGGGGCAGGCCTTGTCGCGGCGCGAGTGATTTGGCGAAGCGGGGAGGTTCTATGGATGTGAATTCTGAGAAACAGTGCCCGTTATCGCCGTGAGCGCGTCCCTGCTGAAGGCCCCACCTTCACTCCCTGTCAATGTGGACGTGCGGATCGAGGTGCCTCCTGTAAGTGGAAGAAGCGGCTTCGAACCAGAGCTGACCCTCTTTACCATCACCTAGCCTCATGCCGCTGCAAACTTCGCGTTGCGACTTGAACAGGCTCGTGGCTCACAGAGCTAGAAGTTCTTTATATCGACCGGCGCTGATCTGGTACTTGTGTCGCTTTCTTTTCAAGCGCGCTGCCTTAGACCAAGCAGTGTAAGCTACTCAGCCGCGAATGCCCCACCTTCAACGGATTACTATCGGTCGTCACCCAACGCCGTGCTACCTACCTTGGGTGCGGTATAGCTCGAACCAGCCGCCACGACAGGTTCAGTACAGCCCAGAGTCTGCCGCTGATTCTACCCATCCATCAACGCACGAGAAGAAGCGCCGTCCGGCCTTTCTCGGTGAGCGTACGCTTGTTCTCGCTTCGCTCGACAAGGCCCTTACAATGAAGGTCTTGCCACATGTTGACGTCAATGTCCGAGCCCTTGGACAAGCGCCCCAAGGCGTTCTGTTCGGCTTGAGTTAGATCGCTGGTACCCATAACCGCAGCATGACACCTTTCGTCCCGGCACACCACGGGCGCCCGAAATCAGGAACGACGCATGAGCCACGCCGAAATCGACCAAACTGCGGTCGAAGACCCGTTCTCGTTTACCCTTGACCAGTATGGGCGCATTTGGCTCCACACCAAGCTCGAAGGCATCGAGGTGGCCATTGACTTGGCCGAGAAGGACGTCGCCTTCGACATCATGGCGGATAAGAGTGCGGCTTCGAGTATCGTGGCCGGCAGGAACACGGAGAAGCGGACAACGACGATCAGCTACGCTCTTGAGGAGAGGCTGAATGGTTGATCTGGTTCGATTACCATCCGAAAGAGGCACCAGTCCTTCAGACTTGTTCATGGAGCTTTGTGGCGGATGACGCTTTTTGTCGCACCGCAGATCGCGCACTCACCGAGTTTCTGTTCGAATTCGGAACTTCCGGCTAACTCCCGCGACTTGCGGTTCGCTTGCTGTCGGCTGCTCAGCTCTAGCTTGTTCGCTATGCAGTCATCGCAGATTGCGTTCGGTCGGAGCCGCTCAACTAGAGAGCGCACTCGTTCAAAGATTACGCGGTCCATTCTAGGTGCTGCTGTTCATCGGCTATGCGTTTGGATGGTTGAGCAAAGTGCCTCGCGATAAGCTTCTGCAACTTTTTGCGCGCTGCGAGTGGGCGCTGGGAGGCGTGCAGCTTTTACGATGCGCCGCTCTTTGCTAGACCTTGGCAAGCCAAGCGCATCCATCAACTGCTGCAGCTCACCAGAACAAGAGTTTCGCATTCGGCCTAAACTGGGGATGAGCTTCAAATCCTGATGCGACAAGCCGAAGGCCAGTAGCTCACGATAGGCTACACGCTCGGTCAAGCCTTCTATCAGGCGATATCCCAGGTGCCTCTCCATGGTGTTGAGGTCTCGTTCTGCAGACGCAATCAGCCGCTGTTCGCAGCGACGCACGCGGTTCTTTGCGATCACCCAGTCGAAAGCGTTGAGGCCCCTAACTAGCCGTTCAGCCCGAAGTGCAACCACGACCTGAGCGAAGGGGCTCGCTTGGCGTAGCTCGCCGGTGACTGGGTTGATGGAGCCAAGCGCATCGCGGTCTGCCGGCGAGCAGTTGGTAGGGGTGATCACGGTATGCGCCAAAGCGATTGTCCGACGTGCTATCGGCGAATCATGGCCGGGGAGGTCGATCAAGACGAAGTCGCAGTCGCGACCGAGACGGTCAATTTCCTGAAGCAGAAGCGATACGCTCTGTTTCTCCAGCACAACGTGCTCAGGACGCGGCAGATCGACTTTGAGCGTTCTCGTCGTCCCGTCGCGAGCTTCTAGGATTCGATGCAGGGTCTGCTGACGCCGATCGCAATCGATTGTGAGTACCCGGAAGCCCTGATGAGTTAGTGCAACGGCGCAATGGAATGCCAGCGTAGACTTGCCTACTCCGCCTTTCTCATTGGCGAATGCAATAACGTGTGCATTCGGCAGGCGCCGATTGAGCAAGTCGTGCACAACCACCGAAGGGTGTTCGTCGCGAACGAATTCTGCAATCCGGGAAGGTTCTGCGCCCGAACTCACGAGGGGATGCAGATCGTTGTCGATGTCCGACTCGCCTCATTGCAGATGCCTCTCAATGCAGAGTAACCTAAATATAGATGTCGTCCAATCCTGCGCTCATCCGAACCTGCGATCTGGAGCCGCGGTAGAGCCCCAAGCCACTTAGCTAGCGAAAGTGGTAAAGCCCGGCGCTGCTGAACCGGCACTCTGGGATGCAATCTCGTCTAAATCGAGCCGTACCACGTAGGAGGGCGACTGGCGGGCAGCGCACCCAGCAGCGCAGAACGCTAGCGCGGTGAGTAGCAAGGTGCGGAACACGGACACGAGCTTGTCGTAGCAGCGCCCCGCAAACAAAATGTGAAGAACCCGACTATCAAGGGAAGCCGCTTAGAGCCCGCTCGTCAGGGAGTTAACTCAGCCCTTGTCGCCCAAGTTGACAGCTGATTCCGCCATCGAGCTGCTCGAATTTCGTCGTATCCAGTCGAGCGCTACTTAGCCTCAGAGTGATGAACCTTACAGCCGGCTTGGCAAACTGCCGCTTCGAGTTGAGCCGTAAGCCTCGGCGCTTCGATCCAAATCTTGCGATGCAGGTCGCGAGCTTTAGCTCCCGGGATGGCTCGGGAGCTTAGCAGCTCCTCGATAGTTCGCTGCGGCCCAGTGATCTGAACGTTCATCGGCAGGTGTCGATGGCGGAGATGATCGGAGGATTAAGTGGCGTGCCGTCAACTAAGACATCCGCACAAATTGCCTTTCCCGACATGTTAGCACTGGCATTGTTCCAGGCCGTGCAGCGCTGACCAGAAGCTTCGTCCACAACAGAACGTAATTCTAACTCGATCACTTCCACCGCAAACCTCCAGCGCCAGCAACGCGGCAAGGATAGATGTGAACGATGTGATAGATTAAGCGAAGCTTGTGCTCTCAGCGTCCTGTAAGCGGTGCCAGTCCTCAGCTGGCTAATCGATAGGTGCATCGGCTTAGATCTGTCAGCTGGATGAAGGTCGTGCTCAGAAAGCATTAGCAATAGGGCTGCTAATTGGCTCTGGCTGGCTTTTACATCATTAGGAGCCAGCCGGCCGCTCTTGCGAGTTGAGGAAGCCCGGCAAGGGCGGCCGTAATCACTGCACAAACCGGCCGGGCGCAGGGGACTCGGAACCCGCGCACCGGCCGGGAGCCAGACCGCTGTGAGGAAGCCCGAACTCCCATCCCATATAGTATGATAGTCTGAAACTTCTATGGCCGTGAGGATGCCGCCGGAGTCGTCCGGCGGCATCTTCATTGATAAAGTGCCATCAGGCGAAGTTGTAGCGCACCCGGACCTTTTCCTTGCTCCGACGACGGCGCATTCCGAAGCCGACGGCACCGAAGCCAAATAGCATCATAGCCCAGGTTGCAGGCTCAGGAACAGCGCCGGGAGTGGCGGCCGAGACACCACCGACCCTAACTTGGCTGATTGAGCTGATACGGGTGCCCGGAGCAGCAGTAATCTGTATCGAGCTGATCGGCGTTGAAGCATCGGCCAAGAAGCCAAAAAAGTTCTGACCTGAGATGCCGACCGTAGGCATGATGCTCTCAATGATCATGTTCGCCGAGTCGAGTGCTGACAGCGTCACCAGGCCGCCTACACTTGCCAGGATGTTAAACTCAGCCGACGTGAACGTCCCGCCATTCTCCAAGCTGAAGGTGAGCTCGCCCAGCCCATCTTCAGCCCCGGCGCCAGTGGGTTCAATACGGGCCTGACCCTGAGGAGGGGCGGCAAGATTGTCGGTCGAGCTATCGAACAACACCTTGCTGTCTGTCTGATTGGTAGTGCCGCGAAGCACATTATCTCCAGGGGCGAGATCTGTGTCGAGCTGCACGTTTTCCTCTGGTTGTACGAAGCTTGGATCTGCCTTGATCTCAACAGCGGCATTTGCCGCGTTGGCAAAGCACAGGGATGCCACGCTCGCGGCTAATAATGATAGCTTTTGCATATGTTGGACTCTCACAGCTGATAGCCGCATGAAGGAGAACGCGGCACGATGGTTAACTAGAGGCTAACCCTTAGGTTCCATTGGTAATCAACATAATGCGCTGCAGCCCGAGGGTGCTCGGACCCGCGGTCGAAGCTTTGATACTCGCTGTGAATTAGGGCTTCGCTCTGCAGAGGGTCCAGTCCCACCTGATCGCCACCATCAAGTTGCCGACGGATGCTCCTGAAGACAGATTTCAAGCTCTGCGATCAGCCGCTCTAACTGGGCTAGATCGCGGACCCTGCCTCTGCGGAGTACCACCCGGGCATGGGTCAGGAGGGCTCCCCAGAACTGAATAGTTTCCCGGTGCACCGGGTGGCCCCGCAATCGGGTGGCTCTCGCGATCGCCGCGTGCAGGTTTTTAGCCAGACTGCCATCCAGGATCATTAGCTCTGCCTGCTCCATCTCAGATCAAATCAGCCCTCAAGCTGTAGCCGTGACACAACCGCGGTCTTCCCTGCTCGGTCATCAGGTGACGCTTGAGCGATCTCTGTTTCTTGCTGTCTTCGAGGCGAACGAGATGGTTGCTTTTGTCCGAAGCGCAGATGCTCACCGCCGGCTGCGGAGTTGGGGGGCACTTGAGAGACGTCCTGTCCCAAAGCCGTCAGAGTGTTGAAGATGCTTTTAATAAGCTCCGGTACTCAGCCGAGGCCTACCCGGTTGTTGGTGGCAGTACTGAAGTGACTTCCGCCGTCCGGTAATCAACTCGGCACGGCTTCCCTGTTCTACCGATCCATGATTCAACGTTCAGACCTGTACCATCAGCTGAGGTGAACAGAGTTCAAACCCCCGCGCGGTTTCAACCACTGCCCCAGTTTGCGAACTACCTCGAAACAACGAAAAGACGACTAGAAAAAGTCACTGAGAAATGGCTCAACACCCCGGGCTTGCAGGTGAATTCATCAGGAAATCTGCGGAGCTGGCCATGTCTGACCTATCTGAACACGTTGACGCCCATCGGTCGATCCGCCTTTCCAAATCGAAGATCGCGGCCTTTCAGCACTGTCCGCGAAGGTTGTGGCTCCAAGTTCATCGACGTCACCTTGCTCA
Source organism: Parafrankia sp. BMG5.11 (assembly GCF_004337455.1). Classification (NCBI taxonomy): domain Bacteria; kingdom Bacillati; phylum Actinomycetota; class Actinomycetes; order Frankiales; family Frankiaceae; genus Parafrankia; species Parafrankia sp. BMG5.11. The sequence goes on along the minus strand of NZ_SJXI01000014.1, from coordinate 359,395 downwards.
GTTCGATGAGCAAACGCTCGCGCTATTCACCTGCGGCCACCAGGTGGGCGAACTTGCTCGGCTGCGTTACCGCAACGGCATTCTTGTAACTGAAGATCATCGAAACGTGGTTGGCGCCTTGGTCCGTACCAAGCAGTTGCTCGATGCTCAAAATCATCGTCCTATTTTCGAAGCGGCTTTCGAGCGGGATGGTGTCATCGTTCGCGCGGATGTCCTTGAGCCTGACGGGTGGGGCGGGTGGCGGCTGATCGAAGTGAAGAACGCCGACCGGGTGAAGCCGTACCAGCTTCACGACCTGGCAACGCAAGCATGGGTGATCCGCGGTTCGGATGTTTGTATTTCGACGCTGACGCTGCGCCATTTAGCGCGGCGTATGCGTGCAGCCTCGCTCGTACGATCGCCGGTGCGGTTCGTGGACGCCGATGTGACCGCCGAGGTCGCGGCCATTGTTCCGAGACGAGAAGAGCTGGTTTCGCGCGCTCGCGCGGTGCTCGCTCAGCCCGAGCCTGCTGTTGCACCCGGCGGGCATTGCGACCGCCCCACCTGCGAGTTTCGCACACACTGCTTATCAGTGGCTGCAGCTCAATCGAACACCGAGCCCCGCTAACGACCCAGCCGGCTCCCGATGGGGCCGCGCACGTCGCCGTTGACTATCTTCCAAATACTCGAGGGATACGCGCCCCTTAGCGCAGGCCTGGAGACGCTAATCGATCGAAACGCTTTCGCGAAGGTCGAGTGCCAATACCCGCACAATGGTGGTGGCGAGGTCAGCTACGAAGCTGCCGACGTAGATATCGACCAAGCATTGGGAAGCTACAACCTAGACCCGCCACAGGTCGTTCTCGTCTTTAGTAAGCGCTTCTGATGATACGGGAGGACCGGCTATCATAGACGGCGTTCGATTCCAAAGAGGTCTCGACAAGAGGCTCGCGGCCTTAAGGCGAGCAGCAGATGGCAAAGTGCGCGCCCTAGAGCGTCGGCAAGGGCGACCTGAGACACCCGCGAAGTTACAGATGTAGCTTGCTTAGCAATCAGCCTAGCTCCCGCTCAGACAAAGCTGCTTCTTTTGAAGCCGGCGCTCGACCTGCCAGCCTACTTGCTCATCTTCACAGCAGCACCCTTGACGAGGCCGCGTTCCTCAAGCTCCCCCGCTTCCGCCTGAGATGGCGGTCAACGGGGCGCGCATGTGGAGAGTGTGCTGCGGGGTCAGTGCCCCTTCGACATCTAAACAGATTCTTTATAAATTCGCCTATAAGGCAGGTCTCATAGAACTTTCTGGTCGCATCCAATCGCTGATAGGAACCGGGATGCTAGACAGCAGAAACCGCAAAGAGAGGCGGCGCTCGCCTCGGCTGGACACCAGCATTGATGCTGTAGCTAAGACCAGCCAAGGCGCCCGTCACGCTGTCCGTCTGATGGATCTGTCGGCCGGAGGTTGCGCCGTCACAGCATTGCACCAGCCGCTCAAGATTGGGCTGACGTACGGGTTGAAGATCGACGGTCTTGAAACGCTCGGTGCCGTTGCGTCGTGGTCGGCCGGTCAAGTATCAGGCCTTGAGTTCGTTCAGTCACTACATCCAGCTGTCGCCGACCATCTCGTGCGACTTAATCCTCCGTTAGAAGAGGACTGAGACCACTAAGCGTCTTCTGCTCATCAAACGTCCCTGCAGAGTCCGGCGCCGCTCGTCCTATGGCAGTCGGCATTTGGCTATGAAGAGCGCCGTGGTTGTTCCAACCCATTGTCGGACGCTGCTTCTTGTAACTTCTACCCGCAAGCGATCAACTCGTTTTCTCTACAGGCGAGGCGCCGTTGATCCGCAGCTGCCTCCCTGAGGGGTTAGACCAGAAGCTCTGGCAGATTATGATTCTGATGGCTCCGCCCACCAGGGGGCACTGTGACGTTTTTATTTGGGACACCGCTCACCACAAAAGACTCCACCGTTAGCTTCAGATGGTTTACATATCCTTACGCAGCCCGAGTCGTTCGAAAGTTATGTTCGTCGACCCCCAGGCGAGACCGCAGCATAAGCGGCGCAAACTTGGTCGCACCCGAGTTGAACATAAAACGTCAGGATCTGTGATATGAGGTACGCGACTTTGGCGCTGGCATGCGGCGCATCTGCTATATTCTGCACTCCCGCTCAGGCGGCTGTCACTTTGGAACCCTACACCATCGAGGAAGGGTCTTTCGGCACCGGACTTGGGGTCCACTCCACGGGCGACCAGGAAGACACGACTGTCAACGGTGTTGTCAACCAGGAGGGCTCCGCAGTTACATTTGTTTCTGCAGATGTCCTGGAGATCACGGGCAAGGGACAGGCCGTTATCAGCCCCCTCGATGGTACAATGAATGATCTAACGGTTATTTTTGCGAACCCTTGGGATAAGATCACTTTTAGTTTCGACGCAGATACTGACGGGACGTTTGAGCTGTTCGTAAACGAAGGCCTGACTAATTCCTTTGATTTCGGCACCTGTAGCATCTGCAACATCACTGCATCGGGCCAAAATAAGTTCACCGTCAGCGGTGGTGGTATCACCACGCTCGGTTTCACCTTTGCGCCTGGTGTGGGCACCGCCAGGCAGTTCCGGGTGGATGAAGTCAGCGCCGGACCGGGCGCCGTTCCCGAGCCTGCGACTTGGGCAATGATGCTTTTTGGCTTTGGCGCTGTCGGTTTTGGCATGCGTCGTCGCCGCAGCAGAGATTACTCTCAGGCGCGCGTGCGTTACGCTTTCTGAAGTTAAGCGATGGATGCAAGGCGCCGCTCGTCAAAACACGGGCGGCGTTTTGCTGTGCGGCTTCTTGCCGACTGCTTTGCTTTGGACCAATTGTCGCGAGCAAGAGACGCGCGATCGACGATGCCCTGAGCTTCAATTGCTGAGTGTTAAAGCCCTCAATCGCGGCAGGGCGATCATGGTGGAGCGCATATGATGACTGAGCAAGATTACCTCGGCTCGAAGCTCTATCTGCTCCGTCGCGAGAGCAAGCTCACTCTCGCCGAATTAGGGAAACGGGTTGGTGTGAGTAAGCCTACAATTTGGGCATGGGAGAACTGCAAGGCTTACCCCCGCAAAGAGCGTATACCGGCCATAGCCCAAGCTCTCGGCATTTCTGAGAATGAACTGATCTTGCCCCGCGTTAGAGCCGAACCGTTCGCGCTATCCGAAGCGCTTTCTGATGAGATCGCCCGCAGCAGAGCAAGAATCGCGGCACTAGCAGGCATCACCAGCCAGAAGGTGCTTATCGCGATCACGTTCTAGATCTTGCATCAGACAGCGCTCGAGAACCTGGAACCAACGTCTACTTCCACCCGCTTGCAGACCCTCGCTCATCTCCACGCAGGCGCGAACGGCCGGAATGATAACCGCGCCTTGCACGTGACACTTTAGCTCATGCCGCTCGATGACGACGATAGGGGCGCTTGGGCTTACGTCCATCCTCGCGAGATGGAGAGATACGTCGAAAGCCGGATCTGCAGTTCCCATGCTAGGCTGCGGCCGCAGATGACCGACGCGTATCGATCATTACGGGCTTTCTGCTCATCAGATCAGAAGGCCGGAACTCCGCGGCCCGCGCCGTCCCTGCCTGCCTGTCACTGGCCAGGGACGTAGTGTCAGTTCATAGATTGCGACAGATTCAAGTGCACGTGAGCAGGCGCCGTTATCAGAAATTAGCAAGGCGATACGAGGGCAGAGGTTCGACTTCCCATGCATCAGCTAGCAGTACAAGGTCACCTGGCGCTAAGCATCTGGTGCACTCACATCAGAGCGAGCGCAATTCCGCCAAAGCCGATCGCAATCCCATACGGAAGCGAGTCCGTTTTCTTGGTAGAGTCTTTTGAGAGTCGACGGCCTGCTAATCTGCGGTAGGTGAACCAGACAACTACCAAGACTAAGCCGCTAAGGGTTACCGCCACTAACAGTTGAATTGCCTCACCCATAGCAAACCAAGCTGCAACAGCGGCATAAAATTTGGCGTCGCCTCCGCCGAACACCCGTAAGCTGAAGAGTATCATGCCTCCAATTAATGCGATCACCATGTGCATCGCATGACTGACAAAGTTATCTGGAATTATCCAGAACGACATCGCGAGACCTGTGACTGCTGTCACTATACACAGCCAGTTCGGTATTGTTCTATAGCGATAATCGCACCAGGCGGCTACGCAGGCGAATATACCGAGCACAGCAAATGGCACCAGAGATTCCGGTGACGCTAATGGCGGTACCTGATCAAACATCTTGAGCACCCCTCCCGCATTAGACGTAAGCGTTGTCTGCAACGCTCATTGAAGCGCCCTAGTTGCGAACGCGCTGACGAAAGGTGATGTTGACGCGCTCTGATAGTACCAAGTAGGGAATCCACACAAAAGCGCTAATCGCCACTTTTTGAAGATTGCCTTCAATCAGTGTCTGCAAAGCGGACGCGACTTCTGGCGGGGTGCCTGGCAGCGCGGCGAACTGCTGCGCTATAGCTAGCTGCATGACTACGTCAGCAATCCACGCAAACAGGAGCATCCGCGGGAAAAGCGGCACCGAACGGATCGCCATGACAAAACAGATCATGTAGAAAAAGTTCATCACGACAACGTCAGCTGTCATCGCCCACATCAGGACGTGAGCCCAGTCAGGAGCCCCAGGCGCGATGGCAGGAACGGCAAGCATGAATTCCAGGCTGCGGAACGGCACGTTCAGCAACAGGCCGACCAGCAGAGAGGCCATGAAGCCAACCGGACCGAACGCAGGGTTCTGCCTCGCAGAAAGCGTGTCGAGCTGGCGCCAAGAGCCGTAGCGGCACAGGCGGACGATTGGCTGCGCGGACAGCAATCCCTTAGGGAAGCTGCCTGCGGCAACACGGTACCCCGCAACGGGCGAGAAGGCGATCAGTAGGTACGGCAGCAACGGGACTAGACCAGCGGCGAAGCTTGTGACCGGTACCGGTGCAATCGCCACCTTGGCCAAACCAAGCATGAGGATGAGTGCGATCCAGGCGACAATCAGCCCCTCCATCCGGGTATCGAGGAACACAACCAATGAGCGGCTGCGTTCTCGAAGCTGGCAAGAAGCCATGCTGAATAGCTCTTTGAGCCTGTGGTCGCTGGGGAATGGAAGGGTAGAGGACTTCATGTCCCTCTTAATCCGCGCTTTTGGTTAAGTTTCCCTAAACTAGGAAACACACCCGGCCGAACAGCACGTCATCGAGGTCTGAGACAGCTAGATCTTAGGGTAGCAGGCCTCCGAAGATATCGGAACGGATGTAAATTCCAATCCGCTGATCAACTCGTAAGTGCCAGCTCCTTGCACGCGATTTCCGCACGCTACGCCCGAGGTTGGGGTAAAGCTCATCCCCGTCAGCGCCGGGCCATTGTAAAAACCTTTCGCGTAAGCATCAATACCGCCAGGCGTACAGGCGCCCCCGACGTCTACAGATAAGCAGCGTGCTGCCCGCTCTGCCGCGTAATGCATCTGTGTAACGGCGGACATCATGATAGAGCCGTTGATAGTTGCGAAAATCAGACCCAAAAAGATCGGGACCACCAGAGCAAATTCAGCTGCCGCCGCTGCTGTCTCGTCACAGCAAAAACGCGCGAATGAGGAAATGTCATGAGGCATCATGCAAGTCGAAGCCAAGCTGTTCGGGTAATTCTCTTAGGCAAGAATGCCGCGACCGAAGCACCAGGGAAGACAGGGCTGAACGGGTAGCTTGCCTCAACAGCGATATAGTTGCCGGGGCTAGCCGTGCTGCCGGTGACTACCGCTGAACAATTCGCCGGAACCGTCGCGCCAATCGCCGCGACTTGAGTGAGTACCCCCCCAGATGTAGTGCAGTAAAATGCCTCAGCGGGTGTGCCAAGAGACACGTTGGAGCCAAGCGAGGTAGATTGTGCTGCAGCGAGCATAGTTGCAGTGAGCGCCGGACAGTTCGCGCCCTGTGTCGCGGGAAGCTCCGCGTCGGTGTCGCACAAAACGCGCGCCGCTCCGACGGCCTCCTGAGCGGCAAGATCCACTTGCATCTTGCTATACAAATACACGCTCAAATCTACCACGTTGAGCAGGATAAAAGCGAACGCAGGCAAGATCAGCGCCAATTCAGCAGCTGCGGCGCCGCTTTTGTCGCGCAGGAACTTTAGCAAGGTCACAGGACTAGTTTCTCGCGCACCGCAAGCGCAGGGCCGACTGGTACAGTCGGCGGGGTGATACCCGCCGCGGCACAGCCAGTGACGTCACCAATGATCTTCCCAGTTCCGTCAATCCGTACAGTATCCGCAACGAGTATCTGACAATAAGAACCATCATCAGCCTTGTCGACGATCCCGCTGAATGTCACGTTTGCGTTGGGAAGGTAAATGGCTCCAGTAATTTTCCAAGCAGGTTTGTTGCCTGTGTAAGTGAAGCCAACATTGGTGTTCCCGAGACGGGGGTCCTGATAGACCGCGACACCCTTGAATGGGTCGGCGCTGCCCGTTGGGGCCTCGATCTCCATCACGCCGGAACCCGAACCCGTCCCGAAGTCAACAGGATAGTGATGATAGGTGCTATCGGTTGTGCCAGAAAAAATGACAGTAGCCGTCGCCCCTGCGGCCGTCTTCACAGTGTGTCGATTAAGATCGAGGCGGCCATTGTATATCACTAGCTTGGTAGCGTTTCCTGTCAGCGTCACATCGCCTTTGAGCTGGATATCGCCACAAAGCTTGATTTCTCCGCTCATCTCGCCGTCAATTTGGACCACGTCCTCTTCGCCTAGTCGTGGATAATTTCTGCAGGTGTTCGGCGGGATGCTGGAAACCATTCCAGCATAGGGGTCAGCGGGTAATCCTGTCTGTCCCGAGAGGTTTATACCTCCCTGAGGGTTGGCGCATGGACCAGTCACAGTCCCACCTGCGACGGCGTAATCGGCGAGCAGCCCATTGCCCGCGCAAACCATATTTCCATTCGAAAGCGCTGCGCAACCATCAAGGTTTGCCTGGGGGGTGCCGTTCGTATCGAGAAGATTGAACGTCCACACACACACCGCGTTAGTCGGCGCGCCGCCGCCGCCACTTGAGCCTGCAGCGATAGCCACAGCGCGGGCCACAATTGATTGACTCGTCTGCCCCGGCGCGCCGAATCCGATAACGCGAGAAAACGAGAGTGGGAATGTCGTACCCACAATGGCTTCATAGCAGATCGATCCGGCAGCTACCCCGGGAGGGCACGAGGTGAGCGCCGAAGTGACGGATGCGCTGTTTACACCATCGACGAAGCCGAATTGCCTGGCCGCTGCTCTTGCTTCGTTCGAGGACAGACTCCCAGTTGTGGCGGTACCGCTGTTAACGGTTGCCGCCGCGAGAGCGGCGCTGTCTGCCGCATTCTGCGCAGAGCGCTGCAGATACTGCCAACTACCAAGCTCGATTGCGTAAGCGATGCTGCCTACCACAGGCACCATCAGGATCGCCGTCATCGGAGCGATCGCAGCACGGTTGCAATAGAACCATGACAAAAGCATGCGTAGCAAGCCACTGGCTGCTGCGGACTTGGCCCCGTCAATTGTCAGGTAATTTTGCACACTAAGCCCCCGCATTATTTGTCAGCTGAACCCTGCCTCTAATATCCAGGCCCTCACTAAAACTTTGATGCAAGGTTGCAGCAAGGCTGGCAAGCTGGGTCGGGATGTATAATGCGACTCGACCTAATCTCGTTCTGGCTAGAAAAGCATTCGGTTCATCAGATTGCAACCATTTGTCTGATGCCCGGGAGATGTGTGCCGTTATGAGAAGGGTCACCGGCATTGTTTGCTCTGTTGGCGATAAGCCGCGACATCGCTGTTGTGGGGGCAACGAGCGCAGAAGCTTTTTTGGGGCCGGCCAGGCGACAGAGGTACACAGTTCGAGCAATAAGGGATTGATAGGCCTACATTAGTCTACCCTAGACACTTATAAGTTGACCGTTAGGCTGTTCTGACCGATCTTGAATCAGCCTTGTTCTGGCGTCTGCGCATCCAGCCGCGCCAGTCGAGTCGAGCTACGAGAGTATATTTTCGATCCGACCAGTTCGGACGTGAGCTTGGTGGCCGAAGTGGCCGCCACAATTGCCGGGGGGCACATGCGGGGGCAAAAACTAATCTTACTTGGTGTCGCGCTGGCGATCGGCTTGGTGGCTGTGATCCTGGCTAATGCTTACTTCGGCGGCGTCCAAGATCAGCAGGAGCGCGTTGCAGAGCAGCAGCGATTGTCACCCATCGTTGTAGCCAGCCAAGAATTGGCGTTCGGCACTCCGCTGGGTGAGCAGAATCTACGGATAGTGAACTGGCCGGCAAGCTCCGTTCCAGCTGGGTCTTTTGCTTCCGTCGCAGAGGCCGCGCGTGGTGGGCGAGTAGCCCTACGTCCGATCGTCGTTGGAGAGCCTGTGCTTGCCTCCAAGATTTCCGGTGCTGATGGTCGCGCAACTCTCTCCGCCAATCTTCCCGTGGGTAAGCTGGCCTACTCGGTACCGATTACTGATGTCGCCGGCGTAGGTGGATTTATTCGTCCAGGCGACGTGGTCGATGTGCTGCTGACCCGGCAGATTCCGGGTGAGGGTGCTACAGCCAACGACAAGATGACGGATGTCATTATGGAGGCTGCGCCGGTGCTTGGCATCGACCAGGTTGCCGATGAGAAAAACACAAACCCGACAGTGGGCAAGACCGCCACATTGCAGGTGGACGCTTATGGTGCGCAAAAGCTGGCGCTGGGTATTCAGCTCGGCACCATCAGCCTGGCCTTGCGCAACGTCGCCGATCCTGCGGTCGGAGCCAATGCGACGGTGCTGCCGCAAAACTTGTCTGCGAGTGGCCGGTCTCTGCGCATCGGAGCGCGTACTGCCGCGCAGCCCCCAGCAGCGCCTGCTCCCAACGTGGTCCCGCAGCGCTCGGCCGCAATGACAGCTCCGCGTGCTACGCCGCAGCCCCGTCCCAGTGGTCCGACGATGACGGTCGTCCGTGGCAGCCAGCCGAGTGAATATGAGGTGCAACGTGGCTTTTAACTTGTTCCGAAGCACCGCTCTGGCGCTCGCGCTCGTCGCGGGCTCCTTCGAATCGGCGGTCTTAGCACAGGCTCCCGCGCTGCATGCCGGCTCGTTGGACGTGCCGCTCAACAAGAGCCAAGTCGTCACCGCTGACCGGCCGATTGCCAGAGCAATGGTTGGAAATGCAGACGTTGCCGATGTGTTGCCGATCACGGATCGCTCGATTTACGTACTTGGCAAGAAGATGGGCACTACAAGCCTCACGCTCTATGACAGTGCTGGCCGAGTGATGAGCATCATGGATATTGCGGTGGGCCCTGATGTGATCGCTTTGGAGGACCAGCTTCGGCGCGTAGTGCCGAATGAGCTGATCGAAGCGCGCATCTCGAACAAATCCATTGTGCTGACTGGTATGGTCAACAGCGCCGGCGCCGCCGACCGGGCCAACCAACTCGCGCGCGCCTTCATCGACGAGGAAAGCGGCGGGAGTGTCATCAATCTGATCTCGATGGGCTCGAGCCAGCAGGTTATGCTAGAGGTGCGCTTTGCCGAGGTGAGCCGGGACAGCGGGAAAGATTTAGGTGTTCGTCTCTCCGGACGCTCGCGTAACGGAACCTTCGACGGAATAACCGGAACGGGATCAGGTTTTCAGCCTACGATACCCGGGACCGTCGAAACCACGGTCGACAGCAACGGCAACGTATCCGTTAAGGAGAGTGGGGCGGTCCCCGCGTTCTTGTCGACGACACCCATTGCCAACATGTTTGGCATCCTGCGCAAGACCTTCGGACTCGGAAGTCTAGATATAACGGCGCAAATCAATGCGCTCGAGTCGCGCGGCTTAGCTAAAACATTGGCGCAGCCTACCCTGGTGGCACTGTCAGGCGAGCGAGCCTCGTTCTTAGCGGGGGGAGAGTTCCCTGTGCCCGTAAACCAGACGAGCGGCGAGGGCGGAGCGATCACTGTAGAGTTCAAGCCATTCGGCGTGAGCCTTGCGTTCACGCCGACGGTGCTTGGCGACAAGACTATCAGTTTGATCGTGGAGCCTGAGGTAAGTGCGATCGACCAGAACGCATCGCTGCGCATCGGCGATCTGGTCATTCCGGGGCTGCGCACGCGGCGCGCTAATACAACGCTGGAGCTACGCGACGGAGAGAGCTTCGCAATCGCCGGGCTGTTGTCGAAAGACTTCGAAACGACGGTCGAGCAAGTCCCTCTGTTGGGATCACTTCCCATCATAGGTGCGCTGTTCCGTTCCAGTAGTTTTCGCAAGGGCGAGACCGAATTGCTGATTGTCGTGACGCCGCACCTCGTTCAGCCGCTCCGACCTGAGCAAGTTCGCCTGCCGACTGACCGCGTCCAAGACCCACGTGAAAGTGACACATTCCTGTTTGGACAGCCTTACCGACCAGTTCCCGTCGAACCGGCGCAACCTGCGGCAACGAGCCTGACACCGGAGGAACTGATGATGGCTGAGCCCGCGGCCACGCAGCCCACAACAACTAGCGAGGATGGCTATGCCTACTAAGATCTTTGCGGCGGCCAGCTTCGCACTTGCGCTGTCTGCCTGCACGCACGGGCAGTCTGATGGACTGCCGTACCTGGGCGGCCAAGATAATTTTGGTGAAGCCAATCGCCAGACCATGGCGGCGCAGATTATCGATCCGGCGCCGGTCTATACCTCGGCTATACCCGAGACCCACGCAGAGCACGCTGCACAAGCGGTAGAGCGTTATCGCACTGACCAGGTTAAGCAGCCCGACAGAGTGCGGACCAGCGATGCTGGCGTGCCTGAGAGCAGCCGGGAGCCTGGCTGAGTCCGCGTGATGGGCAGCTATGAGATCTTGACGAACGCTATGGACATCCGGCCTCTGCATAATACCGACCGCATCCTCGTTGTGGCCTCGCCAGCTTACATCGAGGGGTTATCTAACGAATCAAGCATGCAGTTGTTACCTGGCCTGAAGCTTGCTCCACATGCGCCCGGCGAGGAGATCTCGGCTGACTTGTTCGTGGATGCCACGTTGCTAGTGATCGAGGTGGACCCATACGATCGCACTTCGGTTGCTCGCATCGGTGTCATCAGAGAACAACGTCCGGAGCTTCCTTTGGTGGCAGCGATTCAAGGGGCCAGCGTTCCACTTGTCCGAACTCTGGTGCGCCAAGGCGTTACCGACGTCGTATCCCTCCCGTTCGATCTTACGGAACTACTGCAAGTTTCGGTTGATGCGGCTACCGCACTCAGTTCAGCACCCGCGGCAAGCACAGAGCTGGCGCCCCTGATTGTGGTCGCTCGATCGATCGGTGGCTGCGGTGCGACTTCGATCGCTACGCACCTCGCTGCTGACCTCAACACCAATGACGCGCGTGGTCGCGGAACAATCATCGTGGATCTTGACCTGCAGTTCGGCAGCGTCGCAGACTATCTAGGCGTCGCCCCGCGCGGGAATGTGGCCGACCTCCTCGGAGTTCACGAGCGACTTGACGACGAGTTACTTCGCTCCGTCACTGCAGAAACCGCCAGGGGACTATCAGTCATTGCGGCGCCGGACTCGATCATGCCTCTGGAGTCGGTTGATACAGATGACCTGCTGCGCGTGATCCGCCTGCTGCGGCAACAGTACGCCAATGTTGTCTTGGATCTGCCGGCCAACTGGACGAGTTGGACCTTATCAGCCTCGCTCGCTGCCGACACGGTCGTGTTGGTCGTTGAACTCAGCATCGCGAGCCTGCGGCAAGCTAAGCGACGCCTCGAACTGTTCCGCTCAGTCGGAATCGACGATAGCAAAGTAGCGATCGTCGTGAACCGAGTGGAGAAGCGCCTGTTTCGAACGATCAGTTTAACTGACGTGGCGGAGACACTAGGGCACCCGGTGCTGGGCAGCATCGCGCTCGAGACACCAGTAGTGAATACTGCGCAGAACCAGGGCATGTTGGTCGGTGAAGTACAACGAAAGAGCCGGTTCGTTAGCGACATCGAGCATATTGGCGCGCAGCTTCGCAGCGGCTGGCGCGCTGGAGGACGATAGCGATGTGGCAGGTCCGCCGAACACAGCCAGAACCCGCGTCGGTTGAGAAAGCCACGCCCCATTCTGAGGCGGCGCCTGTTGTGGCAGCGCCGCAGTCGCCTGGGCAATTTGAAGTTTCAGACAAGATACTGTCTCTCAAGGTCCTTATTCACCAGCAGTTGCTCGATCGGATCAACTTGTCCTTGCTTGAGAAAATGCCTCGCGAGCAAATTTTCAAGGAAGTCACCGACATCGTCGGCGAGTTGCTCGAGCAGCGCGGCGAACTGCTGAACAGGAGCGAACGCTCTGCGTTGTCCAATGATGTACTCGATGAGCTGCTCGGACTGGGGCCACTCGAGCCTCTGCTGAAAGACGAGACGATCAACGACATTCTGGTGAATGGTTTCCAGACGGTGTTCGTCGAACGTTTCGGAGTGCTCGAGCGAGTGGGCACACGGTTCCAGGATGAGAAGCATCTGCTGCGGATTATTCAGAAGATCGTGAGTGCTGTCGGCCGCCGAGTAGACGAGTCATCCCCCTTTGTTGACGCCCGGCTTGCTGACGGCTCTCGTGTAAACGCGATCGTTGCGCCACTGGCGATCGACGGGTCGCTGCTGTCGATCCGCAAGTTTTCAAAAAAACCCATCAGCATGGACCGAATGATCGAGCTCGGCTCCATGCCGCCGGAGATGTCTGAGGTTCTACAAGGCATAGTAGGCGGCAGGCGCAACTTGATCATCTCGGGCGGCACCGGTTCGGGCAAGACCACCATGCTCAACGCGCTTTCAACCTTCATCGATCATCGCGAACGCATAGTAACGATCGAAGACTCAGCTGAACTTCAACTTCAGCAGGAGCACGTTGCCCGGTTGGAAACCCGGCCGATGAACATGGAGGGCAAAGGGGAAGTTACTCAGCGCGAACTGGTCAAGAACGCCCTTCGCATGCGGCCTGACCGTATCATCCTGGGAGAGTGCCGAGGCGGCGAAGCGTTCGACATGCTGCAGGCTATGAACACCGGCCACGACGGTTCCATGACGACTGTCCACGCCAATACTCCGCGTGATGCTTTGTCTCGCATTGAACAGATGGTCGGGATGAGTGGGCTTGACGTGTCTGCCCGTTCCGCCCGCTCGCAAATTGCTTCAGCTATCAACGTCGTTGTTCAGATTGGCCGCCTCAGCGACGGTAAACGAAAAGTGCTGTCTCTTAGTGAGCTGACCGGCATGGAAGGCGAAACGATCACCATGCAGGAGATCTTCCGCTTCAAGATGACTGGACGGAACGATGCTGGCGATGTTCTCGGCCACTTCGAGGCGACTGGTATTCGTCCTAAGTTTGCAGCTGAGCTCGCTGCGTATGGGATCAATTTAGACCCGGCGCTATTTCGGCCACAATCTCGGTTCGACACGCAGTGACCGAATTGCTGGTCAGACTTACCGTCTTAGTTGCGATTTTCGCGTCTGTCTTTCTTTTGTCGCAGCTGGTTCTTAGCACCGTCCTGAATCGCAGATCAGAACGCACCGCCGTTAACAGGCGGCTGACATTGCTACGGTCCGGTCTTGGCCGAGAAGAGGTCTCCAGCAGCTTGCTGAAGAACCTTCCGCCTGAACTGCCGAATGACGCGGGTTTACTGACGCGGGCACGCATTGCGTTCATCCGCATGGTCATGATGTCCGCCTTGCCAGTTCAAGCGCGCAGGCTTTCCGTCGGCATGGTCGTGGCAACGGGTACCGTCGCCACATTGATCCTGTTGCTAGCTTGGGGGGCTGGATACACGATCACAGTCGGCGCAATTCTGCTGGTCGTCGTGACTTCAGTTGCCCTGTCCATTGGACTGCCGATCATGATCATCAGTCGCATTGCGCGGCGCCGGCGAAAGAAGATGGAAGAGCAGTTTCCGGTTGCGTTGGACATCTTCACTCGTTCTCTGCGCGCCGGGCATCCAGTCGCTTCAGCGATTTTTCTCATCACTGAAGAAATGGAAGATCCGATCGGGAGCGAGTTTGGCCTAGTGTCAGACGAAGTTTCCTATGGTGCTGAGCTGACCGATGCGCTGGCCGACATGGCTGAACGCTGGGACTTGGACGACATGCGCATGTTCGTCGTTTCTATTTCCGTACAAAGTGAGACTGGCGGCAATCTAGCAGAGATTCTCCAAAACTTATCTTCGGTTATTAGGGCTCGGGCTAGCATGTACATGAAAGTTCGTGCGCTCAGTTCCGAAGGCAGGATGAGCGCGTGGATGCTGACAGCCTTGCCAGTATTGACCTTGCTGAGCATGCTGGCAGTCAACCCCGGCTTCTACTTCGATGTCGCGCAAGATCGAATCTTTGTCATCGGTTTTAGTTCGCTCATCGTCCTTTACGCAATCGGCGTTGTGATCATACGCAAGATCGTGGACCTGAAGGTCTGACATGGTCGAGTTTCTAGCTTCGAATTCTCTCGCTCGCATTCTTGTGCTCGCGACCCTCTTCGCCTTGATCGTAGGGGTCGCCATGCTGCTGATGGGCGCTATATCCAGGCGAGCCGTGGTCAAGTCTGACTTGCGAACTCTCGTCGAAGCGCGTGGACCCAGCGGTACCGCTGGGTTGCGTAAGCGGCAGGATGACGCTTGGAGCCGGCTCGTCGATAGGATTGAGCGCGCAGGGCTCACGCTGGAGGATACAAAGTCCGATCGCCTGCGCGACAAGCTAGTCGCAGCCGGGTACGACTCCCCGGCAGCCCCGCGGGTTTACACCCTGATCCGCCTCGTCCTCGTCATAGCGTTACCTACCGCTTACGTCGGTCTTAGCCTGTTGGGTGGAGCAGAGCTATCGTTCTTCAAGCTCTACCTGTTCGGGTCCATCGCCGCACTGGTGGGGCTTTACGCACCGGCACTCTGGTTGCGAGCTAAAGCTGATAGGCGCACAGAAGCGATTATAAATGGGTTTCCGGATAGCTTGGATCTCATGCTGGTGTGTGTCGAAGCGGGTCTGGGCCTTGAGGCTGCACTAGACAGAGTAGGCCGCGAAATGGCCTCGTCGCACCCGCTTATCTCAAAGCTGCTCACTACTGTCACGCTACAACTGCGGGCTGGGGCTTCGCGTGAAACCGCACTGCGCAAGATGGCTGCGGCCGCCAGGGTTGAAGAGATCAGCTCGTTTGCGACCTTACTGATCCAATCGGATAAACTGGGGACCAGCATCGCCCAGACCTTGCGGGTTTATTCGGCTGAAATGCGAGAGCGTCGTCGCATGCGAGCCGAAGAGAAGGCTCATCGCATTCCGGTACTCATCTCGATCCCGCTCGTCACCTGTATGTTACCTGTGATGATCGGTGTGCTGATGCTGCCGGCAGCCATCCGCGTGGTTCGCCAATTGCTTCCTGCTATGGGTGGAGAATAGATCATGCTGAAGCCGGCTTTGCTAATGGTATCAGTCCCCGCGCTTGCCTTAGCCTTGAGTGGATGTGCTTCGCTGTTCGGAAGCGGCAGAGTGGGACCGATCGCACAATCGCCTGAGAAGATGGCAGTCACACTAGCGCTCGAAAGCACGGAAAATACTGATGTTGGCCGCGCGCACCTAGCCGCAGGAAATCCCGGCCTCGCGATAGAGGCGTTTCAAAAAGCAATGGGGAACGGCGAGCCCGTCGCCGCCGCCACTAACGGCATGGCAGTAGCTTACGCGCGTATCGGAAGACCTGATCTGGCGCTGCGGTTTTTTCGGCAGGCAAGCGCCGCGGAGCCCGAGAATCCCAAGTATGCAGCGAATATGATGAAACTGCTCAGCTCTCCTGCAGCACCCGTCCAAGCGTTGCCATTGGATCGGCCAGCAGCCGTCGCAGCTGAGGGGCAGCAGGGTTCACTTGCTCAGAGCTCGGCGAACCTAGAGGGGAGGTCAGGCGCGCTGCAACGTGTCTCGCGAGTTGAGGTGAAGATTGTTACCCTGCCTCCGCAGCCAGCTCCGGTGGTCCAAAGAGCAGCGGTTGATATGCGCGCGTTTCGCCCCCTAGTGCGTCTGTCCATCGGGAAGGGTGATGTCCCTGCTGCGAAATCGTTCGTGAGGATAACTCTTCCCCCGCCAACACCGTCTGATGGACCTATCCTGAAGCCAGGGCCAAGGGCTGGGGCGTAAGCGCGCCGCTCGTCGCGACAAGGTCAGCGCAAAACCACCGTTCGAATGATCCGCTATGGAATGCCTGTGCAGTTCGACCAGGCAAGCACTATGCACTTGGCTACTGGAGGCCAAAATGCGCCGAAGGATCGATCGCTCTTCCGTCTCTGCGGATTTCGTAGTGCAAATGAGGGCCGGTAGAGTTCCCGGTTGATCCGACGTAGCCGATCACTTCGCCCCGACGGACTTGTTGGCCTTGCGCCACGTTAAGCCGGGACAGATGAGCATAGCGCGTTTGCAGCCCGCCTGTATGGCTAACTGCAACGAGCAGGCCGTACCCGCCGCTCCATCCAGATGCGTCCACAATACCGTCAGACGTCGCGAATACGGGGGTCCCGGAAGGGGCCGCAAGATCCATGCCGCTGTGTGGCATCATTGCGCCCGACAGGGGGTGGCGCCTCCATCCGAATGAGCTGGTCACCGTCATCCCGGCAAGCGGCCGTTGCTGAGACATGCTCGAGGCAATGCCTGACGCGCCACGCGAGCTTGTAAAACGGGGCTGCGGGAGAGCACGGGAGAAAACCGCATCAGCCGGGAGCTTACGAGACGACACCACTAATGTGCTGCCGCTGCCCGCTGCTTCAGACCGGACAAAGTAGACCGCAGTTCCAACATGATCGGCAGCACGGCTCACGCTGATGCGAGCGCCTCCGTCTCGATCGCTTTCTTTCGCCGGATCGAATATCGGCACAAGCCCGCTTGACGATTTCGGCATAGTGCTGGCTTCGTCGGCCAGTGCCGGAGCGGCCGCGACGCTCAACAGCAATGCTGAAAGGGCATCGGCCCAACGACTCTTAAGCATGACACCCCCCCTAGGCGTATGTACCGGCAGATCTGGCTGAACGCCAATGGTTTTGCGGATCAGTGCTAGGCGACGAGAAGCGATCTCAAGTTCAGAGGAGGGGCTGGTGACCTAAGCTCAGCGCCGCACCTCCTCAGGCTGGAATACTCGTGCTTAGAACCTGTCCTGCTGCTTCGCTCCGATCGATTGCGGCACACAGCCACTAATTCGCCGGTCGGTGTCGGAGCATTACAATCGGCTAAGGCAAGTTTAGTGAATTCTCCGTAGTGGATTATCACGTCAGCAGATCGGCGACGAAAGGACGTTCTGATGGGAACAGGAGAGGGCTCTTCGATATGCTTTGTCGTTAAGGCTGAAGATGTCCAAGCCTTGAACTGGATTGACCCTGGCTATCCGCGGCCAGTCAAGCTGGAGTGGATCAACCGAGCTACCGACCAGCTGCTTCGGCCGACAACAGTGAACATGTTGCTGAGGACCCTGTTCCACAACGTTGACACTCCCAGCGTCGTGAGGCTGCATCGATCATCAGGTCTACGTGTTCTGTTCCGCTCGGAGAGGGACCGAAACAGATTCGCCAAGATGTTTTCCGCGGCGTTGGCCGAAGATCTCGCAGGACGCTGCCACCGCGTGGTGGCCACATTCAAAGATTCGCGAGTGGCCCAGCAGGCCGTGTTAGCCCTGAAAGCGGCCGGAGTTCCCAATGAAGCGATCTCATTTTTGGGACGGCTCAATGCTTTCACAAATCTCGAACACGACCGGCCCGCGGGCCACACTAGTGCGGAAGTCGCAGGGCGAACGCTCGGTGGAGGCTTGCTGGGTGCATTCGTAGGAGCCGCTGTGTTATCGATACCAGGCATCGGCCCACTCGCAATTGGCGGCGCCATCGCCGCATCCACATTGTCAACGGCAGCCACGATCGGCGGCGTCGTGGGGGCCACAGCTGGTGCAATCACCAAGATGCTGAAAGATCATGACGTAGACGGCGTCACTGCGAAGTATTATGAAAATCAAATTAAGCAAGGAGACGTATTACTGTTGGTCGACACTCATGCGATCCAAGGTAGTGGGACTGATATCCTGCAGATCCTTCGCTCACTTGGAGCTCATGCTCAGTTTATCAATCAAGGCCGTGCTATTGGTTCACTCGTAGCGCCTCAACCTGCGCCTTCATGAAGTTCGATCATTCTCAGCAACGACGAGACCGCCAGCCACCAGTGATGGGCGACACGCAATTCCCGTCGCTGGCAGCAACAGCGGGTTAAGCGGCGGGTACTGAGGAGTAAGTCGGTCGCGCAGCAACGACGCTACACGCGGTGACACGCGAGAAAAGCTCACTCAACCGACGCTGATCAGACCGGTCCAGGTTCGGATCGAGTGATCCTAAGCTTCTCTGCCATAGTCTCGCCAGAGGTCGCTATCACATGATCGATCCCTTGTATGGTGATCGCCATGGTCCCCTGCTCCGTAGTTTCCACGAAGCCCTTCGCTTTGAGATACCAAAGATGGAACGCGAAAAGCTCTTCGGTGCAGTTCAACGGTTCTTGTAAGGACAATGGTGCGACGCCGGGATCATTCGCGCGCTCTCTTCGCCGCTTGTACAGGTGACGAAGAATAGTTTCGTGCGCTTGCCGATCTTCCAGGGGAGCTTCCTGATCCTGCTGCGCCCCACGATTATGTTCGTAGCGATAACGCGCGCCGCTGGCAGTCTTTGTCGCGTGGAGGAAATCGTACTCGGCTCGCCTGTCGTGATCCCGAAGAGCACGATAAGCTGATATCACCTCGTTCAACTTCTCGACGTCTGCCGTCTCAGCATGATCTGGATGAAACTGTTTCGCTAGGTCGCGGTAAGCGCGTTCTAAGTCCCGCGCGTCGCAGTCAGGGGTGACCTGAAGAATGTGATAATAGTCGATGAAAGTTCCGTCATTCACCAGCATTGCTTTGCCCCAATTGAGCCTGACGATCGCAGCGCGACCACGTTCTGCCCTACGTACGCTTCGTCTGTGAGTTCAATCCAGCCCTCGAAGTCGCTAGCAAACTCCGTCACGCCAAACGTAAGGGTACTGCGCCCTTTGTATGTCGCTTCCGTTCAGGTGCACCTTGGGGCTATCTCCAGCCTAGACCCCAGCGGGACAAAGTCAGAGC
This sequence comes from Parafrankia sp. BMG5.11, assembly GCF_004337455.1. NCBI lineage: Bacteria > Bacillati > Actinomycetota > Actinomycetes > Frankiales > Frankiaceae > Parafrankia > Parafrankia sp. BMG5.11. Next base: position 340,304 of record NZ_SJXI01000014.1, on the reverse strand, counting down.
AACTCTGTTCAAAACAAGTTAGGAGAGAAGGCCACAACGCTTAAAAGCGCATACATCCTGGATCATTTGAAAATGTATCAGCAGAGGTGACACGCGCCGATCACTCCGCTTCCCACAGACGTTGTATGCTCAAGGGAACAGGGCAATCAGAAGAATAGGGTTTCGATCTGACCTGAACAGGAACTTCTGAGTCAAATACTGCACCTTACCCGACTGCCGTCCAAAAGGACGAAGACAGAAGAGACTCTCCTGTGCAATCATGTAACCGCGTGCAGGTAGAAGCCAACGAGAACGCCTGCCGAGGTGACGCTTACACAAAGCCAGTGCCACGAGAGCGGATACGCTGCGTCAGTGTGTTGAAGGATTGGTCTCATCTTTCACGCTTGAAGGAAACCCCGCAGTGCACCTAAGCACACTGCGGGGCTTCCGTTACTTAGACGTCAATGCTGGATTAGGTAGTCTTCGGCTGGCCCTTGGCGATCTCAGTGGTCGCGTTAGTAATCGCCCCGGTAATTGCAGTACCAAGGGCAATAGCAGCGACGGCAATGCCAGCACCGACAACGGCGAGGATCAGGGCGTACTCGGCAGCAGCAGCGCCGGACTCGTCACGAATGAAGCTGTTCAGAAACTTGGTCATGGTCAATTCCTACAAAGTGATGCGCCTAATGAGGCGCTAGTTATACATGGCCGTTAGGCCCCGGTATCTATTCCCGGTTTAGCACCACCTGATGCGGGACTTGGCGTTACCTGAGTAACGACTTTCACCCCCCTGTTGGCGATGAGCAATAATCGTATTTTAACTCCTCGCGGTCAATGAGCAGCATTCCCAAACTAACTAACTCGAAAAAACAATAAGTTAGGCGTGAGAAATATTGCTGGGAATGGTTAATTGCCACGGATGTTGGGTGTGTTGCCGGAACTCGACCCTAGTCAAACGACGATTCGAGTCGCCGTGCCGGAGCTAGCTGGCCATTGATATGGTCACTTTCGCGGTCGGATTATAATAGGCTTCGAATTAGACCCCTCGTGCCCGACATGTGAGTGGGAGGCGTGAGATCGAGCTCCCCGCATAGCTGATATCTATGGTTGGTCAGCCCACGGTAATGAGTAGTTAACCATTCGCCGTCAGCTTGAGCGAGCTTTGGGGGGAACTTGGCGATGCGTGTGCTGCTGATCGAAGACGAACCGACCACGGCCAGGGCAATTGAATTGATGCTGATGGCGGAAGGACTCAACGTCTATCAAACTGACTTGGGCGAGGAGGGTTTGGACCTCGGCAAGCTTTATGACTACGATCTGATCCTGCTAGATCTCAACCTTCCCGACATGCACGGATATGAAGTGCTCAAGAAGCTGCGCGTCGCAAAAGTGCAAACGCCGGTTCTGATCCTTTCGGGGAATGCTGACATGGACTCGAAGATCCTCAGCTTCGGCTTCGGAGCTGACGACTACGTGACCAAGCCGTTCCACCGGGAAGAGCTGGTCGCCCGCATCCGGGCAGTTGTGCGTCGCTCGAAAGGACATTCGCAATCGGTCATTCGCACCGGCAGACTTGCGGTGAACCTGGACGCTAAAGCGGTTGAGGTCGACGGCGCGCGGGTTCACCTCACAGCTAAGGAATACGCCATCATCGAGCTGCTCTCGCTAAGGAAGGGCGCCACGCTGACCAAAGAGATGTTTCTCAATCACCTCTATGGCGGAATGGACGAGCCTGAGGCGAAAATCATCGATGTTTTCATTTGCAAGCTGCGCAAGAAGCTCACCCACGCATGCAGCGGCGTCAGCTACATCGAGACGGTTTGGGGGCGGGGTTACGTGCTTCGGGAACCGGACGCGATGGCAACTGCCGCTTAGCTCGCCTTTCGGTCAGCGAAGCCGTTGGCAGGATAGAAACGGCCCACTGAAAGCCGGCTAGTTGACTTCAGGCCGGTTCGCCGAGTTGCAAGGGGTCTCGTGAGGCTTCTACAATCGGTATGGATCAGTGACGCGTTCGGACGAGTGTCGGGACTCTGTCGGCCCGCTTTCGCAAGTTGGCCGTCTTTTCGTGCGTCCTGCATACAGCCTTCAACTAGCGCGGCGCTGACCTCATTCGTCTTCTGCGCGTCCATCGTGAAAACGAATTGCCCGCTCAGGGGCGTTTGCGCCTCGTTCGCTTCCAGGCTTCGCAACCAGAAGTCTGACGATTGGTGAGCAACGGCCATCGACAGGCTGTCGGTGAGACGCGCAAGCTAGAGCAGCAACCTCCATGCTGCGAAAACAAGAGCGATCCAGATTGATGCGCTCAGGATGATAGCGATCAACAGACTCTGACCTATTGTTAGATCCCTTTGCATCTTGCCCTCCCAAGCAACGACCCAGGATGATGCTACTCGAACTTCCGATCCAGCCAAGAAGATTTGCATGATCCGGTAGCGATCGCTGCGCAGCCCATCAATCGACCGCAACCCTCTTCATCAGGGCAGTCAGTGTACAGCGGGGGGAAGTGTCCCCGAAGAACGGGCTCGTTCGCACGATCGAAAGCTAGGTTATTGCTACAACAATTGTCCAATACGGTGCCCCGCGACCAACCGGCACGAGGTCCGCATTCGAGTCCTTCGGCGAGTGACAGCTAGGCGCGTTCCAAGGACCGCAAGCACCAATTGTCACAAGCCGAAAAGCGACCCTCCGCCGCTCACCTTTTCGACACAGCGGTTTGATACACAGAAATGTATCAAAAGCCCGGGCGGTCTGGCATAAGGTGTTGAATTGGCTTGGGACGTGAAACTGGGAAGGGGCTCCTGCCGCCCCAGCCAGTCAGACCTAATCGCCGGCTTACCCGCCTGCGGATCGCTCGCTCTGGCAACGCGCGGGTTTTGCGCCGCGTGGCCCGACCTCGCGCAGGCGTTACTCCTTGCGGTCGGTTTTCCAGATAATCCGGTCCAGCAGCGACGGTTCGAGGGCATCAAAATCGCTCGCCGCGTGCCGTTCGGGCATCGCCGCGGTGTTCACCAGACGGCCCCGCCGGGCGGCGGGGCGGGCGTCGATGGCGCGCACCCAGCGCGCGACGTTGGCGTATTCGTGCATCGACAGGAAGGTCGCGGCGTCATTGTAGGCATCGCCGCGAATGATGGCGCCCATCCAGCCCCAGGCCGCCACATCGGCGATCGAATAGTCCTTGCCGCCCAGATACTCCGCCTCGCCCAACCGGTTGTCGGCGACCGAGAAAATGCGCTTGGCCTCCATTGCATAGCGGTTGATCGCGTATTCGAACTTGGCCGGGGCGTAGGCATAGAAATGACCGAAGCCGCCGCCGAGGAAAGGCGCCGTGCCCATTTGCCACATCAGCCAACTCAGCACTTCTGCGCGCGCGGGGTTCGCGCGGGGCAGCAGGAAATCGAACTTTTCCGCCAGATGCACCAGGATCGCGCCGCTTTCGAACACACGGAACGGCTCCGGCCCGCTCCGATCCTCAAGTGCCGGAATCTTGCTGTTGGGGTTGAGCGCGGTGAAGCCGCTGCCGAACTGGTCGCCGTCACGAATGTTGACCATCCACGCATCGTATTCCGCATCGCTGAAGCCGGCGGCTAGCAACTCCTCCAGCATGACGGTGACCTTCTGCCCGTTGGGCGTGCCAAGCGAATAAAGCTGGAACGGATGCTCGCCGACCGGCAGTTCCCGGTCGTGGCGCGGCCCCGCGGTCGGTCGGTTGATGCCCGCGAACACCCCGCCGTTTTCACTATCGTAAGTCCACACTGCAGGCGGGGTGTAGGTATCGTGGGCCATCGCGCGCTCCTGTTGGTAACGCGCCGAAGATGCGTACTCGTTCACATAAGCGCAAGAACGCGGAACCGGTCAGCCACGGTGCACGTTGGGCGGAGCAATGGCGTCTTCCCTGCAATATGTCGAAGACTCCGGCGCGGGGATTACCCGGAAGAAGGTCGCGCATGGATGGGCGTACTACGATCCGGATGGCTCCCGCATCACTGACCGCGACGAGATCGAGCGACTTAATAAGATCGCTCTGCCACCGGCATACACCGATGCCTGGTACTGCCCTGACGACTGCGGTCACCTGCTGGCTACCGGCATCGACGCCAGGGGGCGCAAGCAGTACCGCTACAACCCGGAATTCCGCGCGCAGCAGGAAGCCGAGAAGTTCGACGGCACTGCACAGTTCGGCCGTCTGCTGCCCAAGGTGCGCAGGCGCGTGGACAAGGATCTCGCCCGGCGAAAGTTGACCCGCGACCGCGCGGTGGCCAGCGTGGTCCGTCTGCTTGACCTGGGCGCGATCCGCGTCGGTAATGCGAGTTACGCCAAGGCGAACAAGAGCTTCGGCGCGACCACGCTGCTGCGCCGCCACGCAAAGCTGTCGGGCGCGAACCTGAAGCTCCGCTTCAAGGCCAAGAGCGGGGTGCTGCGCGAAACGAGCGTGTCGGACAAAAGCCTCGCCCGGTTCGTCCGCGCGGTTCAGGATTTGCCGGGGCAGCACCTGTTCCAGTGGGTCGATGATGAGGGTGAGGCGCACAACGTCGGGTCGACCGATGTGAATGCGTATCTGTGCGATGCGATGGGCGAACACTTCACCGCCAAGAACTTCCGCACCTGGCACGCCAGCGTGCTGGCCTTCCGGCTGCTGGCAGAAGCGGAGCGCCCGTTGACGATCAAGCAGTTGACCACCGAGGTGGCCGAACACCTTGGCAATACCCCTGCGATGGCGCGCAAGAGCTACATCCATCCCGCGGTCATCGCGTTGGTGGACAAGCAGCTCAAATGGCGCGCCAGGCTCAAGCTGCCGCGCTCCACCAAGTGGCTGAGCGGCGAAGAGCGCGGCCTGATCAAGTTGCTTGAGAGTGGTCCCAAGGCGGCCAAGCTGCTGTCCGCAACTTGATCTGCATTCAGTTTGGAACGGGCGGTTCGCGCAGACGGTTTAGCGACGATGACAGGAACAAAGACCGCCGAAACGCTGGAGGGCGCTCTACCCGAAGCGCTGGACCGCCATGCCTGCAAGCTGCTCGACAAGGCACATGAGCGCGAAAAAATGCTCGCAACGGCGGAAAGCTGTACCGGAGGGCTGCTTGCCGCCTTGCTGACCGATGTGCGCGGGCGGGGGCACGTGTTCGAGCGCGGCTTCGTCACGTATTCGGAAGAAGCGAAAAGCGACTTGCTCGGCATTCCGCTGGAAACGATCAAGCAGCACAATGCCGTCAGCCGCACCGTGGCCCTCGCCATGGCGAAAGGCGCGCTCGATCGCTCCCGAGCCGACATGGCGCTGTCGATCACCGGCTTCGCCGGTCCGGGCGGGGACGACGACGAGGAGGGGCTGGTACACTTCGCCTGCGCCCGCCGCGATGGGACCACCTGTCACCGGGAGGAGCACTTCGGGGCGATCGGCCGTGCCGGCGTGCGGCTCGCTGCGCTTGAAGTCGCGCTCCAGATGCTGGAAGAAGCACTCGACACATGACCGAGACCCGCGACCACCCGTTCTATTCACTTCATTCGCACGGGCTGGTCCGCGTCGCTGCCAGCACGCCCAAGGTGCGCACTGCGGACGTGGCCTTCAACTGCCAGGCGATCCTGGATGAGGCGCGGCGGGCGCATGATGCGCATGTCGACCTGCTGATCTACCCGGAACTGTGCCTGTCGTCCTACGCGCTGGACGATTTGCACATGCAGCTCGCGCTGCTCGATGCGGTCGAGGTACGGGTGGCGGAGGTGGTCGCCGCCAGCGTCGATCTGGTCCCCGTGCTGGTGATCGGTGCGCCGCTGCGCCACAACGGCCGCATCTACAACTGCGCACTGGCGATCCACCGCGGTCGGCTGCTGGGCGTGGTGCCCAAAAGCTATCTGCCCAACTATCGCGAATTCTACGAAAAGCGCTGGTTCGCCAACGGACGCCAGATCGCCGGCCTGGAGATCGCGGTGAACGGTGAGAGCGTGCCCTTCGGCACCGACCTCATCTTCGCGGCGGACAATCTGCCGGGTTTCAAGCTGGCCATCGAGATCTGCGAGGATTTCTGGGCGCCGATCCCGCCATCCACCTATGCCGCGATGGCTGGCGCAACCATCCTGGCCAACCTTTCCGCCTCCAACATCGTCATCGGCAAAAGTGACGAGCGCCACATGCTGTGCCGTTCGCAAAGCGCGCGCGCCGTTTCGGCCTATATCTACTCCGCCACGGGTCACGGGGAGAGCACGACCGACATGGCGTGGGATGGCCAGGGCATGATCTATGAACTGGGCGACTTGATGGGCGAGAGCGAGCGCTTTTCGCTCGAGCCTGAACTCTGCATCGCCGACATCGATTGCGAGCGCATCCTGGCGGACCGGATGCGGATGCAGACCTGGAACGACGCATGCGAGGCTGAGGGGCGTCCGGAGGACATCTACCGCACGGTGCTGTTCGAACACCAGCCGGCGGGCGGCGATCTCGACTTGATCCGACCGGTCCGGCGCTTTCCGTTCGTGCCCAACCGGATCGAGAGCCTCGACGCGGATTGCTTCGAAGCGTTCAACATCCAGGTCGATGGCCTGATGCGCCGCTTCCAGTCGACCCGCGGGGATTCGATGGTCATCGGCGTATCGGGCGGGCTTGATTCCACCCATGCGCTGATCGTCGCCGCCAAGGTGTGCGACCGGCTGGGTCTGCCGCGCACGACGATCCGTGGTTACACCATGCCGGGCTTCGGCACTTCAGAGGGCACAAAGACCAACGCCTGGAAGCTGATGAACGCGCTTGGCATCACTGCCGAGGAGATCGACATCAAACCGGCCGCGCAAGAGATGCTCGCCGCTATCGGCCACCCCTTCGGACGCGGCGAGCCGGTTTACGACGTCACGTTCGAAAACGTGCAGGCGGGTCTGAGGACCGACTATCTGTTCCGCCTGGCGGGTCATCACAACGGGTTCGTCATCGGCACCGGCGACATGAGCGAGCTGGCGCTGGGCTGGTGCACTTACGGCGTGGGCGACCAGATGAGTCACTACGGCGTGAACTCCGGCGTGCCCAAGACCTTGATCCAATACCTCATCCGCTGGGCCGCGCGCACCAATCAGTTCGATCCCGCGACCGACGCGGTGCTCGACGCGATCGTGGGGCAGGAGATCAGCCCCGAACTCATCCCAGCCGGCGAAGACGGCGAGATGCAGAGCACCGAGGACAAGATCGGTCCGTACGAGCTCAACGACTTCTTCATGCATCACATCATCCGCTTTGGGCAGCGGCCCAGCAAGGTCGCATTCCTTGCCTGGCACGCCTGGCGCGATGCGCAGAGCGGTCGCTGGCCGGCCGAGTTTCCCGAACACCTGAAGAATGCCTATGACCTCGCGACGATCGCGCGCTGGTTGGAGAGCTTCTGCAAGCGCTTCTTCGGCTTCGCCCAGTTCAAGCGCAGCGCCATGCCCAATGGCCCGAAGGTCAGTGCTGGCGGAGCGCTCAGCCCGCGCGGTGATTGGCGGGCGCCGTCCGATGCGGTTGCCGACGTGTGGGTGGAAGAACTGCGAGCAGGCCTGCCGCCACTTGGATGACCGGCACAAAGCGCAGCGCGCCGCGTTTAAGTTTCAACTAGCGACGGACACCTGCACTTCATGGCCACGATCACGGGACTTGCGACCGCAGTCCCTCACCTCGATTTCGAGCAGGATTATCGCCGCTGGGCGTTGGCGCGCTTGGGAGACAGCCGTGAGGCGAAGCTGTACGACCGGATGGCGGCACGGTCCGGCATCGAACATCGCTGGTCAGTGCTGACGGAGGACGATGCGCGGCTCGATCAGGGCGTCGGCTTTTATGGCGGAGCGTCTCCGTCGACCTCTGCCCGGATGGAGATTTATGCGCGCGAAGCGCCGGAGCTGGCCTTGAAAGCGATAGCCGCGCTGCCGGACCTCGGCGAACCGACGCACATCGTGGTTGCCAGTTGCACCGGCTTCGTCGCGCCTGGCATCGATCAGATCATCGCGCGCCGGCTGGGCCTGACCGATCAGGTGGAACGGGTGCTGATCGGTTTCATGGGCTGCTATGCCGCGGTCACCGCGCTGCGAACCGCGCGGCACATCGTCCGCTCCCAACCCGAAGCGCGCGTGCTGGTGGTGACGGTGGAGTTGTCGAGCCTGCACCACCAGGAAGAGATGGATCTCGAACCCCTGCTGATGGGCGCCCAGTTCGGTGACGGCGCCGCCGCGGCGATCGTCACGCGCGACGGGGCCGGGCTGGGACTGGGCGAAGGCATCTCGGCAGCGCTGGAGGACAGCGAGGAACTGATCACCTGGCGCATCGGCGACACGGGCTTCCACATGCGACTGTCGGGGGAAGTGCCCGGGCGGATCGCCGCCGCGCTCGCCAACCCTGAGGTGCAAGAGCGGATCACCGGCGGTGCCGTGCCGCACGAGATCGAGGGCTGGGCGGTTCACGCGGGCGGCCGGTCGATCCTGGACGCGGTGGAAAAGGGCCTGCACCTGCCCGCCACCGCGCTCGACGAATCCCGCGAAGTGCTGCGGATGTGCGGCAATATGAGTTCCTCCACCCTGATGTTCGCGCTCGGCAAGATCATGCGCCGCCGCCCTGTGAGCGGAGTGGCGCTGGCCTTCGGCCCCGGTCTCGCGATGGAGGGCTTCCGCTTCGGCTGGCGCGATGCTGGCTCTGCTTGAGTGCTGAGCGAACGGTCCTCTCGCGAAGAGCTGATGGACGACCCCGCCCTGGACGCGGGCACCTACACCCGGGTGTTGCATGATCTGGCGCGCGTCAACACGGTCACCCTTGCGCGGCGTCCGACGCTGGCCTTCCTGAAGCGCGCCATCGGCACGCACAAAAGGTTCAACCTGCTCGATGTCGGCTTCGGTGATGGCGACATGCTGCGCAGGATCGCGAAATGGGCGAAACGGCGCGGCATCGAAGCGCGGTTGACCGGGGTCGATCTCAATTCCCGCAGCGTCGCCGCGGCGCGCGACGTTACCCCGGCCGAGCTTGGAATCGATTATCGCACCGGCGATTTTGCCGAGCTGGCGGACGAAGGGTGGGATTGCGTTATCTCCAGCCTGGTCGCCCATCACATGACCCGCGAGCAACTGATCGCGTTCCTGCGGTTCATGGAGCGGGAAGCGCGGGCCGGGTGGCTGGTCAACGACCTGCACCGCCACGGCTTTGCCTATGCCGGCTGGCCGCTGCTCGCGGGCGTGATGCGGTGGCACCCGATCGTGCGGCATGACGGCCATCTGTCGATCGCCCGGTCTTACCGGCCTGCCGAGTGGACCCCGCTTCTGGCGGAAGCCGGCGTGCAAGGGGCGCGGGTGTTCCGCCAGTTTCCGTTTCGCCTGTGCGTGGAGAAAGTGCGCTGATGCCGCCGCTGGTCTTGGGTGCGGGGCCCGCCGGCAGCATCGCGGCAATCGTGTTGGCGAGGGCTGGCGCGGAGCCGGTGCTGATGGACCGCGACGCACAGGTGGGGGACGCGCTGTGCGGCGGGTTCCTGTCGTGGCGGAGTGCCGCCCGGCTGCGGGCGATCGGGGCCGATCCGGCGGAGCTTGGCGGCCACGCGGTCGACGCCTTGGCGCTGATCGTCGGGAGGCACGAGGCTGTCGCGCGTCTCCCGGCGGCCGGGTTCGGGTTGTCGCGCCGGGCGCTCGATACGGCTCTGCGCGCTCGGGCGGTGGCAGATGGGGCGCGGCTGGTGATCGAGCGGGCGCGCGCGGTCCGGCCCGGCGCGATCGAGGGCGACAGCCGCGAGTGGCCATCCGAGGCGATTTTCCTGGCGACCGGCAAGCACGACGTGCGCGGCGAACCGCGACCACGCACCGCGAGCGACCCCGCGCTCGGGCTGCGCATACGCCTGCCGGCCCAGGCTGGGCTGCACGCCATGTTGCGCGGGCGGATCGAGCTGCACCTGTTCGATGGCGGCTATGCCGGGATCGTTCTGCAGGAGGATGGCTCCGCGAACGTGTGCCTCGCCCTGCGCAAATCGCGGCTGGCGGCGGCGGGCGGCGATCCCCGCGCGCTGCTTGATCACCTCGCCGGCGCGCACCCGCGCTTCGCTGAGCGGATGGCGTTTGCCGGCACGGACTTGCCCATCGATACCGTCGGCTCGGTGCCTTACGGGTGGATTGCGCGGGATTCGGAGCGCGGTCTGTTTCGCCTGGGAGATCAGGCGGCGGTAATCCCGTCGCTGGCGGGAGAGGGCATGGCGATTGCGATGACCAGCGGCGAGCTGGCCGCGAAGGCATGGCTGGCGGGACACAGCGCGCCCGGCTTCCAGCGGCGCTTCGCCCGCCGAGCGTGGCGCCCGGTCAGGACCGCCCAGCTCGTATGGGAAACCGCCGAACGCCCGCGCGGTGCGCGGCTGCTGGCGGCGCTGGCAGGCAGGGCGCCAGTGCTGGCGCGCGCCGCCATGGCGCTGACCCGGATCTAGAGCGCGACCACCCAGCCGTGCGGATCGGGTTGCTCGCCGCGCTGGATGCCGACCAGCCGCTCACGCAGCCGCGTCGTCAGCTGGCCGGGACCGCCTGACCCGATGGTGAATTCAAAGTCCGGCGCGGCGACCTTGCCGACCGGGGTCACCACCGCCGCGGTGCCGCACGCCATCGTCTCCACCAGACGGCCGGATGCCGCGTCGGCCCGCCACTGGTCAATCGCATAGCGTTCCTCGCGGATAGTCAGCCCCTCGTCGCGCAGCAGCTGGATCAGGCTGTCGCGGGTGACGCCGGGCAGGATCGTGCCGCCGAGCGGGGGGGTGATCACGCTGCCATCGTCGAACACGAAGAACAGGTTCATGCCGCCCAGTTCCTCGATCCAGCGGCGTTCCACCGCGTCGAGGAACACCACCTGGTCGTGCCCCTTGGCAATCGCCTCCGCCTGCGGAACCAGGCTCGCCGCATAATTGCCGCCGGTCTTGGCCGCGCCGGTGCCGCCGGGGGCGGCGCGGACATAGTCCTGGCTGACCCAGATCGACACCGCCGGCGCGCCCGACTTGAAGTAATTGCCGACCGGGCTGGCGATCACCAGAAACTTGTATTCGCGCGCGGGCCGCACACCCAGGAATGCCTCCGACGCGAACATGAAGGGGCGCAAGTAGAGCGAGCCGCCGTCGACGGTGGGAAACCAGTCGCGATCCTTCAGCACCAATTCGCGGCAGGCGGCGATGAACAGGTCTTCGGGCAAGCGCGGCATCGCCAGCCGATCCGCCGACTGGTTGAGCCGGGCGGCGTTCACCTCGGGACGGAACATCGCCAGGCTGCCATCGGGGTGGCGGTAGGCTTTCAACCCTTCGAAGATTTCCTGTGCGTAATGCAGCACCGCGCACGCGGGATCGATGATCAGCGGCTCGCGCGGGCCGATCCGCGGCGAGTGCCAGCCTTTCTCGGCATGGTAATCGATCGTGACCATGTGGTCGGTGAACACCGAGCCGAAGCCGGGGTCGGCAATGGCCTGGGCGCGAGTTTCGCCGGGGACGGGAGCGGGGTGGGGCAGGTGCGCGAAATCCATGCGCGGCGGTTAGTAGCGCAGCAGCATGGGCGCAAGATCAGCCGTCCCGGCGCGCCCCGTATGGTACAAATGAGAAGGGCGGCTCCTGCCAAGCAAGAACCGCCCTTCGCATGGTCAGCGGCCAGTGCGGCCGCCCACGAAGCCTCTATCGGCGAAGAAGACTACCGATAATGCTCCGCGAGGGTCGACACCGACCTCCCTGCTGAACCATGAGACATCGGTCACCTCCTTTCGCGCTGGATAGCCAGACCCCTGTTTCACCTGGGGCCGAGAGCCGCGTGTATCGCTGGCCTCAAGGCGCAATGTGAGTCGAACAGCCGGCGAACACAAGACTTGTAATGGAGTTTTTCACTGTCAGGATCGGTGGTTCGCGCTCCGGTCCCGCACAACGCGCTGGCGCCTGGCTGATCGGCCGGGTTGCACGGCGCACGGAAGCTTGCGAGACCTTCGGCAATGAGCAGGGAAGAACGCTTTTTCGCGGCGGTGGCCGCGCGCCAGGTGGTGCGAGCTTCCGTGCGCGCCATCGTCATTTCCGATCGCGGATATCTCGTCCAGCGTCTAACCGATGGGCCGAACGCGCACTATGCCTTCATCGGCGGTGAGTACGAACTGGGGGACAGCTTCCAGGCGCGCTTGCGGGCCGAGTTCGAGGAAGAGACGAGCGCGCGGGTCGTTTCCGCGCACTATCGGTTCGTCGTCGAAAACCGCTTCCGGTCCGGGTCTCACGAGGTGCAGACGCTCGAACACTATTTCGAAGTCACGCTCGATCGGGAACAGGTCTCCAGCCGGGAGGAGCACCTTGAACAGGTGTGGCTCTCGCCCGGCCAATTCTTCACGGCAGACGTGAAACCCGCCATCGTTCGCGATGCGCTGCGAACCGCGACGTGGCGCGATGTGCGCCATCTGGCGGTCACCGGCTAGCGCGGCGTCCCGCCAGGGGTCCAGTGTCGCGCGGTTAGCGGCAGTCTTCGATCACTCGCGTGACTTCCGGCCAGCTCGGCAGATAGAGCGGGGGTGCGCCGGCCACCTCGATCGCGAACCGGCCTTTCGAGAGCGCCATCGAATCGAGCAGCGGATCGCTGGCGGCCAGCACCACGCGCATCGCGCCGTTCACGGGGGAACCGGCCAGCGCGCGGTTGTCGAATTCGGTGCGCACGGTGACTGGCGCTGATGCAGCGAAGTTGCCGGCGCGGATCAGTTCCACCGATCGGGACGCAGGCACGCAGCGCATCGCGAAGCGCGGCTCGCTGGCGGCTTCGCCGAAGCGCGCCTCGCTGCCGCCGCTGACGGGACTGTAGCGCCAGTCGCCCGGGGTCTGCGGCGCGTCGATCCAGTTGGTGAACGCGGGCGCGGGCAACGGGGCCGGTGTAGGCCGGGCGACGGGCTGCTGCACCGGAGGCGTGGGCGTGGGCGCGGGCCTGGGCGCCACGCACGCCGCGGTGCCCAGAAGTAGCGCAATGGTGATCGAGCGGCGAAACTGCATGATTTCTCCCTGTTCCCGCGGAGTTCAACGCACGCTAGGCGATGCGGTGCCAATGGGAAAGAAGCGCCTCGACCAGTTGCTCGTGGACCGCGGGCTGGCGGAAAGCCGCACGCGCGCGCAGGCGCTGGTCATGGCGAGCCTCGTGTTCTCGGGCGAAACCAAGCTGTCCAAGAGCGGTCAATCGCTGGCGGAGGACGCCGCGATCGAGGTGCGCGGGCGCGACCACCCGTGGGTTTCGCGCGGCGGGATCAAGCTGGCCCACGCGCTGGACGTGTTCGCGCTCGATCCGGCTGGGGCCACCGCGATGGATATCGGCAGCTCGACCGGCGGATTCACCGACGTTCTGCTGCAACGCGGGGCGGTGCGGGTGTTCGCGGTCGATTCGGGCACCAACCAGCTCGCCTGGAAACTGCGGCAGGACCCCCGCGTGGCGGTGCTGGAACAGACCAGTGCGCGCATCCTGACGGCCGAGCAGATCGACGCGCAGTGCGGCTGGGTGGTGTGCGACGCCTCGTTCATCGGTCTCGCGAAGGTGCTCGAGCGGCCGCTGTCGCTCGCCGCGCCCGACTGCCGGCTGGTCGCGCTGATCAAGCCGCAGTTCGAGGTGGGGCGCGAGGAAGTGGGCAAGGGCGGGGTGGTGCGCGCGGCTGAACTGCATGCGCGGGTGTGCGGCGAGGTCCGCGAATGGCTCACCGCCGGCGGCTGGACGGTGGACGGTCTCACCACCAGCCCGATCACCGGGCCCGAAGGCAACGTCGAGTTCCTGGTGGCCGCGCGCCGGGGCCACGTTGCGCCCGCCGCCGCGCTCGGCCAAGACGAAGCAAGCGTCGCGACCCAGGGCGAATCAGGGGAAGTGGAATGACCGGACTGGCATCGAGGCGACAACTGCGCGCGAGCCTGATGCGTTGGGCGCTGTTCACCGTGCCGCTGGTGCTGCTGCTCGGGTTCCTGTCCGGCCGCGTCGGCAGCAGCGCCGACAGCCCGTGGTTCCAGGCGCTCGCCAAGCCTGACATCTTCCCGCCGCCGATGTGGTTCGGGATCGTGTGGACGATCCTGTACGTCATGATGGGGCTGGCGCTGGCGATCGTCTGCGCCGCGTGGGGCGCGCGCGGGCGGACAGCCGCGATCATCGCATTCGCGGTGCAGTTGGCGGTGAACCTCGCGTGGTCGCCGGTGTTCTTCGGGATGCAGCAGATCAGCACGGCGCTGATCGTGATCGCGGTGCTCGATGTGCTGGTGATCGTCACCATCGTGCTGTTCTGGCGCGTGCGGCGAAGCGCGGCGCTGCTGCTGCTGCCGTATCTGGCGTGGATCGCGTTCGCGACCTTGCTCAATTACGAGTTCCTGCGCACCAATCCCGAAGGCGGGCCGGGGCAGGAGAGCGGGGCGGCGCAGCGGTACGAGATCTGACGCGCCGGAATCCCACTTGCGGGGCGCCGGGGCAGCGACCACATAGCGCCTTATGCAAAGCGAAAACCATCTGATCTCCGACTTCGTCAAGCTGGCCAACGCTGCCGCCGGGACCGCCGCGGGCATGGCGCGCGAAGCGCGCGAAGGCGCGCGGGAACGGGTGCGCGAGGCGGTCGGCGGACTGGACTTCGTGTCCCGCGAGGAATTCGACGCGGTCAAGGACATGGCCGCCCGCGCGCGCGAGGAAAACGAACGGCTGTCGGACCGGATCGCCGCACTCGAAGCCAGGCTGGCGGCGGGCGGGAACGCTGGTTCCTGATCAAGGTTTAGGTGGAAAGGATCGTTCCACCATCTTCACTCAGCTTAACCCGCCGCTCCCCTTGCACGTCCTCGACAAGGGCGACGGCCTCGCCATCGGTCTGATCGACTACGGTCCTGAGCATAATCTGCTGTGGATCACCGCGATCGACGCGACCGGCGAAATCTGGTGCGCACCCAATCCGCAAGTTCGCGTGCAGGCCAACTGGAGCATGGGCCGCGCCCGCAGCGGCACCGTCGCCGCTTCCCGCGAGCGGATCGCGGCGAAGGCCGGATCCGGAGTGGCATGCGAAGATTGCGCCGACATGGTGGCGCCGGTCGCCGCCTAGCTCTCCCGCCGCACCCCGCCGCTCGCCACGCGCCAGATGGCGGCCTGGTCGATGATCGGGTCGAAGGGCGCGGTTTCGGTCCCGGTGAACCACACTTGCGTGCCGCTTCCCGCCAGCCGATCGAACAGCGCCGCGCGCCGGACGGGATCGAGATGCGCGGCCACTTCATCGAGCAGCAGCACCCCCGTGCGGCCGCGCGCCGCCAGTTCCGCGTGCGCCAGCGTGATCGCTATCAGCATCGCCTTCTGCTCGCCGGTCGAGCAGCGCTCCGCCGGTTGCTCCTTGCCGGCCATCGTGATGTCCAGATCGTCACGGTGCGGACCTTCGAGCGTCCGCCCCGCCGCCCGGTCGCGCGCGCGCGCGGCACGCCAGGCTTCGGCACTCGCGGCTCCGCCTGACCGGTAGGCGAGCTCGGGCAGCGCGAACGGCGCGCGGGGCAGGGTGGCCAGCGCGGCGGTGAGGGCCTCTACCAGCGCGGCCCGTCCGGTTGCCAGAGCCGAGCCGGCTTCCGCCATCTGGCCCTCGATCCCGTCGAGCCACAGCGGGTCGGGAGTCGCCTCGCCCGCCAGCAGCCGGTTGCGTTCGCGTAACGCGGCTTCAAAGCGCGCGGCGTTGCGGGCGTGACTGGCGTCGAGCGCCACCGCCAGCCGATCGAGCCACCGCCGCCGGCCCCCCGCGCTGCCGGTGAACAGCCCGTCCATCGACGGTGTGAGCCATGACAGCGCGAGCCATTCGCCCAGCGCGACCGCGCTCGCCTCCGCGCCGTTGATCCGCACCAGCCGGCGGGTGGGCCGGACCGGATCGATCAGGGTGCCAAGGCGCACTTCGTCCGTGCCCAGCGACGCGCCGACCGCAAATCCACCGTCCTCTGCGGCGGAGGCTATCTCGGTGAGAGCCGCGCGGCGCAAGCCCCGTCCGGGGGCGAGCAGCGAGAGCGCTTCGAGCACGTTGGTCTTGCCGGCGCCGTTTTCGCCCACCAGCAGATTGAAGCCGCGCGCACCCTCAAGCGTGGTTTCGCGATGGTTGCGAAAGCGGGACAGGGAGATGCGGTCAAGGGCCATCGTAAGTGCCTCGGTTAGCGGTGCGGCACCGCTGCCGCCAGCCGCCATTTCGCCGATACCAACTGTTGGTAAAATTTCCCGATGATGAGCGCGACGTTAATCGCGCAGACATCGGACCGAGACCGAAAATGGCGGAATTCTGCGGTTTCGCGAATTGGCACGCTGCTTGCGAAGTATGCGGCATCCACCGGATGATCCGATGGAACGCTTGGACAAGGAAATCAGGAAATGCCCGTACTCAACAACAAGCTCGGTGCCGCTCTCATGTCAGCCGCTTTCACCCTCGTGATGCTGTCGATGGCAATCGCTCCCGCAAACGGTGGTGCGCTGCTCCCGGGCGTCATGGCATGAGCGCCATCGACCGCCAGCGCCCCGCTGTGACCCCCGTGCCATCGGGGTTCGGCCTCGACCGCGCCAATGGCAAGATCTTCGGAGTGTGTTCCGGGATCGGCCGCCACTTCGGGATCGATCCCATGATCGTCCGCGCCGTGTTCGCCATCGGCACGATCATCGGTCTTGGATCGTTTGTCCTGATCTATCTGGCGATCGCATTGATCGCTGACTGAGGAGGGCGCGGGGGTATTCCGCGCCCTTTCTCATGCCGCCTCACATCGCGCTGATGCCGCCGTCGAGCTTTAGCTCCGCCCCGGTCATGAAGCTGCTTTCGTCGCTGGCGAGGAACAGCACGCCATCGGCGATCTCCCGGGGTTCCCCGACCCGCTTGAGCGGAATCTGGCGAGCCAGCTTGTCCATGATAACGCTTTTCTCGCGGCCCGAGTTCGCGACCATCCCGTCGAGGATCGGCGTGTCGACGAACGTCGGGTGGACCGAGTTGCAGCGGATATTCCACCCCATCTTGCCGCAATAGAGCGCGACCGATTTCGACAGCATCCACACCGCCGCCTTGCTGGCGTTGTAGCCCGGCATCGTGTCGCTCGCGATCAGGCCGGCGATCGAACTGATGTTGATGATCGACCCGGGCTGGTTGTCCTTCATCAGCGGCAGGGCCTTCTGGCAGCCCAGGAACACGCTTTCGACGTTGATCGCGAAACCGCGGCGCCATTCTTCGAGCGTGCAGGTCTCGATGTTGCCGCGCACGCCGACACCCGCATTGTTCACCAGCACCGACAGTCCGCCGAGCTTGTCCCGCGCCATCTCGATCGCGGCGTTCCACTGATCTTCGCTCGTGACATCGTGCTGCATGGCGAAGGCGGTGCCCGCGCCGTGCGCATCGTTGATCGCGGCGGCGGTCGCTTCCGCCCCGGCGCCGTTGACGTCGGTGCACAGCACCCGCGCGCCTTCGCGTGCGAGCACCTGGCAGTGCGCCGCGCCCAATCCTTGCGCCGCGCCCGTCACCAGCGCCAGCTTGCCCGCTACCCGTCCACTCATAGTCACCCTCTCCCGATGATCGATGCTCCCAAGAGGAGCAGCAGCTTGGCGTCGATCCCGACACCCGCCTGGCGCCGTTCTTCGACGAACGCGGGCACTTCGTCCAGCGGCACGCGGTAGACGGTGATGTCCTCGCTGTCCGTCCCGCCGCCGTCGCCGACTTTCGTAAGGCCGGTGGCGCGGAACAGGTGGAAGCTTTCTGACAACATCCCGGGCGAGGAAAAGAACTGGCCGCAGTCGTCCATGCGGCCGGCGCGGTAGCCGGTTTCCTCCTCCAGTTCCCGGCGCGCGGCGGTTTCGGCCTCCTCGTCCGCATCGTCGGCGTCGCCGACAAGGCCGGCCGGCAGCTCGAGCGAACGGATGCCCATCGGCACACGGAACTGCTCGACCAGCAGCACGTGCCCCTGATCGATCGCCACAATCAGCGCCGCACGAATGCCGCGCGCCCGGCTGACGTACTCCCACCGCCCGCGCTTTCGCGCGACGATGAAGCGGCCTTCCCACACGACCTCCTCCGGCGCCTCCGCATCGGGCGGCAGGTTGGGCTGGTCGCTGGACATCACACCTCGATCAGGCGGTCGGGAAGCTCGTTGCTATCATCCTCGGCGCGCGGGAAGTGCTCGGACAGAACGGCGCCGACATCGGCGATGCCTGCGCTGAGCCCGTCCGCGATGCGGCCTTCACGGATGTGCACCAGCATGTCGGCCATCGCCTCGCCCCAGACCTCCGCCGAAACCTGCGTGGCGATCGCGGCGTCCGCGACGATCTCGGCCCGGTGTTCGCGCATGGACAGGTAGATCAGCACGCCCGTGCGGCCGTGCGTGCGCCGCTCCGCCCCGACCTTGAAGTGACGCACCGCCGCGTCGCGCACCCGCCCCTGCTTGATGGGGGCGGGGATCAGCGCGAACTTGAGCGGCCGCCACAGCTGGATCAGCCAGGTGCCCGCGAACTTCACGACGAACCCGGCGAGCGCCAATGAGAGAATTTCGCGCGTGGTCCATTCGTGGTTCCACCCGCCGAATAGCCATTCGACAAGGCGCAAGTAGAAGTCGGGCATCAGCGTGAATGCGGCCAACGCGAGCGTGCCGACCAGCACGGACCAGGCGAGCTGGATGTCGCTGTAGCCATCGGACTGATCGGCCAGCACGGTGACGATCTCGCCTGCACTCTCCAGTTCAGCCGCGGCGACTGCGGCCGAGACTTGCGCATGCTCGGCATCGTTCAGATAAGCCATCGTCAGCCCCCGCTACCAGCCACCGGATGCGCCGCCGCCGCCGAAGCTGCCGCCGCCACCCCCGAAACCGCCGCCGCCGAAACCGCCGCCGCCAAAGCCGCCGCCTCCACCACCGCCTGAGCGAGCGGCCGCGCTGAGCGCTTCCCACAGGATGATATTGCCCACTGCGCCGCCCATGCCGCCACGCTCGCGATAGCGCCGGCCTTTACGCCCGCCGCGCATCATCGGCAGGATGACGAAGAACAGCAGGAACCCGCCCCAGATCAGCAGGCCGAACG
The DNA here is from genome assembly GCF_004337455.1 of Parafrankia sp. BMG5.11. NCBI lineage: Bacteria > Bacillati > Actinomycetota > Actinomycetes > Frankiales > Frankiaceae > Parafrankia > Parafrankia sp. BMG5.11. Next base: position 321,359 of record NZ_SJXI01000014.1, on the reverse strand, counting down.
GGAACCCGCCTTCGCCACCCGATCGCACGCGTGTCTCTGCGGCCTGCGCCACCTTGGCCGCTTCTTCGGCCGGCAGCTCGAGCTGTTGGATGATCTGGTCGGTACCCGCGACGACACCGCCGGGCATGTCTCCCGCCCGGAACTTTGGCAGGATGGTGTTCTGCACGATCAGCGTGGAATAGCCGTCGGTCAGGACAGGCTCCAGGCCATAGCCGACCTCGATCCGCACCTTGCGGTCGTTCGGGGCGACCAGCAGGATCACCCCATCGTTGCGCTGTTCGTCGCCGATGCCCCACTTGCGCCCGAGCTGGTAACCGTAATCGGCGATGTCATAGCCCTGCAGACTCGGCACCGTGGCGACGACGAACTGGCGCTGGTTGCGCTGTTCGAAGGCGGTCAGCTTGCTGTCGAGCTGCGCCTCGACCGCGGGCGGGAGGATGTTGGCCGCATCGACCACCCGCCCGGTGAGAGCGGGAAACTCCTGCGCCGCGACTGGCGACGCGAGGAGCGCCGCCAGCCAGGCGAAGACCAGCGCGAGTGAGCGCGCCAAGGCTTACTGGTTCGCGGCCGAAGCGGTCGGCGCCGGCGCGTTGTCATTGGCGCCGGTCGCCCGCGTGGCCGAACCGGAGGGCGTCATGTCGAGCGTGGGCGCCACTTCGGCACCAGCGGTGACCGCCTTGTACGGCACGATCGGCTTCGCGCCGTAGATCACGTTGGCGCCGATCGCGCTGGGGAACGTGCGGATCTCGGTGTTATAGTCGCGCACCGCCTCGTTGTAGTCGCGGATCGAGATGCGGACCTTGTTCTCGACCCCTTCGAGCTGGCCCTGCAGCATCTGGTAATTGGTGATGGACTTGAGGTCGGGATACGCTTCGAAGTTCGCGAGCAGGCGGCCAAGGCCCGAGCTCAGCTGGTTCTGCGCCGCCTGGTATTCCGCCATCTTGGCGGGATCGGTCAGGTCGTCGGCGTTGATCTGGACGCTCGTCGCCTTCGCGCGGGCCTCGATCACGTCGGTGAGGATGCCGCGCTCCTGCTCTGCCGCGCCCTTGGCGACTTCGGCGAGATTGGGAACGAGATTGGCACGTTCCTGGAACGCTGCCTCGACATCGGCCCAGCGCGCCTTCGCGGTTTCTTCCTTGGTGGGGATCGAGTTGATGCCGCAGGCGGAAAGGCCGATCGCGGCCATCGCGACCACGACGGTGCGGCGGAGAGTGGTGAAGGTCATTGCGTCGAGCATCCTATGCAAGCAGCTGTCAACACGGCGCGAAAGGCGCGCCCGGCCTGTATTGCGGTTCTAGCACACCGGCCGGCGCGTTCAAGCGGCCCACCGCTTGCTACTCAAGAAAATCGGGGGCACATCTCACGCTGACATAACCGGGCAGGAGGTGGATTGTGTTCACAGAGTTCAAGGAATTCATCAACCGCGGCAACGTGCTTGATCTGGCGGTGGCGGTGATCATCGGCGCGGCCTTCGGCAAGATCGTCACGTCGCTCACCGACAGCGTCATCATGCCGGTGATCGGCTGGCTGTTCGGCAACACCGATTTTTCAAGCTATTTCATTCGTCTGGGGCCGATACCTGAGACGTACAATGGTTCGCTGACGAACTATGCCGCGCTCAAGGAAGCGGGCGTGCCGATGATCGGTTATGGCGACCTCGTGACCCAGGTGGTCAACTTCCTGATCGTGGCCTGGGTCATCTTCCTGGTCGTGAAGGCCGCCAACAAGGTCAATCGCCGTCCGGACGAAACGCCAGCGGGGCCGAGCGAGATCGAGCTGCTGGCGGAAATCCGCGATGAGCTGCGGCGGCGCGTCTAGTCACTTCACATTCAGCGAAGGGCGACTATATCCGTCGGTGCCGGTCCAAGGGAAACCGAAGGCCGGATATGGCGATAAATTGCGGTGTGCAATAGATACAGCGGACCCGGGGGCAGTACCCGGCGGCTCCACCACCTCCTCTGGCGTTGCAGGGGAAATGACGGGGCCGAACTAGGATCGACGTGTATTGAAAAGCATCGTTTTTGCTCGGGCTGAGTAACCCGTTCAAGGCTCAAAACCCACAAGTGCCAACGACAACGAAGCACTTGCTCTCGCTGCGTAATTCTAGGGGCTAACGCCCTGAAGTTACAAGGCTTTGAGCACGGTTCGGACCGAACCGGGTAACAGAATCGGAAACCGGGGGCCCGGGGCGGGCCTAGCAACAGAACCGCCCCACCTTCTCTACATCGCTGGCGCCTTAGAAGGGTGGCCGATCCAACGGCCTGAGTTCGCGTACTCCGCCTTGATCCCGCTCGTCTGCGGCAGGTTTTCCGCTTTGAATGCGGCGTCCCCGCCGCGCGCCTGCACGGCCGCGCTGTAAGCGGGGGGCGGGGGCGGGACATACGCTGCCGACTGCGCCGCCGCCTTGCGTTTCGCCGCCTCGTACGCCTGCGCCAGCAGGACGGGATCGGGCGCGGAGTCGGGGGTCAAGGCCTCGCTGCGCGGGTGCGGCGCAGCCATTGGCTCCCCGCCGCGGTAGCGCGCGGCGAAGGCTTCGGAGCGTCCGGCGAGCCCGCGCCACTTGTAGAACGTATGCAGCCCGATCGTCCCGACGTTCTGCAGGCTGGAGGCCCAGTATGGCAGCACGTACGTCGCGTGATAATGCGTGGCCAGGCCGATCGGCCGGTACACGTATCCCGCCAGCGATGCAGCGGCGACCGAGCGGGCGCGCGCCCATGTCGTCCGGGACGGAACCCGTGCCAGCGAGCCATCGCAGGTGAAGCTGAACTGGCACCCGGTGCGCCGCTCGCTGCCCTGGAATACCACCCCGCATACGCTGTTGGGATAGCTGGGATGCGCCACGCGGTTGAGGATCACTTGCGCCACCGCGCGCTGCCCCTCGGTCGGCTCGTTTGCCGCTTCGTAGTACAGCGCCAGCGTCATGCACTGTAGCGCGCGCGCCTTGTCGAGCCCGCTGCCGATCGCGGTGAACGCGCGGGCCGGGGCACCGGCTAGTGGCTCGTCCGCGTCGGAGTGCGCCCCGGTGTCGAGCGGCGGCGGCAAGTCGTCAGTGAGCGCCAGATCGTCCGACGGGGCCGCCGGCACATCCATCAGGTAGAAGAACGCCGACCCGGGAAAGCTTTCGCCCGGTGTCTCGAACGGCATCACGCGCGCCGCCGCCGGGCTGCCGGCATCGTCGAAAGCGCCCCATTCACCGGGCGCGGCCATCGCCGGCACGGCGATCGCCGCGGCGAGCGTGAGCAGCCGCCGCCCCCGGTGTGGACCGTCCAGCGTCAGCAGCGCACGCAGCCGGTCGATCGGCCGGGGAGGCCGCGGGCGGCGGGGCAGGCGAGGTGATGCGGGCAACATGGCTCCTTGGACAGCAAGTGCGCCTACGTCCGCACACCGGTTGGCGCGAGCGCGGTGACTGGCAGTGTCCCTTGGCGGAACAGCCCGCAGGGAATGGTTACCTCGCATGCCTCACCACCGGTTAACTTGCCTCAGGCCGCGCTGCCGCCTATGGGCGCCGCGACGTCATGGGTGCTCGCGAAAGCGGGCCTAAGAGGGAAGGGGGTGCGATGCCCCCGCTGCCCCCGCAACTGTGACCGGGGAGGCTGCCCCCAGATGCCACTGGGACACCGGGAAGGCGGGGGCAAGCTGGTAATCCGGGAGCCAGGAGACCTGCCGGTGATGGTCGTTCGAGCCGGCGGGCGGGGTGTACCGAAGGCAAGCGCAGGGGGGGCAGTTGCGGCCCGGCCTTCGTCATGAGCGACTTCGCACATGACAGGAGGATCAATGCCCAAGTATCTGTTTTTGCTTAGTGTCGCGGCGTGCGCTTCGTCTGCCGCGGCGCAGATTCCCGACACCGGGATCACCGTCACCGCGACCGGTACCCGCAGCGAGGTGGAAGTGTCCGGCCAGCCGGTCACCGTGATCGGGGAGGCGGAGATCGACGCGGTCCAGGGGGCCGACATCGCCCGGGTCCTGCGCCGCGCGCCGGGCGTCACCATCACCCGCAACGGCCCGCCGGGCGCCTTCACCGGCGTGCGCGTGCGCGGCGCGGCGGCCGAGCAGTTGCTGGTGCTTATCGACGGGGTCCGGGTCGCCGATCCGGCCGCGCCCGGCGGCGGGTTCGACTTCGGAAACCTGGCGGCGGGCGAGGTCGAGAAGCTTGACCTGCTGCGCGGCTCCAATTCCACCATCTGGGGATCGGATGCGATCGGCGGGGTGCTGCTCGTCACGACCCGCAACCGCCGCGGATTGACCGCCAGTGGCGAATACGGCGCGGACGACAGTAGCTATCTCACCGCCAGCGGCGGCGTGGGGAGCGACGCGTTCTTCCTCGGCGGATCGGCCGGGTGGCAGCGGACCGATGGCTTCTCGGCAGCGGCATCCGGCAGCGAGGCCGATGGGTCCGAACAGTGGTCCGGCAACCTGCGCGCCCGCGCCTACCTGTCGCCCGCGCTCGAACTGTTCGCGCTGGGGCGATATGTCGAAGGCGATCTCGATCTCGACGGATATCCGGCGCCCAGCTTCACCTTTGCCGACACCGACGAGCGCCAGCACACCCGGCAGTACACCGGTGCGGGCGGCGCGATCTACGACAGCGGGCCGCTGTACCTGCGCGGGGCTTACTCGTTCGCCGACACCGAGCGCGCGACGTTCGACACGCAGGACAGCGCCGCTCCCAACTACACCACCGATGGCCATTCGCAGCGGGTGGACCTGCGCGGGGAGTGGCGCCCGATCGGCCCGCTGATCGTGAACTTCGGCGGGGAGAGTGAGTGGACCCGCTTCGCCACCTCGTTCGACGCGGTGGAGCGGACCAGCATCTGGGGCGCTTACGCGCAAGCAGGAATCGAGTTGGGCAAGCTCGCCGCCCACGCCGGGCTGCGCCACGACCGCCACGCGCGGTTCGGCGGCGAGACCAGCATGGGAGCCGACGCCAGCTACGAAGTCGCACCAGACCTGCGGGTGCGCGCATCGTATGGCGAAGGGTTCAAGGCGCCGACGCTGTTCCAGCTGCTGAGCGACTACGGCAACGCCGCGCTCCAGCCCGAACGCAGCCGCAGTTTCGATGTCGGCCTCGCCTGGCGGACCCGGGCCGCGCCCACCTGGGGTGCGGTGACGCTGTACCGGCGCGACAGCAGCGACCTGATCGACTTCGTTTCCTGCTTCGGCGTGAGCGGCGGCATCTGCACCGGTCGCCCGTTCGGCACGTACGACAACGTCAGCCGCGCCCGCGCGCAAGGGTTCGAGGTCGAGTTCGGTCTTGCGCCGAGCGAACGGCTGCGGACCAGCGTCGCGTACAGCTATCTCGATGCGGAGGACCGCGCGACCGGCAACCGGCTCGCGCGCCGGCCGCGCCATGCGCTGACCGCGACCGCCGACTGGAGCGCGCCGTTCGGGCTCACGCTTGGCGGCGACGTCCGCCTGGTCGGCGACAGCTTCGACGATGCCGGCAACTTCACCGCGCTTGACGGTTATGTGCTGACCGACGTGCGCGCCAGTGTCCCGCTCGGCGACACGTTCGAGCTGTTCGGCCGCATCGAGAACCTGTTCGATGCGCGTTACACCGAAGTCGCCGGATACGGCACGCGCGGGCGGGCGGCGTTCGTGGGGGCGCGGGTCCGGCTGTGAGGGCCATGCTGGCCGCGCTGGCGCTGCTGGCGGGGTGCGCTGCGCCGCGGGCGGCCGCGCCCCCGGCCGCAGCGCCGCCCGCCCACCCGACGATCGTCAGCCTCAACCCGTGCACCGACGCGATCCTTGCCGAGGTCGCCGACCCCGCGCAGATCCTGGCGGTGAGCCATTACAGCCACGATCCGCGCGGCACGTCGATGGATCTGGCGCTGGCAAAGCGGTTCCGCGCAACCGGCGGGACCGTGGAGGAAGTGCTGGCGCTGAACCCGGACATGGTCGTCGGCACCACCTTCATGGACCCGGCGACACGCGGCGCACTGGCCGACCTCGACCTGCGGGTCGAGACGGTCGGGATCGCCTCGACCGTGGCTGACAGCCTTACGCAGGTTCGCCAACTGGCCGCGCTGGCCGGGCATCCCGAACGGGGCGAGGCGCTGGTCGCGCGGATCGAGGCGGCCCTGGCAGCCGCCCGTCCGTCCGGCGCGCCGATGCCTGCGATACTGTGGCAGCCGGGCGGCATCGTGCCGGGCGACGGCGCGCTGGTGAGCGAACTGATGCGCCGCACCGGCTTTGCCAACCACGCCGCGGCGCGCGGACTGGGGCAAGCCGATTACCTGTCGCTCGAGCGCCTGCTGAGCGATCCGCCGCGCGTGCTGCTGGTAGCGGGCAGCGAGCGCGGTCAGCACCACCCCGCGCTCCGGCACGTGCCGCAGTTGCAGCGCGCCGCGTTCGATCCGGCGCTGCTCTATTGCGGCGGGCCGACGATCATCCGGGCGGCGGGACGGCTGGCCCAGATCAGGGAAGGGCTGTCGTGACGCGCGCTGCCGTCATCCTCCTCGCCCTGATCGCGCTGGCCTTCCCGCTGTCGCTGCTGGCGGGGCGGGTGTGGGTCGATCCGTGGAGCACGCCCAACGCCGCCGCGATCCTGGCCGAACTGCGCCTGCCGCGCAGTCTCCTGGCGCTGATCATCGGGGGCGGGCTAGGGGCAAGCGGCGCCGCCATGCAGGGATACTTGCGCAACCCGCTCGCCGATCCGGGGCTGTTCGGGATCGCGCCGGGTGCGGCGCTGGGGGCGGTCGCCAGCCTGTGGTTCGGGTTCGCCGCCGCGCCCTACTTGCTGCCGGTCTTCGCGCTGGCGGGAGCAGCCGGCGCGATGGCGCTGCTGTCGCTGATCGCGGGGCGCACCCTCAGCGGGACAGGGGGCATCGCCCTGTTCACGCTGGCGGGCATGATGATCGCCAGCCTGGCGGGCGCGCTGACCAGCTTTGCCATCAGCCTTGCGCCCAATGCCTTTGCGATGAGCGAGATCGTTACCTGGCTGATGGGCGCGCTGACCGACCGGTCGTGGCGCGAGGTGTGGATTGCCCTCCCGCTGACGCTCGCCGGGATCGGCTGCCTGGCGATGGCCGCGCGCGATCTCGATGCGCTGGTGCTGGGGGACGGCGCGGCGCGCAGCCTGGGCATGGAGCCGCGCCGGATGCAGGGCTGGCTGATCGCGGGCGTGGGCCTGACGGTGGGCAGCGGGGTCGCGGTCGCCGGGATCGTCGGCTTCGTCGGGCTGATCGTGCCGCACCTCGTGCGCCCGTTGACCGACCGCCGGCCATCGTCGGTGATGCTGCCGAGCGCGCTCGCCGGCGCGTTGCTGGTGCTGGTGGCGGACTGCGTGTGCCGGGTGCTGCCGCTGGTGACGGAGCTGCGCCTCGGCATCGCGCTCAGCCTGGTGGGCGCGCCGTTCTTCCTGTGGTTGCTGCTGCGGATGCGCCTGGGCCGGCCAGGGGGGCTGGCATGATCCTGCGCGCGAACGATGTCTCGCTGGAAGGCCGACTCAATTCCCTATCTCTGGCGCTGGAGCCGGGGCGGATCACCGCGATCTGCGGCCCCAACGGCGCGGGCAAGTCGAGCCTGCTGCAGTGCCTTGCAGGATTGCTCCGCCCCGACACCGGATCGGTGGCTCTGGACGGTGCGGAGTTGCAGGAGGTGCATCCGCGCGAACGGGCGAAAGCGATCGGTTACCTGCCGCAGGACGGCGAAGTGGCATGGGATGTGGCCGTACGCACCCTGGTCGCACTGGGGCGCCTGCCGCACCGCGATAGGGGCACCGCGCAAGTGGACGGCGCTCTCGCCGCGCTGGACCTGATCGCGCTGGCGGATCGTCCGGTGTCGCGCCTGTCGGGCGGCGAGAAGGCGCGGGTGCTGCTGGCGCGTGTGCTGGCGGGGGCGCCGCGCTGGATCCTAGCCGACGAACCGCTCGCCGCGCTCGATCTCGCACATCAACTCAGCCTGCTGGCGCACCTTCGGCACGCGGCCGATGCCGGCGTTGGCGTGGTGCTGGTGCTGCACGACCTGGCGCTGGCGATGAACCATGCGGACCGCGTGGTGGTGCTGGACCGCGGTACGAAAGCGGCCGACAGCGCTCCCGAAGAAGCGCTGTCGGCCGCGATCATCCAGCAAGTCTGGGGCGTTCCCGCGCGCTGGCTGGGAGAGCCGGGCGCGCGGGCACTGGTGGCGGGACGCCCTCCCGCTTAGCCGGTCTCGTCACCGCTGCTCGGGATCGTGCTCGTTCCCGAGCCAGTGCCGCCGGTCAGGCCGAGCGCTTCGAGCATCGGCTGCACGTTGGGTTCGCGCCCGGTGAACGCCCGGTACATCTCGAAGTAGTCCTGCGTGCCGCCCTGGCTCAGCACCGTGCGGCGGAAGTGATCGCCGTTCTGCCGGGTCAGGCCGCCGTTCTCCATGAACCACTTGCGGCTGTCGCGGTCGAGCATCTGGGTCCACAGGTACGAATAGTACCCCGCCGAATAGCCCGCCGGATCGGAGAAGATGTGCCGGAAGTAGCTCGTCCGGTACCGGGGCGGCACCAGGTCCACCGCGAGGCCGAGTTCGCTGAGCGCGTTGTTCTCGAACGTGTTCACCGCCGCCGGGGTGTTGATCGCCGCCGCCTGCGCGGGGGTCAGCGCGTGCCACTTCATGTCGAGCAGCGCGGCTTCCACCACTTCGCCGAACTGGTAGCCCTGGTCGTACTTCGACGCCGCTTCCATCTTGGCGATCAGTTCCTGCGGGATCGGGGCGCCGGTCTGGTAATGCTTGGCGTAGTTGGCCAGCACTTCGGGGTGGCTGGCCCACATCTCGTGGACCTGGCTCGGGTATTCGACGAAGTCGCGCGCGGTCGCGGTGCCCGACAGGCTTTCGTATTTCTGGTTCGCGAAGAACCCGTGCAGCGCGTGGCCGAATTCGTGGAACGTCGTTTCCACCCAGTCGAAGCTGACGAGCTGCGGCTGGCCCTCGGGCGCCTTGGGGATGTTGAGCACGTTGTAGATCACCGGCTTGGTGCCGTTGAGCTTGGACTGCTCGACGAAGTTGCTCATCCACGCGCCGCCGCGCTTGTTGTCGCGCTGGAACGGGTCGAAGTAGAAGATGCCCAGCTGGCTGCCGTCGGCTTCGAACACGTCGTACACCCACACGTCGGGGTTGTAGACGGGCAGGTCGGTCCGCTGCTTGAAGCTGAGGCCGTAGAGCCGGTTCGACATGAAGAACACGCCGTCTTCCAGCACGCGGCGCAATTCGAAATACGGCTTCACCGCGTCTTCGTCGATCGCGTACTTCTTGGCCTTGAGCTTGTCGGCGTACATCGCCCAGTCCCACGGCTTGACGGTGAAGTTCTGGCCGCTGGCCTTGATCTCCGCATTCAGCGCGGCGGCGTCGCGCCGCTGGGTCGCCTCGAGCGCGGGGACCATCTGCTGCATGAAATCGAGCGCGGTCTTGGGATTCTTCGCCATGCGATCGTACATCTGGTACGTCGCCCAATCGGGCGCGCCGAACAGCGCGGCCTTCTGCGCGCGGAGCTGGACGATCTCGGCCACCAGCGCGCGGGTGTCGTTCTCGCCGCCCGTCTCGGCGCGGTTCCAGCTCGCGTTGAACAGCGCTTCGCGCGTAGCGCGATCGGTCAGCGTCGCGAGCGCTGGCTGCTGGGTGGTGTTCTGCAGGGTGATGACCTGCGCACCCGGCGCCCCGCGCTCGGTCGCCGCCTTCTTCGCGGCCGCGATGTCGGCATCGGACAGGCCGGCGAGCTTGGCTTCCTCGGTGATGACGAGCGCTGCGTCCTTGGTCGCCTGGGTCAGCCGCTGGCCGAACGTGGTGGTCGCGGCCGACAGACGGGTGTTGATGTCCTTGACCTGTTCCTTTTGCGCCGCGGTCAGCTGCGCGCCGGCGTGGACCATGCCTTCATACGTGTCTTCGAGCAGCTTGGCGTCCTCGGTGTCGAGGTTCAGCGCAGCGCGCCCGTCATACACCGCCTTGACCCGCTGGAAGAGCGCAGGGTTCAGGCTAATCGCATCGTAATGCTGGGTCAGCTTGGGGCTGATCTCGGCGTCGATCGCGTCCAGCGTGTCGTTGGTGTTGGCCCCGGTCAACGTGCCGAACACCCGGCCCACCCGGCCCAGCATCGCGCCCGATTGCTCCAGCGCGACGATCGTGTTTTCGAAGGTGGGCGCGGCGCGGTTGTTCACGATCGCCTGGATCTCGGCATCGTGGATCGCCATCGCCTGTTCGTAAGCAGGACGGAAGTCGCCGTCGGAAATCTTGCTGAAGTCAGGCGCGCGCAGCGGCAGCGTGCTGTCGGCGGCGAAGTAACCGGTCGCCTGCGGCAGGGCGACGGCGGGGCCGTCCATCGTGGTATTCTGCATCGTGCTGCATCCTGCGAGCAGCGAGCCGACAGCCGCTGCGACGAAAAGCCTGGTCATCTTCAAGTGAAATTCTCCCTGGGAACACGCAGGCCCGCGCGAGGCGGGTTGCGCTGTCAGCAACTACGCTTGAGCCGCGGATTGGTTGCCGCTGCAACCACTATGGCCGCAGCGGATATTGCACGACCGGCTCGTAGTGCGATCCCCCGGTGCCAAGGGTGCTCTCGACCAGTTGGAATGCGTCCACCGGCCATTCAGGCGTGCGGAGCGGTCCCGCCTGCGCCAGCCACGCGCCGGTCGGCCCGGCGGCGCCGCTCAGCCGGGCGAGCGTGACGTGGGCGGCGAACTTGCGTCCTTCGGGTGGCAGCCCGGCGCGCTGGCAGGCGCGTTCGACTTTCGCTTGCAGCGCGGCAAGATCGGGCGAGGGGGCGACCCCCGCCCATAGCGTGTGCGGCCGGCCCTTGCGCGCGAATTGACCCGTTCCGCTCAGCTTCAGCGCGAACGGGGCGGCGCGCACCCGGCCAAGCTCGGCGGCGAGGTCTTCCGCGTCAGGCGGCGGTATGTCGCCCACGAAACGCAGGGTCAGGTGCAACTGGTCGTCGCTCTGCCACCGCGCGCCCTCCACGCCGCCCATTAAATCGAACAGCGCGTCACGCACGGGTTCCGGCGGCCGCAGGGCGACGAACAGACGAGGCATGGCGCAGCTCCAGTCGGCGGCCGCGGTGGGTGCCCGCGGCCGCTGCGACCGTCTTTACCAGATCCGCGCGCGCTGTTCAGGCGGGATGTAGTTCTTGTCGCCCGGCTCCACGTCGAACGCCGCGTACCATGCATCCACGTTGCGCAGCGGGCCGATGGTGCGGAACCGTTCTGGGCTGTGCGGATCGGTGGTGACCTGGCTGCGCAGATCGTCCTCGCGCGCCTTGGACCGCCACACCTGCGCATAGGCGAGGAAAAACCGCTGGTCGCCAGTCAGCCCGTCGATCACCGGCGCTTCCTTGCCGCCCAATGACTTGTGATAGGCATCGTAGGCCACGAGCACGCCGGCGAGATCGGCGATGTTCTCGCCCATCGTCAGTTCCGGGTTCACGAACGCGCCCGGCACGGCTTCGTATTTCGCGTACTGATCGCCGAAGACCTTGGCCTCTTTCTCGAACCGCGCGGCGTCCTGCGGAGTCCACCAGTCGCGCACCGCGCCGTTGGCGTCGATCTTGCGGCCCTGGTCATCGAACCCGTGGCTGATCTCGTGACCGATCACGACGCCGATCGCGCCATAATTGACCGCCGGATCGGCGTAAGGATCGAAGAACGGCGGCTGCAGGATTCCGGCCGGAAACACCATCTTGTTCTCCAGCCCGCCGTTGTAGGCGTTCACCGTCTGCGGGTTCATGACCCACTTCTTCTTGTCGACCGGCTTGCCAAGATCGCTCATCGCATAGTCGGCGTTGAACTTGGTCGCGTTCCTGACGTTGTCGTACAGGCTGGTGGGCGACACCTGGAGCCCGTCGAAGTTGCGGAATTCGTCGGGATTGCCGACCATGACCTGCATCTTCTCCAGCTTCTCCAGCGCGGCATCCTTGGTGGCGGAGCCCATCCAGTCGTTGCCGCGGATGCGGTCCGCCATCGCCAGCTTCAGGTTACGGACCAGCTCCTCCATCCGGGTCTTGGCGACCGCGGGGAAGTATTCGGCCACGTATGCCGCTCCCACCAGCTCGCCCAGCGAGGTGTTGACGTTGGTGATCGCCCGCTTCCACCGCGGCTGCTGTTCGCTGACACCCGACAGCGTGCTGGTGAAGGCAAAGCGGCTGTCGACCATCTGCTTGTTCAGATAGGGCGAGGCCTGGTGCGCGACGTGGAACTGCTCCCACAGCTTCAGCGTGTCGAGATCGGTGCTGGCGTACAGCTCCGCCAGCGCCTTGATCGCGGTGTTCTCGTTGACGATGATCCGGTCCTGCGGCGGGATGCCCGCGCCCTGGAAATAAGCGTTCCAGTCGATCCCCGGTGCGTACGCGGCCAGCTGCGCGCTCGACATGGGGTTGTTGATCTTGCCGATGTCGCGCCGGTCGGCGATCGGCCACGAAAGCTGCGCCACGTACGTCTCGAACGCCAGCACCTCCTGCGCCGAGACGGCGGGATTGGCCACGCCGATGGCGCGGAAGGTCCGCTCGATATAGTCCTGGTACGCGGCGCGCTGCTTGGCGAACTGCGGGTTGAAGTAGTAATCGCGCTCCGGCAGTCCCAGCCCGCTCTGGCCGAACCACAGCACGTTCATTTCGGGATTGCCGGTGTCGGCATAGGGCCCGCCGCCGAACAGGGTGGTCCCGAACTTGTCGTAGGTTGAGCCCATGAAGCGGGCGAATTCCGTCTTGTCACCGATGGCGCGGACGCGGGCGATGTCCTGCATCAACGGGGCGACACCGGCGCGCTCCACCGCGGCCTCGTCCAGAAACGTGCGGTAGAGCATCCCGTACTTGGTCTGCGCGGCGGATTGCGCGGTGACGAGATCGCGCACCTGTTCCTGCGAGCGTTCGCCCAGGTCGACGAACGATCCGGTGGAAGCCCGGTCCGCCGGGATATCGGTCCGGTCGATCCACGCGCCGCTGGCGTAGCGTTCGAAATCGTCGCCCGGCCTGGCGCTGAGATCGCGCGTGGTGAGGTCGAGCCCGTAATCGCCGATCGCCGCCTGTCCGGTGACGACGATCTGTTCGTTGTCAGCAGCGCTGGTGTTCTGCGCCAGCGCCGGCGCGGCGGCGAGCGACAGGCCGAGCGCCGTGGCGGTGGCTAGCATGGATTTGAAGCTGGTCATGTGATCCGGTCCCCTGGGTATCGACACGTGGTTGGCGCCGCGCATGCGGCCGCGCAAGTAATTGGTGGTGAAACCGGTTCGGCGGCCCGGGCGAGGGCTGGTCGACCAGCGGGCCAGCTCACCCGACGAACGCGGGCGCCCATGCTGCGGCCCGAGCCGGCGGCGCCAGACGTTGCATTCCGGACCCCGACCCCCACATCGCACGTTCGGCGGGGGAGGGCGTCCCGCGCATCTCTTGACACTCGCGAACGAAACCGGAACACGCTACCCCTATGTCTCTCACTCAGATCAGCGTGCGTGGCGCCCGCGAACATAATCTCAAGGGCATCGACATCGATCTGCCGCGCGATGCGCTGATCGTCATCACCGGGTTGTCCGGCTCCGGCAAGTCGAGCCTCGCGTTCGACACGATCTATGCCGAAGGGCAGCGGCGCTATGTCGAGAGCTTGAGCGCCTACGCGCGCCAGTTTCTTGAGATGATGCAGAAGCCCGATGTCGAGCATATTGACGGCCTCAGCCCCGCCATCTCGATCGAGCAGAAGACCACGTCGCGCAACCCGCGCTCGACCGTGGCGACAGTGACCGAAATCTACGATTACATGCGCCTGCTGTGGGCGCGGGTCGGGGTGCCATATTCGCCCGCCACCGGCTTGCCGATCGAGGCGCAGACGGTGTCCAACATGGTCGACCGGGTGATGACCCTGCCCGAAGGCACGCGCGCCTATCTGCTCGCGCCCGTGGTGCGCGGCCGCAAGGGCGAATACCGCAAGGAACTGATCGAGTGGCAGAAGGCCGGCTACACCCGCGTGCGCATCGACGGCGAGATGTACGAGATCGGCGAGGCGCCGGCGCTCGACAAGAAGTTCAAGCACGACATCGAAGTGGTGGTCGATCGTCTCGCCGTGCGCGAGGGGATCGAAACGCGGCTGGCCGACAGTTTCGAACAGGCGCTGAAGCTGGCCGAAGGGCTGGTCTATTTCGACCTGGCGGACGGCGTGGTCCCGGGGCGCGAGGCCGAGGGCGAGGCGGGCGGCGCGATGAAGGGGGCGGGACTCCCCGCCAACCGGATCGTGTTCTCCGAAAAGTTCGCCTGCCCGGTCAGCGGCTTCACCATCGAGGAGGTCGAGCCGCGGCTGTTCTCGTTCAACGCCCCGCAGGGCGCGTGCCCGGCGTGCGATGGCCTGGGCGAAAAGCTGCTGTTCGACCCGCAGCTGGTAGTGCCGAACGAGCACCTCAGCCTGAAGCAGGGCGCGGTGGTGCCGTGGGCCAAGTCCAACCCGCCGAGCCCGTACTACATGCAGGTGCTGAGTAGCCTGGCAAAGGAGTTCGGCTTCGACCTCACCACCCCGTGGGAGGCGCTGGGGGAGGACAACCAGACCGTCATCCTCCACGGCACCAAGGGCAAGGCCGTGCCGCTCACCTTCAAGGACGGGCGCAAGGAATACACCGTGCGCAAGGCGTTCGAGGGGGTGATCGGCAACCTCAACCGCCGGATGCTGCAGACCGAAAGCGCGTGGATGCGCGAGGAGCTGGGCAAGTACCAGACCGCTCAGGCGTGCGAGACCTGCCTCGGCAAGCGGCTCAACGACAAGGCATTGAGCGTCAAGATCGCCGGGACCGACATCGCCACCCCCACGCAGATGAGCGTGACGATGGCCAAGGACTGGTTCCTCGCCCTGCCGGACCAGCTGACTGACACCCAGAACCAGATCGCCCGCGCGATCCTGAAGGAGATCAACGAGCGGCTGGGCTTCCTCGACAACGTCGGGCTCGACTACCTCAACCTCGATCGCACCAGCGGCACGCTGTCGGGCGGGGAGAGCCAGCGCATCCGCTTGGCGTCCCAGATCGGCAGCGGACTATCGGGCGTGCTCTACGTGCTCGACGAACCCTCGATCGGCCTCCACCAGAAGGACAACGACCGCCTGCTGCTCACGCTCAAGCGGCTGCGCGACCTCGGCAACACGGTGATCGTGGTCGAGCACGACGAGGACGCGATCCGCACCGCCGACCATGTGGTCGATCTGGGCCCCGGCGCAGGCGTGCACGGGGGCGAGATCGTCGCGCAGGGCACGCTGAAGCAGGTGCTCAAGGCGAAGAACAGCCTCACGGCTGACTACCTCACCGGCCGCCGCCAGATCGCGATCCCGGCCCAGCGCCGCCCCGGCAACGGCCAGCACATCACCGTCCACGGCGCGCGGGCGAACAACCTGCGCAATGTCACCGCCAGCATCCCGCTCGGCACGTTCACCTGCATCACCGGGGTCAGCGGATCGGGCAAGTCGAGCTTCACCATCGACACGCTCTATGCCGCCGCCGCGCGCACGCTGAACGGCGCGCGGGTGATCGCGGGCGCGCACGACCAGGTGACGGGGTTCGAATACTGCGACAAGGTGATCGAGATCGACCAGTCGCCGATCGGCCGCACCCCGCGCTCCAACCCGGCGACCTACACCGGCGCCTTCACCCAGATCCGCGACTGGTTTGCAGGGTTACCCGAAAGCGCCGCGCGCGGGTACAAGGCGGGTCGCTTCAGCTTCAACGTCAAGGGCGGCCGGTGCGAGGCGTGCCAGGGCGACGGGCTGATCAAGATCGAGATGCACTTCCTGCCCGACGTCTACGTCACCTGCGAGGAATGCCACGGCAAGCGCTACAACCGCGAAACGCTGGAGGTGAAGTTCAAGGGCCTCTCCATCGCCGACGTGCTCGACATGACGATCGAGGACGCGGAGGAGTTCTTCAAGGCCGTCCCCCCGATCCGGGACAAGATGCACATGCTGAACGAAGTCGGCCTCGGCTACGTCAAGGTCGGCCAGCAGGCGACCACGCTGTCGGGCGGCGAGGCGCAGCGGGTGAAGCTGGCCAAGGAACTCAGCCGCCGCTCCACCGGGCAGACGCTCTACATCCTCGACGAACCGACCACCGGCCTGCATTTCGAGGACGTGCGCAAGCTACTCGAAGTGCTCCAGCGCCTGGTCGACCAGGGCAACAGCGTGGTGGTGATCGAACACAACCTCGACGTGATCAAGACCGCCGACTGGATCGTCGACCTCGGCCCCGAAGGCGGCGTGCGCGGCGGGGAGATCGTGGCGGAAGGCACGCCGGAGGACGTGGCGAAGGAGCCACGAAGTTACACAGGGCACTACCTGCGGCCGATGTTGGAGAAGGCGGGGGGGGCTGCGCGAGCGAATGAGTGAGGGGGTGGGGTGAGCGTAGAGAAGTCTCGACGGTCGACGAAGCGGTCGCGACGGAAGGACTCGAAAAGGGCGGAAGACGGTGCGAGGCATCGTCCGCCGCGCGAAGAAGCAGTCGTATTGGATGATCTTAGACGCTTATCACAAAGCCCTGGTTTCGTTCATGCTTTGGCGACTCTAACTTTCCAAAGCAATGTGATTACTGCTGTTGATGATTTTACAGTCGATGATTTTCTGAAAATCTACAGCCCAGATCGATTAATCCGTAACGAAACTAACTTGCTGATCGGCCTGATGTTATCCGGCGCGGTTGACCCAACCCTTCAAGATCCATCCGTCACCACCGCTTATGTCGACGACGCGATCGCGCTCTTAGAGGAATTGCATCAGGCCATAATTGCTCAAGGGCATGAAGTGTTCTTTGGGGCGCTTCAAGCCCATCGAGCGGGAGACGAGAAAGCTAATCCTCTCCGTAGCGGCGTCCTCCTCAGAGAGGGTATTTTCTACGGTGGTGAATCAGCATTTCCATTCCAATATGAGGCGCTCGCTCGAGAACGATATGCCCCTGACGCAGCTTGGCTTCAGAAAAATATGGGTTTCGACATTGGTGAGGCGGCCGATGTGCTGACCGCCATCCGAAAGATTGGCTCAGACAAGTTTCAGACGCATCAGCGGACACTTAGGCAGCAGGGACCTACAGAATGGACTTGGCTGCCGATCTTTGGCTTTTCGATAGATGAGATAATCAATCTCGTACCGCTGAGCCGTGCAAAGGTGGAAAAGATCGTCGAGGCGTTCACCATCACGGAGCTAGACCCTGAGCTTAAAATCTCAAGAGTTGGCTCTTACAATAAGGCAGCTACGCACCCACTAACGCGGCTCAAAAATGGCGCGCTACTTTCCTTTCTCGAGTATGGAGCAATGGCGGCCTTATACGAAAATCCGTTTTATTGGATTTCCAAAGATAAACGGTACTTAGGGGAGCATTCTCAGACCCGAGGCCATTTCGCCGAGAGATTTGTCGAGCTTACGTTCTGTAAGGTGTTTCCAACCGACTTTGTATACAGAAATGTGGTTTTTAAGAACGATGCGGGAAATGCCATTGGCGAAGCCGATGTCATCCTATTCTATGGATATCGCGCATTCATCGTTCAAGCGAAGTCTAAGAGGCTAACCCTCGCGTCATGGGAAGGCGACGATCAGGCGATCGCTCAAGATTTTCAAAAGGCGGTTCAGGAAGCTTACGATCAGGCTGTAGACTGCGCAACCTTTCTCAGGGATGGAGTGAAAGCTTTCGTCGATGACGTCGAGATCGACATTGCCAAGCATGGCAACGTACGGGAGTACTTTCCTATTTGTATCACTAGTGAACACTACCGGCGCTTGCAAATCAAAGTACTACAAGTCTCAACCTCCGGGAGGAGAAAAAGCTAAATTTACCTCTAGTTACAGACGTTTTTACACTCGACGTAATGGCGGAAATGTTATCAACGCCATTGTATTTTACGGACTACCTCGTGAAGCGTGCCAAATCGATGGGGATTTTGCAGGTTTCACATGAGTTGGTTGCTCTCTCTTCCTACATCAAAATGAACCTGCATGTCGAAGAGAATCACTTTGTAGCTTTGGCTGACGACTTCATGGTCGAGCTGGATTTAGCTATGGCTGTCCGTCGCATTGGAATCCCTGGTCAGGCGACGCCCCAAGGACAACTTACGCGATTTGAGGGCACTCCGACGGGAAACCTGCTCGACTACATCAATAAGTCAAACCGTCCTGACGTACATCGATTAGGGGAGATTTTTCTTTCTATGGACGGCGAGGCCGCTAATGTTCTCAACCGAGGCCTCCGCAAGATAATGAGTATGACCCTAGCTGATAGTAAGCATCATGATTTCTCGATCGCTCTGAAGGGCGGCGGGGGGATTTCGGTCCATTGCAATCTCGAAACCCGGGAGAATGCTCGGACCACTCTTCTGAATCATTGCGAAATGCGTAAGTATGCTCTCAAGGTCGACCGCTGGTACGGGATCACTATCGATCCGCATGGTTCCCCTGTCATGATGACTGGCTTAGAATTCCCATGGGTCATCGATGCTGCACTGGAAAGACAGGTAGCGCCCTATCGCCAACGGAACCTCGAAAGATCGCCTTTCTTGAAACGGAAGGTTGGACGCAACGATGCTTGTCCTTGTGGGAGCGGGAGGAAATTCAAAAGGTGTTGTTTGAATTAGTTGGCTCTCACCGAGGAACCCGGATAGCTCCTCGCGAGCGCAGGGCTACTGCGCCAGCTACTCCTCGCGGTTGTGTTCAAACCCCCGCGTCCCCGCAAACGCCGGCAGCCAGTCCTCTCGCCGCACGGTCCAGCTTTCGTAGGTCGGGGTGAAGCGGCTCGGTTCGTCGAGGGTGCCGAGGTGGACTTCGATCTCGTCGTCCCAGCGGGCGAACACCGATCCGCCGCAGGTGGGGCAGAAGTGGCGATGCTTCCAGTGGCGGGTCTCGCCGGTCACGCGCACCGCTTCTGCCCGAAGATCGCCGCGGCGTGGAACACCGCGCTCCCCGCGCAAACCGCTGTCCTACAGGCCCCCGCATGCCATAGATGGTGCGATTCGCATGGCCTTTCGAGTGAAGGCGCCTCAACCCTTGAAGGATGCGGATCGATGACCCCTGCCTCTCTGCCCGCCGTGATCGACCAGCCGGGCGCCGCGCCGCCGCCGGTCCAGCGGAGCTTCCCCCGGCCGCTGCAGACCGCTTTCCTCCACGCGCTGGCGGACAGCGGCAGCGTGCGCGCGGCGGCGCGCGGGGTGGGGGTGTGCTATCGCACCGCCTACCGCGCGCGGCGCAGCGATCCGGTGTTCCGGCGGTTGTGGGACGGCGCGCTGCTCGCCGCGCGGCCGCAGGCGGAAGAGGTGCTCGCGACCCGCGCGATCGACGGGGTGGAGGAGGAGGTGTGGTATCACGGCGAGGTCGTCGCCACCCGCCGCCGCTATGACGCGCGGCTGCTGCTCGCGCACCTCGGCCGGCTCGACAAGCTGGCGGACGATGCCGATGCGGCGGCCCTGGCAGGCGACTTCGACGACGCGCTGGACCGCTTCGCCAGCGGCGAACCAGCGGCGCACGGGGAGGGGGCAGGTTCCTCGCCAGAACAGTGTGACACGTGTGACACTTCGGGCGACGCGGAGGCCGCTCCGCCCCCGGCTCCGCCCGCCGCGCCGTCTTCCGGAGCAGAGCTGCAATGGTGCGAGCATACCGGCACGATGGTGCCGCGGGTCGATCGCCTGCTCAACGCGATGGACGCCGCCCGCCCCGCCGGTGCGCGCCTGCCTGGCGAGATCTACGGCTATCCCTCGGGCGCGGTGGAGGCCGAGCAGATGGCCGCGTTCGAGGCGCAGGTGGCGCGGTGGTGGCTGGTCGTCCCGCCCGGCGAGCACGACGACCCGGAGGAGTGGACCTTTACCGAGGAGCTGACGCCCTGGGAGCCGCTGGCCGGGGCCGGGTGACCCGCCCCGCGGCCTAGCGCCCGAACTTGCGCTGCGTCTTGCCGTAGCGGGTCTTGCGGGTGCCGGGCTTGCCTTCGTTGCTGCGGCCCACCACCGGCGCGGTCGGCTGGGTGCCATCGGGCAAGCCCAGCTCGTCCGCCTCCAGCCGGCGGATCTCGTCGCGCAGGCGGCCCGCGGTCTCGAACTCCAGGTCGGCGGCGGCGGCGCGCATCCGTTTTTCGAGGTCCTGGATGTAGGCGCGCAGGTTGTGCCCGACGAGGTTGTTGCGCTCGTCATCGCCGGTGCCGATGACCACGCTGTCCTGGCTCGCGGTGTGGGCGACGATGTCCTGGATGTCGCGGCGGATGGTGGTGGGGGTGATGCCGTGTTCGGCGTTGTATTCCTGCTGCCGGGCGCGGCGGCGGTCGGTCTCCGCCATCGCCCGCTCCATGCTGCCGGTGATCCGGTCGGCGTAGAGGATGACCTTGCTGTCCACGTTGCGCGCCGCGCGGCCGATGGTCTGGATGAGGCTGGTTTCGGAGCGGAGGAAGCCTTCCTTGTCGGCGTCGAGGATGCAGACCAGCCCGCACTCGGGGATGTCGAGCCCCTCGCGCAGCAGGTTGATGCCGATGAGGACGTCGTACACGCCCAGCCGCAGGTCGCGGATCAGCTCGATCCGTTCCAGCGTCTCTACGTCGGAGTGCATGTAGCGGACGCGAACGCCCTGCTCGTGCATAAACTCGGTCAGGTCCTCCGCCATCCGCTTGGTCAGCGTGGTGACCAGGGTGCGGAAGCCCTGCTTGGCGGTTGCCTTGCATTCGGCGATGCAGTCCTGGACCTGGTCCTCGATCGGGCGGATTTCGACCGGGGGATCGATCAGGCCGGTGGGGCGAATGACCTGTTCGGCGAACACGCCGCCGGTCTGCTCCATCTCCCAGTTTCCGGGCGTGGCGCTAACCGCGAACGTCTGCGGGCGCATCGCGTCCCATTCGTTGAAGCGCAACGGGCGGTTGTCGATGCAGCTGGGCAGGCGGAAGCCGTATTCGGCCAGCGTCAGCTTGCGGCGGTGGTCGCCCTTGGCCATCGCGCCGATCTGGGGAACGGTCTGGTGGCTTTCGTCGACGAACAGCAGGGCGTTGTCGGGCAGGTATTCGAACAGCGTCGGCGGCGGCTCGCCGGGCAGGCGGCCGGTGAGGAAGCGGCTGTAGTTCTCGATGCCGGCGCAGCTTCCGGTGGCGGCGATCATCTCGAGGTCGAAATTGGTCCGCTGCTCCAGCCGCTGCGCTTCCAGCAGGCGGCCCTCGGCGTGGAGCTCCTTAAGGCGTTCCTCCAGCTCGAACTTGATGGCGGCGCTGGCCTGCTTCATCGTCGGGCCGGGGGTGACGTAGTGCGAGTTGGCGTAGACCCGCACGCTGGAGAGGCTGGCGCCCTTGGTGCCGGTGAGCGGATCGAACTCGCTGATCTCCTCGATCTCGTCACCGAAGAAGCTGACGCGCCAGGCCATGTCCTCGTAGTGCGAAGGAAAGATCTCCAGGCTGTCGCCGCGCACGCGGAAGTTGCCGCGCTGGAAGGCGGCATCGTTGCGCTTGTACTGGAGGGCAACGAGCTTGCGGATGATCTCGCGCTGGTCGGCGCTGGCGCCCTTCTTGAGATCGAAGATCATCGCCGAGTACGTCTCGACCGATCCGATGCCGTAGAGGCACGAGACCGAGGCAACGATGATCACGTCATCGCGCTCCAGCAGGGCGCGGGTGGCCGAGTGGCGCATCCGGTCGATCGCCTCGTTCACCGAGCTTTCCTTCTCGATGTAAGTGTCCGACCGGGGTACGTAAGCTTCGGGCTGGTAGTAGTCGTAGTAGCTGACGAAATACTCGACCGCGTTGTTGGGAAAGAAGCTTTTGAACTCGCCGTAGAGCTGGGCGGCGAGGATCTTGTTCGGCGCGAGGATCAGGGCGGGGCGCTGCAGCTCTTCGATGACCTTGGCCATCGTGAATGTCTTGCCCGACCCGGTCACGCCCAGCAGAACCTGGGTCTGGTCGCCGTCCCGCGCCGAGGCGGTCAGCTCCGCGATCGCGGTCGGCTGATCGCCGGCGGGTTGATACTCGCTGATCAACTCGAACCGCCGGCCGCCCATCGACTTCTCGGGCCGGGCGGGCTTGTGCGGTACGAATTTGTCGGAGGTGTCGGGCTCCTCGAGCCCGCGGCGGATGACGAGTTCGGCCATGCCGCGCGATATGGGGAACGAAACGGGCACGGGCAAGTGATTGCGCTTTCCGGCGTCCTGCCGCAGTCTCGCGATGAATCCCGTCGTTCTCTGGAGCCCTTGATGAAGAAGCATTCTCTCGTTGCCGCCGCCTGCCTGGCGTTCGGGGTTGCCGGCTGCGGGAACGAGGCGGACGAACCACCGCAGCCGAAGAGCGCCGCCGCGGTGCTGTCGGAGGCTGGCAAGCTGGAGAAGCCGGAGCCGGGACAGTATCAGACCACGGTCAAACTGCTGGAATTCTCCGTACCCGGACTTCCGCAGAGCCAGGCCGAAAAGCTGAAATCGATGATGGGCAGCAACATCGGCGATCAAAGCTCGACCTACTGCCTGACCGCCGAAGACGCAGAGAAGGGCTTTGAGGACATGATCCGTAAGTTGAGCGAGGGGCAGGGCGGCCTCACCTGCGAATTCGCCCGCTTCGATGTCAACGGCGGCAAGATCGGTGCGGAAATGACCTGCAAGGGTGCACAGGGCATGCAGTCGGCGATGACGTTGGAGGGCACCGCCACCGCGCAGAGCACCTCGATGCGAATGGCCATGACCCAGTCGGCGGCCATGTTGCCGGGCGGTGAGGTGAAGATGGATCTGCAGCTGGATTCCCGCCGCATCGGGGAGTGTCCCTCCGCTCGATGAAACCCCTGCGGACCGCCAGCGTTGATCGACCGAGAAATGAAAGGATGCGGTGCGTGGCCTCACGGTTCGATTACCAGATGCTGGGGGGGCAGTTCGCGGGCGCGCGGGGCGCCTTGCGGCATCGCATCGCGCTCGCGCGGGAAGATTGTCCCGAAGGCGTCGGCGGACCGCCGCTGAGGCGATTGGTGGGGGAGCTCGAGTGGTTGGTGGAACCGGCCCGCCGAGCGTTCCGCCGGTATGAACCGGCGGCCGCGCGTCGTCCGCGCACTGTCATGCTGCTACCCGGGTTTGCCACGCATCCGGTGCGCATGCGCTACATGGCGCGGCGGCTTGAGGCGGCGGGGCACCGGGTGAAGCGCTGGGGCCTGGGCTTCAACTGGGGTCCGACCGAAGGCAACATCGCCTCGCTCGAAACGCGCCTCGAAGATCTTGCGGCCCGCCATGGAGAGCCCGTCGCGCTGGTCGGCTGGAGCCTGGGCGGGTTGTTTGCGCGCGAGCTCGCGAAGCGGCGGCCGGGCGAGGTTGCCAAGGTGGTGACGATGGGCTCCCCGTTTTCGTGGAGCCCGCGGGCGAACAATGTCTGGCGGGCGTACCATCTGGTCACCGGCCACCGGGTCGAGGAACCGCCGGTCGCGGTGGAGCTGTCTGCCAAGCCGCCCGTGGAGACGGTCGCGCTGTGGAGCCCGCGCGATGGCATCGTCCATCCGCGCGCGGCCTGCGGTGCACCGGGAGAACGTGACCGGGCGGTGGCGGTGCGCTGCACGCACATGGGCTTTGCCTATGATCCGCGCGCCATCGATGCCGTGCTCCGCGAGCTCGACCGGTAAGCGCCTCGATGTCGAAATACTTGCTGCGCTTGCGCCGCGCTGCGTTAATGACGCGCTGCAACAAGTCACCCGGAGGCAGATGAACGGCGCGGACGCACCTTTCGACGAGATGCGCGAACCCACGGGAGAGGTGCGACCGGCGTATGCCGCGTACGGCCGGTGGCTCGACGAGCAGAATCCCGGCTGGCTGAAGCGCAAGCACCTCGAAGCCGAAGGCGTGTTCCGTCGCACCGGGATCACGTTTAACGTGTATGGCGAGGATGCGGCCGAAGAGCGCCTGATCCCGTTCGACATGGTCCCGCGCATCGTATCCGCTAGCGAATGGCGCCGGCTGAGCCGCGGCATCGAGCAGCGCGTCCGCGCGCTCAATGCCTTCATCCACGATCTCTATCACCGGCAGGAGATCATCCGGGCCGGGCGCGTCCCGGAGCGGCTGTTCCGCGACAACGCGGCATGGCTGCCCAACATGGTCGGGTTCACCCCTCCGGGCGGGGTCTACACCCACATCGTGGGGATCGACCTGGTGCGCACCGGGCCGGACGACTTCTTCGTGCTGGAAGACAACGCCCGGACCCCCAGCGGCGTGTCGTACATGCTGGAGAACCGCGAAACGATGATGGCGATGTTCCCTGACCTTTTCACCCGCGTCGGGGTGGAAACGGTCAGCGACTATCCCACGCGGCTCGCCCGCAGCCTCGCCGCGTGCGCGCCGCCGGCTACCACGGGCAAGCCGGTGGTCGCGGTGCTGACACCGGGGATCTACAATTCGGCTTACTACGAGCACGCGTTTCTCGCCGATCAGATGGGCGCCGAACTGGTGGAAGGCAGCGACCTGCGCGTGGTGGGCGGCCGGGTCGCAATGCGCACGACCGGCGGGTACCAACCGATCGACGTGCTCTATCGCCGGGTCGATGATGAATATCTCGACGCGCTGACCTTCAATCCTGACAGCGTGCTGGGCGTGCCGGGCATCATGGACGTCTATCGCGCCGGGGGGATCACTATCGCCAACGCGCCGGGCACCGGGGTGGCGGACGACAAGGCGGTGTATTCGTTCATGCCGGAGATCGTCGAGTTCTACACCGGCGAGAAGCCGCTGTTGCCCAATGTCGAAACGTTCCGCTGCGCCGATCCGGACAGCCTGAAATACGTGCTCGATAACCTCGCCCAACTCGTGGTGAAGGAAGTCCACGGGTCTGGCGGCTACGGCATGCTGGTGGGCCCGGCGGCAAGCCGGCGCGAACTCGCGGCCTTCCGGCGCAAGCTGATCGCGCGGCCGGAGAACTACATCGCGCAGCCAACCCTGGCGCTGTCCACCTGCCCGGTGTTCACCCGCAAGGGACTGGCCCCGCGCCACGTCGACCTCAGGCCGTATGTGCTGGTCTCGCCCAACACGATCGACATCACGCCGGGCGGGCTCACCCGCGTGGCGCTGAAGCCGGGCAGCCTGGTGGTCAATTCCTCGCAGGGCGGAGGAACGAAGGACACCTGGGTGCTGAAGGACTGATATGCGAGCCTCCGCCCCATGCTAGGCCGTACCGCGCACCGGCTGTTCTGGATGTTCCGCTATCTCGAGCGGGCGGAGAACACCGCCCGCCTGCTGGATGCGGGCCTGCGCATGGCCCTGACGCGCGACCTGATCTCTGCCGAGGAAGAATGGCGCTCGGTCATCCATGCCGCGGGTCACAGCAGTGCCTACGGCAAGAAGCACGGCACTTATACGGGCATTCAAGTGTGGAATTACATCCTGCGCGACAAGGACAATGCAGGCAGCGTGCTGGCGATGATGCGCGAAGTGCGCACCAACGCGCGCGGTGTCCGCAATGCCATCAGCGGGGAACTGTGGGGCGTGGTCAACGAAAGCTGGATGGCGCTGGACGACAAGTTGTCACGCCCGGTCACCCAGGGGAACGTGGGCGAGATCATTTCCATGGTTCGCCGAACCGGGACCCTGGCTCATGGCGCGATGGCCAATTCGATGCTGCGCGATGCGGGCTACGACTTCGCGCGCGCAGGCACGCTGGTGGAACGGGCGGATAACACCGCGCGCATCCTCGACATGAAATACTACCTGCTGCTGCCGTCACTCAGTTATGTCGGCACCACGGTGGACAGTGGGCAGTGGGACCAGATCCTGCGCTCGGTCGCGGGGGACCGGGCCTATCGCTGGCTTAACGCGGGGCAGACCGATCCGCGCGGCATCGTGCAGTTTCTGGTGCTCGACGAACGGTTTCCGCGCAGCTTGGCCTACAGCCACTCCCAACTGCGTGAGAACCTCGCATCACTGGCGCGGATTCACGGCGGGGAGGGGCAGAGCAACGTCCTGATCGAACGCTCGGCCGGAGAGCTGGCGAGGTTGCGGATCGGCGAAGTGTTTGAGACTGGCCTGCACGAATTCCTGGGTGAATTCGAACGGTGCAATGCCGCGATTGCCCGGACCATCGCTGAAGATTACCGGTTCCTGGCCTAGGGAGGGAATACAGCCTGATGCGCCTCTCGATCAGCCACACCACGCGGTATCGGTTCGACCAGCCGGTTTCGCACGCGCTCCAGCGGCTCCGCCTGACCCCGAAGGCAACCCAGGGCCAGACGATCCACGACTGGCAGATGGATTTCACCAACGCGGCGCAGGAACTGGAGTACGAGGACCAGCATCACAACCATGTGACGCTCGTCGCGCTGGAACCCGGTGCGACGGAGGTGGTGATCACCTGCCACGGTGTCGTGGAAACCAACGACAAGGCCGGGATCATCGGACGCCATGCCGGGCACCTGCCGTTGTGGAGCTTCGTCGGCCAGACCGATCTGACCCGGGCGGGGCCGCGCCTGCGCTACCTTGTGCGGGGGCTTGAAGCACCAGATCGCAGCCGGCTCGATTTTCTCCACGCGCTGTCGGACGAGATCCGCCGGCAAGTTGTCTATGCGACCGGCACCACCGGCGTCCGAACGACGGCCGAGCAGGCGCTGGAGGCCGCGACCGGCGTGTGCCAGGATCACAGCCATATCTTCATTGCCGCCGCTCGGATGACCGGAATTCCGGCGCGCTATGTCTCAGGCTATTTGATGATGAACGACCGCGTCGACCAGGAGGCGACCCATGCCTGGGCGGAGGCGCACGTCGACGGCCTGGGCTGGGTGGGCTTCGATGTCTCCAACGGCATCAGCCCGGATACCCGTTATGTGCGCGTGGCCACGGGACGCGACTATCGCGATGCGGCGCCGATAACCGGCATCAGCTATGGCGCCGCGACAGAGGACCTCAACGTGGTCGTGGCGGTTGAACAGCAGCAACAGCAGCAGTGAGGCGCCAACGGGAAAAGCGGGCCCGGTGGGCGGCTGATTGGGGAGCTAGATGACGTATTGCGTGGGAATGGTGCTCGACAAGGGGCTGGTGATGATGAGCGACACCCGCACCAATTCGGGTGTCGACAACATCTCGGTGTTTCGCAAGATGATCAGCTGGCAGGTCGCCGGCGAACGGATCATCACGGTAATGACCGCGGGGAACTTGGCGACGACCCAGGCTGTGATCAGCCAGCTGGAAGAACGTGACAAGCAACCGGGCGAACGGCACAACACCGTCTTCGAGGCCAAGACGATGTTCCAGGTCGCGACCGAGATCGGCCGGCTCCTGCGCAAGACGATCGAGGAGCGGCAGGGGGCGAACGGCGTGGCAGGGCAGGGCCGCTTCACCGGCTCGATCATCGTGGCGGGCCAGATCAAGGGGATGGAGCCGCGCCTGTTCCTGATCTACCCCGAAGGCAATTTCATCGAGGCGAGCTGGGACACGCCCTTCTTTCAGATCGGGGAAACCAAGTACGGCCGTCCGATCCTGATCCGTGCGTATGACCGGGAGATGAGCTTCGAGGACGCGGTCAAGCTGCTGTTGGTGAGCTTCGACTCCACGCTCAAGGCGAACCTGTCGGTCGGATTGCCGCTCGACCTGATGGTGATCGAAAGGGATGCCTTTGCCGCCACGCACGAGCGGCGGATCACGCATGACGATCCATACTATCACGCGATAGCGAACGGGTGGGGAGAAGCCTTGAAAGACGCCTTCACCGGGCTGCCCGATTACAGCTTCTTCACGCCTGACCAAGCAGGCGGTTGACGCTTACACGCCGAGGTCATGAATAAAAATACCCCGAAATGGAGGTAAAGCGTTGAGAGCGCTGGCTGAGGCCATCAGGACTTATCCCTAGCCGGGAGCACCTAGTTCCGCTCCAATGTCGAAGAACCTGCGATAGGCCGGCGCGGGTATTCACGGCACCTGACGTGCCATGAACGAACGGCACATCATCCACTTCGTCGAACCCGATACGCGGCTTCGCGCCGATCTTGCCCGGGTCACATTTGCCGCCGGCCATCACGCAGAAGTCTATGCCGCCTTGGCGGAACTGGCGGACCATCCCCCGCAGCGCGGCATCATTGTCCTGCGGGACGATGCCGACGCCAGCACGGTCCGTGAACGGCTCGACCTGCTGGCGGGACGCGGGTTGTGGCTGCCAGCCGTGGTGATGGGTGTGCAGCCCACGACCGACCGGATCGTCGCCGCGATCAAGGCGGGCGCGCTCGACTATCTGCCGCTGCCCCTTGTGCCCGCCCGTCTCGAGGCGATGCTGGCGAATATAGGCGACGAAGCCCACGCGCATGCCGAGGCCCGCCGCCGGATGGTCGAAGCGCGCAGCCGTATCGGCAGTCTGTCGGCGCGGGAGCGCGAGGTGCTGGACTGGTTGACCCGGGGAAGCAGCAACAAGACGATCGCGCGGGAACTGGCGATCAGCCCCCGTACGGTCAAAATCCACCGCGCCAACATGATGCACAAGCTGGGCGCCGCGCATCCGGCTGATGCGGTGCGCTTGCAGATCGAAGCGCGGCTGAGCGAGGATCGGCAACGCGCCAGTTAGCGGCAGAACCCGCCCTGCCGACCGCTCTCGACATGGAAGTGGTCCCTGTGTGCGGCGTTGTAATCCGGGCCGAGCACAGTGCCGAAGCGCTTGCAGGCGCTCAGGTGGACGAGCCGAAGGAACCGCTGCCTCGCCACATCGCCGCCGCTCCAATCGTCCAGCACGCTGATGCGGCGACCGTCGGCCAGCACGAATGCCGAAACGTCGATCGCGTTGGCGGTCGCGTGCGCCGATCGCCGACCGCTGCCGGCGACATCGCGGCAGGAATAGCTGCCGAAGGTTTCGATCCGCGCGAGCGGGCTGCCGAGAACCTGGCGCGCTGCCCGGTCCACTCCAAAGCGGGCCCAGGCAGCGGTGGTCTCCGCCAAGGGGCAGCTGACCGGACCCAGATTGGTCAGCCGAAACTCGCCGACGTCACCGTGGACGGCGCTCAGATTGACAGTGCTCAGGGTGGAACAGCCCGCGCCATAGTATCGATCAGCCACCGGCGAAACGTTCGCACCCCTGGCTCCCAGATCGGCGAGGCATTGCCGCTGTTCGCCGCTCACAGCGACAGGGCGCGGCGCCTGAGTCGGGGGCCTGGCGGGCGCGCGGCCGTCGGGCACCAGGCTGCCGCAGCCGGACAGCGCGAAGGCGAGGACAAGGACGGCGAGGCGCTTCATGAGCGGCAAACTCACCCCGAGATGGTTAACGGCGCCCTAATGGATTGTTACCGTGCTCTCGGCTGAAGGCGCCGGCCCGGCGCGGCTGACCACCACGATCGCCAGCCACGACGCGACGAAGCCAGGGAGGATCTCATATACTCCCGGCCCGCCGAAGAACGCCTGATCCCACCCGAGCGCGATCCATGCGACGACCACCACGGCGCCCGTGACCAGTCCGGCTACCGCCCCGGAGCCGGTCATCCGCCGCCAGGTCAGCGCCAGTACGATCATCGGCCCAAAAGCCGCGCCGAAGCCGGCCCAGGCATGCGCCACCAGGCCCAGCACCTGGCTATCGGGATCGGCGGCGATCGCGATACCCATCAGGGCCACCACGAGAACGCTTAGCCGGCCCACCGTGACCGCTTCCCGCTCGCTCGCCTGCTTGCGCAGGAACAGGCGATAGAAATCCTCGGTCAGCGAACTCGACGAGACCAGCAGCTGCGAGCTGATCGTGCTCATGATCGCGGCCAGCAGCGCGGCATAAAGGAACCCGGTCACAAGCGGATGGAACAACAGGTTCGCGAGCAGAATGAAGATCGTCTCGGGATCGTCCAGCACCAATCCGTTGCGGTTCACATAGGCGCGGCCGGCAAGCCCGATGCCGATCGCCCCCAGCAGGCACACGCCCATCCACACCATGCCGATATTGCGGGCGGTCGGCACCTCGTTGACCGAGCGGATCGCCATGAAGCGCACGATGATGTGCGGCTGGCCAAAGTAGCCCAGTCCCCAGGTCACCGCCGAAAGCCAGCCGACCGCGGTGAGACCATGCGTCAGGCTGAGAAAGCCTTCCTGCGGCACCGCGGCGATCGATCCGCCGGCGCTTCCGCCGGGGCCGAACATGACCACCAGCGGCATCAGCACCAGCGCCAGGAACATGATGCATCCCTGCACGAAGTCGGTCAGGCTGACCGCGAGGAATCCCCCGATCATCGTATAGGCCAGGACGACTACGGTAGTGATCCACACCCCCGTCATGTAATCACCGCCGAATGCAGTGGCGAACAGCTTGCCGCCCCCGACCATGCCGGCAGCGGTATAGACAGTGAAGAACAGCACCACGATGATGGCGCTGGTCAGCCGCAGCGCCACCGCCTTGTCGGGAAAGCGGTTGCCGAGGAATTCGGGGATGGTCAGCGCATCACCCAGTTCCTCGGTCTGCCGGCGCAGACGCGGGGCGACCACGATCCAGTTCACCAGCGCGCCGACGAACAGGCCCGCGGCGATCCACGCTTCCACCAGTCCGCTCGCGTAGAGCGCGCCGGGCAGTCCTAGAAGCAGCCAGCCTGACATGTCCGATGCGCCTGCGGACAGCGCGGTGACCGAAGGTGACAGGTTGCGCCCGGCCAGCAGGTACCCCTCGCTGTCACTACTTGTCTTGCGCCAGGCGTACACGCCGATCGCGAGCATCAGGATGAAGTAAACCACCAGGGAGATGAGGACGCCGGTCTGCATGATCAGGGTGCTAACAGCCACGGGTTCCGATGGCTACGCCGGGCACGAGACCGCTGGCACGTTGGCATAATGCTGCAGAGCGCGAGCGCGCGGAGTGTTGCTGCACCTCCACACTGTGGCGCAATCGCTGCGGGCGCTGGAACGCCTGCGCCTAACAGCGGTTTTCGCGCTGATACGTCGGCCACGTATTGGCGGTCGCGCCCCCCATACATGCCAATGGATACACCATGTTCCGCACACTAGCTTCAACCTCGGCGCTCGCCGTTGCCGTGGCGTTCGCCCAACCCGCGCTGGCGCAGGATGCCGGGCCTTACTTCAATGGACCGTACGTTTCGGTCGCGGGTGGACTGGATACACAAGCCAGCGATTCGCGGCGTCTGCGGTTCGACACTGACCTTGATGGCACGTATGGCGATGTCGTCCGCACCGCGGCGGGCGCGAATGCTTTCGGACCCGGTTTCTGCAGCGGCACTGCCGTGGGTTCGACCGCGGCGGCCGGCTGCTCCAGCGACGATGACGAGATCGGCTATGCCGTCCGGGCCGGCTTCGATTTCCGGCAGCCTGACAGTCCGCTGGTCGCCGGGCTTCTGGTCGAGGCGAGCGGTTCGAACGCGGTGGATTACTCCAGCGGGTTCAGCACCACCCCCGCCAGCTATACCTTCTCGCGCGAACTCGATTACTCCATCGCACTGCGCAGCCGGGCGGGCATCTCGCCGGGTGACGGCCGGGGGCTGTTCTACATCACCGGCGGCGTGGCCTATGCCCGCATCAATCACGACTTCGTGACGACCAACACGGCCAACTCGTTCACCGTGGTCAACGACGACGACATGCGCTTTGGCGTGCAGGCCGGTGCCGGGGCGGAACTGATGATCACGCCGAGCATCGGGATCGGGCTGGAGTACCTCTACTCGCGCTACGATGACGACAAGGCATACGTCGCTGTTGGCAAGGGTACGGCAGGCGCAACCAACCCGTTCCTGCTGGTCAATTCCACCGGAACCAACCTGCGCCCTTCACGGACGGACCTCGACCTGCAGTCGTTCCGCGGCACCGTGAGCTTCCACTTTTAAGCGGCAGAAACCACCCGAATGCAGCAGGGGCGCCCTCACGGGCGCCCCTTTTGCGTTTGGAAGTCTGCGTGTAGGCCTGGCGCGCGTCGGCAAGGCAACGCAGGCTGCGGCCTAGCTGCCGGAGCGGCGGGCCTTCTTCCGCTCATGCGGGTCCAGGAAAGCCTTCCGCAGCCGGATGCTCTTGGGCGTCACCTCGACCATTTCGTCGTCGTCGATGTAGGCGATCGCTTGTTCCAGCGTCATCACGCGCGGCGGAGTGAGGCGGATCGCATCGTCCTTGCCCGTCGAGCGGAAGTTGGTCAGCTGCTTGGACTTCATCGGGTTGACCTCGAGGTCTTCCGGCTTGGCGTTCTCGCCGATGATCATCCCTTCGTAGATCTTCTCCTGCGGCCGCACGAACAGCTGCCCGCGTTCCTCGAGCATGTTGAGCGCGTAGCCGACCGCCTCGCCGGTGCCGTTGGAGATCAGCACGCCGACCGGGCGCCCTTCGATCTGGCCCTTGTGGGGGCCGTACTTCTCGAACAGGCGGTTCATGATCCCGGTGCCGCGCGTGTCGGACAGGAATTCGCCGTGATAGCCGATCAGTCCGCGGCTCGGAGCGGAGAAGGTGATGCGGGTCTTGCCGCCGCCGCTCGGGCGCATGTCGATCATTTCGCCCTTGCGGATGGCCATCTTCTCCACGACCGTGCCCGAATGCTCGTCATCGACGTCGATGACGACCGTTTCGTACGGCTCGGTGCGGTTGCCGTTCTCGTCTTCACGGTAGAGCACGCGCGGGCGGCTGATGCCGAGTTCGAAGCCTTCGCGGCGCATCGTCTCGATCACCACGCCCAGCTGAAGCTCGCCGCGGCCGGCGACCTCGAACGCGTCCTTGTCGGCGCTTTCGGTGACGCGGATGGCGACGTTGCTTTCCGCTTCGCGCTCCAGCCGGTCACGGATCATGCGGCTGGTGACCTTGGTTCCCTCACGCCCGGCGAAGGGGCTGTCGTTGACGGCGAAGCGCATCGACAGGGTGGGCGGGTCGATCGGTTGTGCGTGAAGCGGCTCGCTGACCGAAGGATCGGCGATGGTGTTGGACACGGTCGCCACGGCCAGGCCCGCGATCGAGATGATGTCGCCGGCACGGGCCTCGTCGACCGGCACGCGGTCGAGTCCGCGATAAGCCAGCAGCTTGCTGGCACGGCCCGTTTCGATCACCTTGCCGCTGCTGTCGAGGGCGTGGATCGGCGAGTTGATCTTGACCGTGCCCGATTGAACCTTGCCCGTCAGGATGCGGCCAAGGAAGTTGTCGCGGTCCAGCAAGGTCACCAGGAACTTGAACGGTCCGTCGAAGTCGGCCTGCGGGGCGGGGACGTGGCTGACGATCTTTTCGAACAGCGGCGTCAAATTGCCCTCGCGCCGATCGGGATCCTCGCTGGCATAGCCGTTGCGGCCCGAAGCGTAGAGCACGGGAAAATCGAGCTGCTCGTCAGAGGCGTCGAGGCTGACGAACAGATCGAACACCTCGTCCAGCACTTCCTGGATGCGCTGGTCGGGGCGATCCACCTTGTTCACCACGACGATCGGCCGCAGGCCCAGCGCCAGCGCCTTGCCGGTGACGAACTTCGTCTGCGGCATCGCGCCTTCGGAACTGTCGACCAGCAGGATCACCCCGTCGACCATCGACAGGATCCGCTCGACCTCGGCCCCGAAATCGGCGTGGCCCGGCGTATCGACGATGTTGATGCGGATATGCTCGTCGGAGCCTTCCGGCGCCCATTCGACCGAGGTCGGCTTCGCCAGGATCGTGATCCCGCGTTCCTTCTCGAGGTCGTTGGAGTCCATCGCCCGCTCTTCAACGCGCTGGTTATCGCGGAAGGTGCCGGACTGGCGGAACAGCTGGTCGACGAGCGTGGTCTTGCCATGATCGACGTGGGCGATGATCGCCACGTTGCGAAGGTTCATTTTCGATGTCTCTTGGTCGTAGGGCAGGGGAACGGCTCCCCGCAAAGTGGCGCGCCCCTAGCCGAGCGGGCGGCGGAAGACAACCGCGTGTGCGTGCGTGTGTCGCGCGCGCCACAGTTCGGACGAGCAACCTATCTTGTCCGACGAGCGTGCTTGCGCGGTGCAAACTGCCGGCTATTGACTCCCCTGTCAGCTAAGGGTCGCCGCACCGCGCGAATGGTTCGCGCGTGATAAGCGTCGCCCACATCGGACGAGGACCTTTCGTAACATGATCAAGACTGCTTCCGGATTTGCCGGCCGGGCCCGCTTTACCCTGCTCGCCGGTGCTGCCGTGCTCGTCGCGCCGGGCGTCGCCCATGCGCAGGATACGACCGCGCAGGACGTTCAGGAGCAAGTCGACGCCGACGGCGACAACTACCCGGTGGCTGAGGACACCAGCTCCGGCAACGTCATCGTCGTGACCGCTTCGAAGCGCGAACAGACCCTGCAGGAAACGCCGATCTCGGTCACCGTCACGACGGGCGAGACGCTTGAGCGCGCGCAGATCCGTGACGTGCTCGACCTGCAGACGGTCAATCCGTCGCTGCGGGTCAGCCAGCTGCAGAACTCGTCGTCTTCGACATTCATCATCCGCGGCTTCGGCAATGGTGACAACAACTTCGGCATCGAGCCGTCGGTTGGCGTGTTCATCGACGGCGTGTTCCGCTCGCGCTCGGCCTCGTCGCTCAACGACCTGTCCAATGTCCAGCGCATCGAAGTGCTGAACGGCCCGCAGTCGACCCTGTTCGGCAAGAACGCCTCGGCCGGCGTCATCTCGGTCATCACTCGCGAACCGCAGTTCGAGTTCGGCGGTTCGATCGAGGCGACTTACGGCAACTACGATGCCATGACCCTGAAGGGTGACGTTACCGGGCCGATCACCGAGACGATCGCGTTCTCGCTCGACGCCAGCTACAATCGCCGCGACGGCTATGGGCGGATCGTCAACCTCGACAAGGACATTTCCGATCGCAACCGCTGGACCGCGCGCGGCCAGTTGCTGATCGAGCCGAATTCCGACCTCAAGATCCGCGCGATGGCCGATTACTCCCAGATCGACGAAGTGTGCTGTGTCGTCAGCACGCTGGTCGCGGGCCCCTCGGCTCCGGCGATCTTCGGGGTCGGCGGTGCGCTGAGCACCGACTTCTTCAGCTACGACACGTACTTGAACAAGGAGCCGATCAACAAGGTCGACAACTACGGCGGGTCGGTCCAGGCCGACTACGATCTGGGCGCGATCTCGCTGACCTCGATCACCGCCTATCGCGAGCTCAAGAACTTCGTCGACCAGGACGTCGATTTCACGAGCGCCGACATCGTCAGCGAAATGCGCGATCAGCGGGTCAAGACGTTCACGCAGGAATTCCGCATCGCGTCGGACTTCGACGGACCGCTGAACTTCCTGCTCGGCGGCTTCTACTTCGACGAAAAGGTCACCCAGGACAGCGCGCTGACCACCGGTGCGGCCTCGCGCTCGTTCTTCACTCTACTGGGCCGTGCGGCGACGCAGAACCCGGCCTTCACCTTCAACCAGATCGAAGCGGCGGTGGGCCAGCCGCAGAACAGCTTCTTCTCCGCCGGTCCGCTGACGGCAGAAAGCTATTCGCTCGATAACCGGGCAGTCTCGGTCTTCGGCACGGTCGATTTCGAACCGGTCGACGGGCTCGTGTTCACGGGCGGCTTCAACTACACCGACGACAAGAAGGACTTCGCCCTTAGCGGTCAGGCGTTCGACGAACTGTCCAACCTCAACCTCGTCGACACGTTCATCACGGGTGCGACTGGCGGCGCGGTGAGGAGCCGGGCGCAGTTCCTGGCGCTGCCTTCGGCAACGCAAGCGGCCCTGCGCGCGGCGGCGCTGAATCCGGCCGTCAATCCGTTGCTGGGTCTGGCGCCGTTCCAGTTCCAGCCGCCGTTCCTGGCCATTCCGAACGCGGTCGAGGATGGCCGTACCCACGACAGCGACCTCAGCTACCTGCTGCGGGTGGCGTACAACGTGTCTGACCAGATCAACGTTTACGCGAGCTATGCGACGGGTTTCAAGGCCAGTTCGGTCAACCTGTCACGCGATTCGCGGCCGCTGTTCGGGGACTTCATCCCGGGTCCGGGGCGTTCCTCGTTCCTCGCCCCGTCTTCGCCGATCACCGACGCCGGTCTGGGCGTGGCGAACCTCACCACCGGTTCGCGCTTTGCTGGCCCTGAGGATGCCGAGGTCTATGAGATCGGCCTGAAGGCGCAGTTCCCTGGGCTCGACTTCAACCTCGCGCTGTTCGACCAGACCATTAAGGGCTTCCAGAGCTTCGTGTTCACCGGCACCGGCTTCCAGCTGAACAACGCTGGTCAGCAGTCGGTGCGGGGCTTCGAGTTCAGCTCGACCATCACCCCGGTCCGGCCGCTCGTGTTCACGTTCGCCGCGACGTACCTCGATGCGGTGTATGACAGCTTCGTGGATAGCCCGGTGGGCGACCTGTCGGGACTGCGTCCGGGCGGAATCCCTGAATGGAACCTCGCTACCTCGGCCACTTATGCGCATGAATTCGGCGCGAGCGGCAACCGTCTGATCAGCCGGATCGATTACAGCCACGAAAGCAACACCGCGATCAACAACGGCCTGCCGACGTTCGGTCCGAACAGCTTCCGGCGCGAAGTGAACCTGGTGAACGCGTCGATGACGCTGGCGCTCAACAACGGGCTGGAAATCGGTGCATTTGCCCGCAACCTGCTCGACGATCGCTACATCGTGACGGTGTTCGACGGCGTGGCCCAGGCGGGCACCGTTTCGGGCTACCCCAACACGCCGCGCACCTATGGCGCACTGGCGCGGTTCAAGTTCTGATCACGCGCATGCGCGCGTTTTCTTTGACGCAAGGAAGGGCCCCGTTCGCGGGGCCCTTTTTTGTTGCGCGCCGATAGCTCTTATGTTCCCCTCCCCGACGGGGAAACAACAGAGGGGACAGTTTCCATGGATTGGATGATACTGCCGTTTAAGCGTTACGCCGAATTCTCGGGCCGCTCGCGCCGCATGGAATACTGGATGTTCGCGCTGCTCAACGTGATCGTCGTGACGGTGCTGATGTTCGTCATCTTCGGAGCGGGCGGAGCCGCCGGCTTGATGGCGCCGGGCGCCAGTGGCGAACTGGGCGCGGGGTTCGGCGCGCTGTTTGGCGGTGTGGGTTTGCTGATGCTGCTGTACGCGGCAATCGTGTTGGTCCCCAGCATCGCCGTGACCGTGCGCCGGTTGCACGATCGCGACATGAGCGGGTGGTGGTATCTTGGCGCGATCATCGGGGGCATGATCCCGGTCGTGGGATTTCTGGTTTCAATCGCGTTCCTGGTGCTGATGGCGCTGCCGGGCACCCCCGGTCCGAACCGCTTCGGCCCCGATCCCAAGGGCGTGGGCGAAGCCGAAACGTTCGCCTGATCTGCGCGGCAGGCGCTGCGGGCTTAAAGCGCCCGCAGCGCCTGTGCCGGCTTCGCGCGGAGCAGCGGCAAGGCGCCCGCGAGCGCGAACAGGATAACCAGCGCGAGGCCTGCGCCAAGCACGCCGAACACCGCCGACCACGCGGGCAGCCAGTCGAATTCGAACAACTGGGTCACCACCGCCCACGCGGCGACGAGCCCGAGCGCGAGGGACACCAGCGCCAGCAGCGCGGCGAGGGCGCCATACTCCGCCAGCGCCAGTAACAAGACCTGACGCCTGCTGGCGCCGAGTACGCGCAGGATCACGGTATCGTAAGTGCGCTGCGCCCGCGCCGCGGCGATCGCTCCCAGCAGCACGGCCAAGCCCGCCAGAACCGCCACGGAAGCGGCGGCCAGGGTGGCCAACCCCACTTGGGTTAGCAGTTCGCGCGCCTGGACCAGCACCGGCCCTGTCTCGATCACGCTGGATGATGGAAACGCGCGCACGAGGTCGCGCAATAGCGCCCCTTTCGCGTTATCATCCGGCAGTTCGATGGTCGCCGCGACGTTGTGGGGCGCGTCGCGCAGCGTGTTGGGGCTGAACACCAGCACATAGTTGAAGCCCATGGTCTGCCAGTCGATCCGCCGCAGGGACGCGATCCGTGCACTGCGCTCGGTTCCCAGGATGCCGATCGTCAGGTAGTCGCCCACCTCGACACCGATCGCCTGCGCCAGATCCTCGTCGATCGACACCAGCGGCTCGCCGGCATGGTTCTCAGACCACCATTCCCCCTGCGTGACCCTATTTCCGGGGGGCACCTCATCCGCGTAGGTCAGCCCCCGCTCACCGCGGAGTGCCCAAGCGTCCTCCGGCAAATTCTCTCCCAGACTGGCGACGCGGGTCATCGCGTCCTTGGGGCCATAAGCCAGGATCGCGCCGCGCAGCGCTGGCACCGTTTGCACCGCAGAGCCGGGCGCGACGCGGTCCACCAGCCCGGTGAATGTCCCCACCTGATCCTTTGGCACGTCGAGCACGAAATAGTCAGGCGCGCGCTCAGGCACGCGCTGGGCGATCGTGCCGTCGATGCTGGTTTGGACCGCGGCGAGCAGCACGAACGCCGACAGGCCAAAGCCGAGGGCCGTCACCAGCGTCCCGGTCGCCGCGCCTGGGCGGTGCAAGTTGGCCAGCGCGGCGCGCCACAGCGGATCGCGCGGGCGCGGCAGGCGGGCAGCGACCAGCCGGATACCCCACCCAAGCGCCGCGAGCAGGACAAGCGCTGCCGCCGCCCCGCCCAGAAATCCCGCGGTCATCAATGGTTGGCGGGCGGTCGCCAGCGCGAGAGCGGCAATCGCGGCCAAACCGGCGGCGACCACCGCGATCGCGATCCGGTCCCGTCCCAACGGAGATACGCGCTCGCGCATCAGGGCCATGGCCGGGAAACGCCGCGCGCGCAGCAGCGGCGGCGCGGCAAAGACGAGCGCCACGAGCAGGCCATACGCCAGTGCGCTCAACAGCGCCGCGGGCGCGAACACGATGCCGGTGCCAATCGGCAGCAGTCCGGCAAGCGCGCGTGCGATCACCGGCGTGAGCGCGACCCCGGCAAGAATCCCCGCGATGCTGCCCACCAGCGCGGCGGCGCCGATTTCCATGGCGTAGATGCGGGCGATGTCGCCGCTGGTGGCGCCAAGCACCTTCAGCGTGGCGATGTTCTGGCGCCGGGCGTCAAGGTATGACGACACGCCCCCGCCGATGCCGATCCCCGCGATCACCAACGCGGCGAGCCCCACCAGAGTCAGGAACTCCCCCATGCGGCCCACGAAGCGGTCCACGCCGGGCGCGCCCCTGTCGCGTGTGCGGATCTCGAACCCGGCGGCGGGAAAGCGCGCCTTCAACTCGGCTTCGACCGCTTGCGGATCGCCCGGCAGCGTGAAGGCGACGTTGGTCTTGGAGCGGTACATCGCGCCCGGCGCGGTGAGCCCTGCGGCCGCGGGCACATCGGCGCGCACGATTATCGTCGGGCCAAGCTGGAATCCCTCGCCCAGTCGATCCGGTTCCTGGTCGAGTAGCCCGCCGACCCGCAACCGGGCCGAACCGATCGTCAGCGTGTCTCCCGGTTTCACGCCCAGCCGGTCTGCGGCACCGGGAGCAACCCAGGCGGCGCCGGCGGGCGGGGCACCGACCGTCTGGCCATCCAGCAGCGTCGCACGGCCATACAGCGGCCAGCGGTCGTCCACCGCTTTCAACTCGACGGGCGCTGCGGCATCCGCGGAACTCGCCATAGCCTGCATCCGCAACCCTTGCGACACGGTGCCGAGCGCGCGCAACGCGGCGAGTTCAGGCGGCGTAGGCGCGCGCTGCCACAACGCGACCTGCACGTCCGCGCCCAGGAATTCTCGGCCACGCTCGCTCAGCTGGCGTTCGATCGTGCTTGTCAAAGTGCCGATCGCCGCGAGCGCGCCGGTTCCGAGGAACAGGCACACCAGCAGCAGGCGCAGTCCGTGGAAGCGCGCGGAGAGGTCACGCCGCGCAATGCGCCAGGCGATCGCCCAGGTCATGGAACGCACCTTGGGTCCCGCATCACGGTCGCACGTCGCTCGCGATCCGGCCATCGGCCAGCGTGATCACTCGCTGGCAGCGGGCCGCGAGTTCCACGTCGTGGGTGATCACCAGCAGGGTGGCGCCGGTTTCGGCCCGACGGGAGAGGAGGAGGTCAACGATCGTCTGACCAGTCGCCGCATCCAGGTTGCCGGTCGGTTCGTCGGCGAAGATCAGCGGGGGCCGGGGCGCGGTCGCCCGTGCGATCGCGACCCGCTGCTGTTCCCCACCAGAGAGCTGGGTCGGATAGTGGTCGAGCCGATGGCCCAGGCCCACCGCAGACAATTCCGCGCGTGCCCGTTCCTGCGCATCGGCCATGCCGGCCAGTTCCATCGGGGTGGCGACGTTCTCCTCCGCCGTCATGGTGGGCAGCAAGTGAAACGCTTGCAGCACAATGCCGATGCGGCCGCGCCGCGCGCGGGCGAGGGCGTCCTCGTCCATCTGCGCAAAGTCCGCCCCGGCCACGCTGAGCGTCCCGCCGCTCGCCCGCTCGAGCCCCGTGAGCACCGCCATCAGACTTGACTTGCCGGAGCCCGATGGCCCGAGCAGGGCGACCACCTCGCCCGCGCCGATATCGAGGTCGATACCGCGCAACACGTCGACCGGGGCCGACGCGGAACCGTAGGTGAGGGAAAGATTGCGGGCACAAATTGCCGGATGAGCACTTGTCACCCACGCTCGATGGCATAGCTGGTCGATGGCGGCAATCGTGCCGCGGGAGAGTGGGCGATGCAGGTCAGCGGTTGGTCGATTATTGCAGTGGCTCTGGCAGTCACGGCCTGTGGATCGGAAGCGCCCACGCCGCAGGCCGCGCCCCAGGCGTCGGCGCCGGCCGTTGAGGCCACGGGCCCTCTGGTCGACGTGCTCGCTTTCGGCGATTCGCTGTTCGCCGGGTACGGCCTGGCCTCACCCGACCAGAGCTATCCGGCACAGCTCGAGCGAGCGCTGCGGCAGGAAGGGCGGAACGTGCGGATCGCCAACGCCGGCGTCTCAGGCGATACCACCGCCACCGGCCGCCAGCGGCTGGCCTTTACGCTCGACAGTCGGCCCGCCAAGCCCGATCTCGTTCTGCTGGAATTGGGCGGCAACGATCTGTTGCGCGGGCTTCCGCCCGAGCAGACCCGCGCCAATCTCGATGCGATGCTGACCGAGCTGGGCAGGCGGGACATCCCGGTGGTCCTGATGAGCCTGCAGGCGCCTCCCAACTACGGCACCGCCTTCCAGCAGCAGTTCGATGCGATCTATCCTGCGCTGGCCGCCAAGCACGGCGCGGCGCTGGTCCCCTTCGTCACCGCGCAGGTGTTCACCAATCCCCGGATGATCCAGCCCGATCATGTGCATCCCACCGCGGAGGGCGTGGCGGCGCTGGTGCAGGCGACTGGCGATGCAGTCGCGCAAGCTATTCCGCCTGAACCCGGCGCGACGGACTGAATGCATCTGGCGTTCGCCGCCATCGTGGTCGCCGCCCGGCCTCACGGCGAGACTGCGGCCATTGTCCGGGTGTTGAGCGAGCAATATGGACTGGTGGCTGGATACGTGGCCGGCGCGCGCGGACGCCATCTGCGTCCCGTGCTGATTCCCGGAAACCGGGTGGCGGCCGAATTGTCCGCTCGCAGCGACAGCCAGTTGCCCTTCCTGAAGCTGGAATTGGTCGAGAGCCGTGGCCCCTGGCTCAGCGAACCGCTGGCGGCAGGGGCGATCGCGTGGGTGACCACGCTGACTGCCGCGGTCCTGCCGGAACGAAATGCTTATCAGAATATATACAACGGGTTAAGCGCCACTCTTGA
This sequence comes from Parafrankia sp. BMG5.11, assembly GCF_004337455.1. Classification (NCBI taxonomy): domain Bacteria; kingdom Bacillati; phylum Actinomycetota; class Actinomycetes; order Frankiales; family Frankiaceae; genus Parafrankia; species Parafrankia sp. BMG5.11. The sequence goes on along the minus strand of NZ_SJXI01000014.1, from coordinate 279,961 downwards.
CGCGATCTGTCATGCGCCGTCCGCTCGGGGTTGGTTGCGCGCCGTGATCGCGTTCGAGGCGCTGGTCCTGCGTGAACTGGGTTATGGCGGTACGGCGCCCCCCGCCGAAGCCGATCTTGAGGCGCTGCTGCAAATGTTTGCCCGGCGCGGGGTTCCGCTGGAGCGCTACCTGCTTGCCGACCGGAAAGGCGATGCTATGGCCGCGCGCGCCATGCTGGGCGAGCGACTGGAGAAGCTGAAGCCATGAAAGTCGCGCTGCTGCCAGGCGACGGGGTGGGTCCCGAAGTGGTGCACGAAGCTGTCCGCGTGCTCGAAGCGCTCGATCTGCCCGGCCTCACGCTGCTGGAAGGCGATGTCGGCGGTGCGGCGTACCGGCGTCACGGCCACCCGCTGCCCCCCGAAACGCTGGGCGTGGCGCGCGCGGCCGATGCCGTCTTGTTCGGCGCGGTCGGCGACCCAGGATGCGACACGCTGGAGCGACACTTGCGCCCGGAGCAGGCGATCCTGGGGCTCCGCAGCGAGCTTGGCCTGTTCGCCAACCTGCGTCCCGCGGCGATGATCCCGGGGCTGGAAGCGATGAGCGCGCTGCGGCCGGAGATCGCCGCGCGCATCGATCTGTTGATCGTGCGCGAGCTTAACGGGGACGTCTACTTCGGCGAAAAGGCCATCGATGTGCTGCCGGACGGCCGCCGCCGTGGCCGCGACCTGATGAGCTATGCCGAGGACGAGGTGCGCCGCATCGCTCACGTGGCATTCCGTGCCGCGCAAGGGCGCCGGCGCCGGCTGTGTTCGGTGGACAAGGCGAACGTGCTGGAGACCAGCCAGTTATGGCGCGACGTGGTGATCGAGGTCGCGGCTGAATATCCCGACGTCTCGCTCGAGCACATGTATGTCGACAACGCCGCCATGCAGTTGGTGCGCGATCCGGGCCGGTTCGATGTGATCGTCACCGGTAATCTGTTCGGCGATATCCTGTCTGACCAGGCGAGCATGTGCGTCGGCTCGATCGGGCTGCTGCCAAGCGCCGCGCTCGGGGAACGGGAAACGGAGCACGGCACGTTCGGGCTGTATGAACCGATTCACGGTAGCGCACCGGACATCGCAGGGCAGGGGATCGCGAACCCGGTCGCCATGATCCTGTCCGCCGCGATGATGTTGCGCCATTCGCTGGGAGCGCCCGAACAAGCCGAACGGGTGGAGAAAGCCGTCGCGCGGACGCTGGCCGATGGGGTGCGCGCGCGCGACCTTGGGGGCAGTGCCGGCACCGAGGACGTGGGCGACGCGGTCATCCGCCGGCTCTAGGTCATGCTCGAACTCGCGATCATCCTTCCCACGCTCAACGAGCGGGACAATCTTGCGCCGCTACTGGTGCGGATCGAAAACGCGCTTGGGGCGACAGGGTGGGAAGTCATCGTGGTGGACGACAACAGCCCCGACGGCACCGCCGACGCTGCGCGCGCACTCGCCATGTCGGATGGCCGCGTGCGCGCCATCCAGCGGTTCGGCCGGCGGGGCCTTGCCAGCGCAGCGATCGAAGGAATGTGCGCGACCGCGGCGCCATTCGTCGCGGTGATGGATGCCGACCACCAGCACGATCCCGCGCTCCTGCCGCAGATGCTGGCAGCCGTGCGCGAAAGTGCCTGCGACATCGCGGTCGCCAGCCGGTTCGTCGCCGGGGGCAATGCGGACGGCCTGTCGAGTGCGACGCGGGAAAAGGGTTCGCGCCTGGCCAACCGGCTGGCACGCAAGGTCACGGGCATCGAACTGACCGATCCGATGAGCGGTTATTTCCTGACCCGTTCGGACGCGGTGCGGGCGGCGGCGCCGCGCCTTTCCGGCATCGGCTTCAAGATCCTGCTCGATCTGCTCGCCACCTCCAATCCCCCGCTGCGGGTCAAGGAGTTTCCCTTGCAGTTCGCCGAGCGGCGCGCTGGCGAGAGCAAGCTCGACAACGCGGTGGCGTTCGAATTCCTGGTGGGGCTGTACGACCGCTCGCTGGGGCGCTTTGTGCCTTCGCGTTTCGCGCTGTTCGGAAGCGTTGGCGCTTTGGGCGTGGCCGTCCACATGACGGCGCTGACGCTGCTGTACCGCGTCAGTGGCGAGGGCTTCGCTCTGGCGACGGTCATCGCGACCTTCGCGGCGATGAGCTTCAACTTCTGGCTCAACAACTTCCTCACCTATCGCGACCAGCGCCTGCGCGGGGCGGTGGCGATCGCCCGGGGCTGGCTTGGCTTTTGCCTCACGTGCGCGGTCGGTGCGCTGGCCAACGTCGCCACGGCGACCCTGTTGCAGGGTCGGGGTTTCCACTGGGTGCTTGCCGCCCTGGCGGGGATCGTGATCGGTTCAGTATGGAACTATGCGCTGTCGAGCCGCTTCGTCTGGGGCAAATACTAGCGCCAGCTAGACAGCCACATCCAGTGTTCGAACGCGCGCGGTCCATCGAGCGGCGCGGCATCCAGTATGGGGAAGAACCAGGCGAACATCGCTGCCGATCCTGCCAGCACGATCCAGGCGAGCCACCCCCAGCCGCGCACACGCAGCGCGTCGAGCGCCAGCGCCAGCGCCGCAAGCAGCGCCATGCTGGGCAGCAAATAGTGATAGTAGAACTGGATGGGCTTGGCCGCGACGATCCAGAAGCCAAGACTGGCGGCATAGATCAGGGCCACGGCGGCGGCATCGGCGCGCTTTCGCGCAGCGCCGGCCCAGGCGCACCAGATAACCGCCGGCAGCCCCAGCAGCATCGTCAGCGGATTGCCGATCAGCAGCACCCCGCGCTGGGCCCCGTCGGAAGGCTGGTAGAAGTACCAGATCGCCCGGCGGTTGATGATCCAGTCGGTCCAGATGCTCTGGTACGGATGCGGCTTGACGACGCTCTCCTGCATTCGCAGCATCATCTCGTGTAGGCCGATGAAGCCCAGCTTGCCGACCTCGACCGGCTCGATCAGGTAGGCCGGAAGGTAGGTGGCGGCATAGACGACCAGCGGGACCAGTCCCAGCCACAGCGCCGCCTCGGCCAAGCGGATGCCCGGCACGGGCGCCCCGCGGCGCCCGAAAATTCCGCGCCAGCCGCAAGCGTGCAGGCGGACCGCCAGAAACGCGATACCGGGTAGCGGCGCCAGCGGAATCGCATTCCATTTGGCGCCCAGCGCCAGGCCCAGCGCCACGCCCGCGATGGCAAGGCTGCGGCGGCCATGCTCGGGCTCGCGCACCGCGGCGGCGCACTGCCAGACGGCGACCGCCAGCAGCGCGATCATGAACCCGTCGAGCATCGCGATGCGGGCGTGCACGAACAGGATGAACCCGGTCGCCAGGAGTACGCCGTACGCCAGCGTCGCGAACCTGCTGAGCGAGGCGAACCACAGCGCGCGCATGCTGGCGAACAGGCTCAGCGCTCCGGCAAGAGCGCTGGGAAGGCGCCAAGCCCAGGGATGATCGCCGAACAGCGCGATCCCGGCAGCCAGCAGTTCCTTGCCGAACATCGGGTGCTCGCGATTGAGCCAGTCGCTTCCGGCGATCAGCGCGCGGGCTGCGGGGAGGTAGTGGATCTCGTCGAAGTACGGCTTGGACGGCAGGCCCAGGCGCACGCACACGAGCGCCAGGAAGGCGACCGAAAGTGCGGCGCACCAGGCAATCGGATCGCGCGGACGGTGCGGGGAAGACACGGGCATAGAGGCCCGCCCTAGCCTCGGCCGCAGGCCAGGGGAAGTCAGGGCGGGGCAGGGCGCTGATACCCGTTTCGGTGCATTTTCTGCTTGGAACCACACGTAATTTGCGCGATTATGGCGTCACCCACCCAAGTGACGGAGGGGATATTCGATGTTGTTTCGCAAGCTCCCGATCGCACTGGCCGCTGCCAGCATGCTGGTCGCGCCGGTCGCTGCCCAGGCCGCTCCGGTCGCTCGTTCGGCGCAGCCGACCGCAGGCGAAAATGATCTCGCTGGCAGCTTCCTGTGGATCGCGCTCGCCATCGCTGCCGTGATCGGTCTGATCCTCGTGCTGGATGACGACGACGATTCGGTCAGCGCCTGATTTTTCCGAATTCAAGCTTTAAACGGGCCCCTTCGCGGGGCCCGTTTTCGTTTGCGCGCAGCATTGCCGGTTGAAGCCGGGCGGCTTGGGCCTCTAGAGCGCGCATCGCGATGAAGAAAACTACCGGAATGGACCGCTCGATCACCACACGGTGGCGCCCTGCAACGCAGGCAATCCGCGGGGGCACCTGGCGATCCGAACACGGGGAGACCAGCGAGGCGCTGTTCGTCACCTCGGGCTACACTTACGACGACGCCGAGACGGTGGCCGCGCGGTTCAGCGGGGAGGCCACCGGCATGACCTACTCCCGCCTCCAGAACCCGACCGTGGCGATGCTGGAAGAGCGGATCGCCCTGATGGAGGGCGCCGAGGCGTGCCGCACCCAGGCAAGCGGCATGGCCGCCATGACTGCGGCGTTGCTGTGCCAGCTTTCGGCGGGCGACCACGTCGTCGCAGCGCGCGCGGCGTTCGGCAGTTGCCGCTGGCTGGTCGATCACCTCTGTCCCCGCTTCGGCATCGAGACGACCGTGATCGACAGCGGGAACGACGCGGAGTGGGAGCGGGCCATTCGCCCTAACACCAAGGTGTTCTTCTTCGAAACGCCTGCCAACCCGACCCTCGACGTGGTCGACATCGAGCATGTGTGCCGCGTCGCCAAGTCGCACGGCATCGTCACGGTGGTGGACAACGCGTTCGCCTCTCCCGCCTTGCAGCGCCCGCTGGAGATGGGCGCGGACGTGGTCGCCTATTCCGCGACCAAACTGATGGACGGGCAGGGCCGGGTGCTCGCCGGCGCCGTGTGCGGTTCGCAGCAGTTCATCGACGAGGTGCTGCTGCCGTTCCAGCGCAACACCGGGCCCAATCTTTCGCCATTCAACGCCTGGGTGGTGCACAAGGGGCTGGAGACGCTGGACCTGCGCGCACGGGCGCAGAGCGCCTCCGCCGTTGAGCTCGGCAAGTTTGTCGAAGCCCGTCTCGGCCGCAAGGGCGGGCGCATGCTTCATCCCGGATTGCCGAGCCACCCGCGCCACGACCTCGCCATACGCCAGATGCCGAACGGCACCGGTCCGATCTTTGCGTTCGACCTGCCCGGCGGGCGGGAACAGGCGTTCGCGCTGCTCAACGCGCTGGAACTGATCGATATCTCCAACAACATCGGCGATGCGCGCACTCTGCTGTGCCACCCGGCCAGCACCACGCACGCCAACATGGGTCCCGAAGCCCGCAGCGAGATGGGGGTGACCGAAGGCCTGCTCCGCATCAACGTGGGGCTGGAGGACATCGCCGACCTGACCGAAGATATCGACCGGGCAATGTCCGCGGCGGGTCTGTAGCGGGCACGCCCCCTTGCACCAGGCGGCTCGAACGCTACGTTCGCAGGTGAAATGAAACAGCTGTTCCAACATGCCGCGATTACCGATGGGATCACCGTGCGGGTGGCCGTCAATTTTCTGCCCGAGCAATCCCGCCCGCAGGACGGCAAGTGGTTCTGGGTCTATCATATCCGGATCGAGAATGGTCGCGCCGAGCGGGTCCAGTTGCTCAGCCGTCACTGGCGCATCACCGATGCGCGCGGCATGGTGAACATCGTCGACGGCGAAGGCGTGGTGGGCGAAAAGCCGATCCTGGAGCCTGAGCAGAGCCACGATTACGTGTCCGGCTGTCCGCTGACCACTCCGCACGGCACGATGGAGGGCTTCTACACCTTCCAGCGTGCAAGCGGGCCACCGCTGGAGGTGCGGATCCCGTTCTTCCCCCTCGCAGCCCCGGCCGAGGCGGGGTGATGCTGGTTTACCCGCTACCGTTCGCGCGCCTGCCGCGCTAAGGCCCGCCCTCGATGAAGCGCACGCACCTGCCCCTGAACGCCCTGCGCGTGTTCGACGCCGCCGCGCGGCACTTGTCGTTTACCCGCGCCGCGGACGAACTGGCGGTGACGCCCGCCGCGGTCGGCCAGCAAATCCGCGCGCTGGAGGATCACCTCGGCACGGTGCTGTTTCGCCGCACGAGCAAGGGGCTGGAACTGACCGATGAGGCCAACGCGGGGCTGGACGCCTTGCGCGAAGGGTTCCTGAAGTTCGAGGAAGCCGTCCAGGCCATGCAGGCCGGCCAGGCGAGCGACCGTTATACCATCGCCGCTCCGCGCGAATTCTACGCCCAGTGGCTCAGCCATCGTCTGGCGGCTTTCCGTGAACAGAACCCCGGCATCCGCCTGCAGCTGATTGCCGATGAAAACGCGGACTTTACCGAGACCAATCTCGATGTGGCCATCCGGCTGGTGGACGGTCCGGGCGAGCTGGAAGGGATCGAGCTGGCCCCGGCCCGGCGGGTGGTGGTCGCCGCCCCAGGTGCGCCCGATCAGTGGATCGCCTGGCCTGGCGCGGCACTGCCTTCGGGAGAGGAAGGCATGGTCCTGGTCGCCAATCCGGGTCAGGCGCTGTCGAGCGCCATCGCCGGGCTGGGCAAGGCCATGCTGCCCGCGCTGCTGGTGGAGGAAGCCGTGACCGCCGGCCGGCTTTCAGTCCTCGAAGGCCCCGATGAAGGACGCCGCGCATACTGGCTGGTAGCGCCGCTGCCCCAGTGGCGGCAGAAGAAGGTGAAAACGCTTGTCGCGTTTCTCACTCACGAACGCGGCGCCGAACAGCCGCAGGGCTAAGCCGTCCGCCGGAGGGCGGGCCTCGGACAAAGTTGGTCAGTGATCACCGTCGCGCAAGCGAACCTGCCCGGTCCGCATGGCGCTCCTGCGCCCCCATTTCCTGCCCTCGGAAACCGACCGACAAACTTGATGTTGGAACGGTTCGGGCGGGGTGGCGTTTGGAAATCCGGACGAGAGGCGTTGCGTAGCGACGAACGTGCAATTCGCTTAATCGTAAAGGGACTGAACATGAAAAAGACAATGGTTTTGCTTGCTGCCGCCGCGCTGCCGCTGGGCGCCTGCACCTCGTACGGAAACGATGACACCCTCGCCAGCGCCGGAACCGGTGCTGCCATCGGCGCTGCCGCGGGTGCTGGCGTTTCCGCCATCGCCGGGACCGACCTGCTGACCAGCGCCGTCATCGGCGCCGCCGCCGGCGGACTTGGCGGGGCCATCTGGGCGGACCGCGATCGCGATGGCCGTGCAGATGGCTATGTCTATCAGGGCCAGTACTACCAGGGCACTCCGACGACCTATCAGGCCGGCATGGGCGACCGCACCTACTGCGCCGAACGGCGCAGCGTCGCTGGCACCGCGCTTCGGACCGGTGCAGCGGGCGCGGCTGTGGGCGCGGGCGCTGGTGCGCTGATCGGCGGCCTCGGCGTGCTCGAAGGCGCGGCGATCGGCGCTGCCGTCGGCGGCCTCGGCGGCGCGATCTGGGCTGACCAGGACCGTGACGGCTGCGTGGACGGTTACGTCCGTGAAGGCCAGTACTACTCGGGCGAGCCGATGCAGCAGCCGGTAAGCACCGGCTACACCGGCGAACGGGGCTAATCGTCCCATGACCAGCATCGCACGGGCCATTGCCGCCCGAACCAATCGCGCGATGCTGACCGTAGGTGTGGGTGCGCTGATCGCAATCGGCGCACCCATCCCGGCGGCTGCAGCACCCTTCGCCGCGCCCGCGAGCGCGGAGCTTCGGAGCGAAGTCAAGCAGCGCGCCGGTGACCTGCGCCGCTTCTACGCGGCGCGAGATTATCGTCCGTTGTGGCTGTCGCCATCTGGCCAGGCCAGTTCCGCTGTCGATCGCCTGCTCGAACGGCTGGAGACCGCGCAGTTCGACGCGCTGGACAAGCGGACGCTGAAGAACCTTCGCACCGGCTCCCTGCGCCGCGACCTTGACCGCGCCGCGGGCGGCAAGCCCGAAGCGATTGCGCGCGCGGATGTCGAACTGTCACAGATGTTCGCGACCTATGCCCGGGCCATGCGCGGAGCGCCGCGCGGACGGATGTTGTACGAAAGCGCGGCGCTCGCGCCAGTCATGCCGACCGCTGAATCGGTGCTGACGTCCGCCGCCAAATCACCTTCGCTCGATGAGCACATCACGCAGATGGCGTGGATGCATCCGTTCTATGCGGAGTTGCGGGACGCGCTCATCAGTCCGGGGTTTTCGCCTAACAAGCGCCAGGTCATCTGGGAGAACCTCAGCAGGGTTCGCGCGCTGCCGGCGATCCCGGCCGAACGGTATGTACTGGTCGACGCAGCAAGCGCGCGGCTGTGGATGTATGAGAACGGCAAGCCGGTCGATTCGATGAAAGTCGTGGTCGGGAAGCCGGAATCGGAAACGCCGGCGATGGCCGGGTTTATCCGGTACGCTATCGTCAATCCCTACTGGAACGTCCCGCCCGACCTTGTGCAGAACACGATCGCCAAGGGCGTGCTGTCGGGTGGCACCAAGTACCTCACGCAGCGCGGTTACGAAGTGCTGGCGAATTACGATGCGAACGCCAAGCCGATCGATCCCAAGAAGGTGGACTGGCAGGCCGTTGCCGCGGGTGCGCCGCCCCCTCACGTCCGTCAGAAGCCGGGCGGGAGCAACTTCATGGGCAAGGTGAAGTACGAATTCCCCAATGCGCAGGGCATTTATCTTCACGACACGCCCGATCGCGCGCTGCTCAAGCTTGACGATCGCCAGCTCAGCAACGGCTGCGTGCGTCTCGAAGATGCCGACCGGCTCGGCCGGTGGCTGCTGGGCGGGAAGTCGGTCAGCAAGACAGGGAACCGGCCCGAGCAGCGGATCGACCTGCCGACTGTGGTGCCGGTTTATATAACCTATCTTACCGCGGCACCCGATGCGAAGGGCACGATCGCCTTTCGTGACGATGTGTACGGACGCGATAGCGCGCCGCAATTCGCCGCCCTCGAAGGCGTCAGCGGCGCCGGCGCGTACCCCAGGTAAAGCTCGTCTGCAGGGTGCTGTCGATCGGTTGACCCGCCGCATCGGTGGCGGGACGGAAGCGGAAGCGCTGGGTGAACAGCCGACAGGTGAGACCGTCGAGCAGTTCCGCTCCGCTTGACCGGACAACTTCGCAGCGGTCCACGCTCCCATCGGTGCGAACGCGAAAGCTGATCGCCACGGTGCCGGCGAGCCCCGCCTGTTCGGCCGCTCTCGGATAGTCGCTGTCGCGCAAGGCACCGGCGATCCGCTGCGCTGGCGTTCCGCTGCCGCCGCCGCCGCCTTCTCCAGTGCCGCTGCCGCCCGCGCCGGAGCCGCTGCCCTGCGTGCCGGATCCGCCATCGACGTCCCGCCCGTCGCCCGCAACGGGCGCGGCGGGAGCGACTGCTAGCGGAATTGCCGCCGACGGCGCTTCGCGGGGCAGCGCGTCCCCCGTCTGCCCCTCGGGAGCGGGCGCGGCGTCCGCCGTCCGCTGCGGTTCGCTGCGCTCCACGGGCGGGGGCGGGGGCGGGGGCGGTTCGTCCAAAGCGACGGTCACGGCCAGCGACTGCGTGGGTTCCACCGGCGAAGGGTCGAACGACAACCCCCACGCCAGACCCGCGATGACGAGCGCGTGCACGGCAACGGTCGCGGCAGCCGCCCCGATCCGCCGTTTGCTTTCGCCATCGTGAATTGCATACATGACTTGGTTGGAACGCGGACTCCGTAATTCGGCTCCGACAGCCGTGTCCCCAGGTCGATCAGGTTTGCGCGCAAGGCAGCGGCGGAACGCAGATTGACTGCTGCGGCCAAAGCGTCTAGTGGCGCGCCCATCCAAGGCCGGCTGCTGGCTCGCCTCGGTCAGATAGAGCTGAACATTGGCAGTTGAGTTCCGGGGCCTAGCGCTGCGTGCGCGAAGGCTCTTTTCTATTGGAGCGGTTCCTGATGGAACGCTCTCGGGGCGGCTGTCAAAGTAACCCGGTGTCCGTGACCCGGGTGGAGTGTTTCAGGCTCGTGGCAGATATGCTGAACCCGGACATCGTCCAGGGCGGCGGTTGCGCGATCCTTTCCCTTCACCCTGGCGTGTGGCGCCTCCATACGGTGAAGAGAGAAAGTCTTAATGCCGACGATCAACCAGCTGGTCCGCAAGGGCCGCGAACCGCAGAAGGCCAAGTCCAAGGTCCCTGCGATGGAAGCGAACCCGCAGAAGCGCGGCGTTTGCACCCGCGTCTATACGACGACCCCGAAGAAGCCGAACTCGGCGCTGCGCAAGGTTGCCAAGGTGCGCCTGACCAACCAGCGCGAGGTCATCACCTACATCCCGGGTGAAGGGCACAACCTGCAGGAGCACTCGGTGGTGCTGATCCGCGGCGGCCGCGTGCGCGACCTTCCCGGCGTGCGGTACCACGTGCTGCGCGGCGTGCTCGACACCCAGGGCGTCAAGGACCGCAAGCAGAGCCGCTCGAAGTACGGCGCCAAGCGTCCGAAGTAAGGTTTCAACGCGGCGCTAGCCTGGCTCCAGCCCGCTCCTCCACCTGGCTAACCTATCGAGGTAGCATCTGGGTGGCCGGTGCGGGAGCGGGCCGAGCCGCAAGCCCTGACGGAGGTCAGGGTGCACTCCGAAGGAGTTACAAAAGATGTCACGTCGTCGTCGTCCCGAGAAGCGGGAAATCCTGCCTGATCCCAAGTTCGGTGATCAGATCCTGTCGAAGTTCATGAACAACCTCATGTACGACGGTAAGAAGTCGGTTGCCGAAAGCATCGTCTATGGCGCGCTCGAAACCGTCGAGACCCGTGCCAAGGCCGATCCCATCGGGCTGTTCCACACCGCGCTCCAGAACGTCGCCCCCCAGATCGAGGTCCGTTCGCGGCGCGTCGGCGGTGCGACCTACCAGGTGCCGGTCGAGGTTCGTCCCGAGCGTGCCCAGGCGCTCGCCATCCGCTGGCTCATCACCGCCGCTCGCGGCCGTGCGGAGACCACCATGTCGGCGCGCCTCTCGGGCGAGTTGATGGATGCCGCCAACAACCGCGGCAACGCGGTCAAGAAGCGCGAAGACACGCACCGCATGGCGGACGCCAACCGCGCCTTCTCGCACTACCGCTGGTAACCTGGCGCTGGTAACAGCCGGCGACTTAAAATCGTCGCTGGCAAACCCTACATGGGGGCTGGCTCACACCTGGTGAGCCGCCCCCGCTACCCCCGAGGAACTCCCAATGGCCCGCGAATACCCGCTGGAGCGCTACCGCAATATCGGCATCATGGCGCACATCGATGCCGGCAAGACCACCACGACCGAGCGTATCCTTTACTACACCGGCAAGTCCTACAAGATCGGCGAAGTCCACGACGGCGCCGCGACGATGGACTGGATGGAGCAGGAGCAGGAACGCGGGATCACCATCACCTCGGCCGCCACGACGACGTTCTGGCAGGCTGAAGACGGTCAGGGGCCCAAACACCGCATCAACATCATCGACACCCCCGGGCACGTCGACTTCACCATCGAAGTCGAGCGCTCGCTGCGCGTGCTCGACGGCGCGGTCGCGGTGTTCGACGGCGTTGCCGGCGTGGAGCCGCAGTCGGAGACCGTGTGGCGCCAGGCCGACAAGTACGGCGTGCCGCGGATGTGCTTCATCAACAAGCTCGACCGGACAGGCGCCGATTTCTATTACTGCGTGCAGTCCATCATCGACCGCCTCGGCGCCAAGCCGCTGGTCCTCTATCTGCCGATCGGCGCCGAGAGCCAGCTCAAGGGCGTGGTGGATCTCGTCAACAATCGCGGCATCGTCTGGAAGGACGAGGCGCTGGGTGCAGAGTTCGAATACGTCGCGATCCCCGAGGACATGGCAGACAAGGCGGCGGACTACCGCAGCCAGCTGATCGAGCTCGTCGTCGAGCAGGACGATGACGTCATGGAGCAGTACCTCGAAGGCAACGAGCCCGACGTGGCGACCCTCAAGCGGCTGATCCGCAAGGGCACCATGGCGCGCAGCTTCGTGCCCGTGACCTGCGGTTCGGCGTTCAAGAACAAGGGCGTGCAGCCCCTGCTCGACGCCGTGGTCGACTACATGCCGAGCCCGCTCGACGTGCCCGCGATCAAGGGCGTGCTGCCCGACAGCGACGAAGAAGCTGAGCGTGCGTCCAGCGACGACGCGCCGTTCGCGGCGCTGGCGTTCAAGATCATGAACGACCCGTTCGTCGGCAGCCTGACCTTCACCCGCATCTATTCGGGCAAGCTGGTCAAGGGCCAGGTCCTGAACAGCGTGAAGGACAAGAAGGAAAAGATCGGCCGCATGTTGCTGATGCACTCCAACAACCGGGAGGACATCGATGAGGCGTTCGCGGGCGACATCGTCGCGCTCGCCGGCATGAAGGACACGACCACGGGCGACACCCTGTGCGACATGGCCAACCCGATCATCCTCGAGCGGATGGAATTCCCCGAACCCGTCATCGAACTGTCGGTGGAACCCAAGACCAAGGCCGACCAGGAAAAGATGGGCGTCGCGCTCAATCGCCTGGCGCAGGAAGACCCGAGCTTCCGTGTGTCGACCGACCACGAAAGCGGCCAGACGATCATCAAGGGGATGGGCGAGCTCCACCTCGACATCATCGTCGACCGCATGAAGCGCGAGTTCAAGGTCGAGGCCAACGTCGGTGCGCCGCAGGTGGCGTACCGCGAATACCTCGCCAAGCCGGTCGAGGTCGATTACACTCACAAGAAGCAGTCGGGTGGTTCGGGTCAGTTCGGCCGGGTCAAGGTCAAGGTCACTCCGGGTGAACGCGGCCAGGGCGTTGTCTTCGAAGACAACATCAAGGGCGGCAACATCCCCAAGGAGTTCATCCCGGCGATCGAAAAGGGTTTCCGCGAGCAGGCTTCGAGTGGTTACCTGGTGGGCTTTCCGATCATCGACTTCTCGATCGAGCTCTATGACGGTGCGTACCACGACGTCGACTCGAGCGCGATCGCGTTCGAAATCGCCGGCCGGGGCGCCATGCGCGAAGTGGCGAGCAAGTCGGGCATCAAGCTGCTCGAGCCGATCATGAAGGTGGAAGTCGTGACTCCCGAGGATTACCTCGGTGACGTGATCGGCGACATCAACAGCCGGCGCGGGCAGATCCAGGGCACCGACACGCGGGGCAATGCCCAGGCGGTCGAGGCGATGGTGCCGCTCGCCAACATGTTCGGTTACGTGAATGAGCTGCGCTCGTTCACGCAGGGCCGGGCACAGTACTCGATGCAGTTCTCGCACTACGACGAAGTGCCGGCCAACGTGGCGGCGGAAGTCAAGGAGAAGCTTGCCTAAGAAAGGGTGAGCGTCTAGGGGCGGCACCCGATTCACCGGGTGCCGCAGCCTGCTTGGTGAAATTCATTTTCAGACAGAGGTTAAGGTCAAAATGGCTAAGGAAAAATTCCAGCGGAACAAGCCGCACTGCAACATCGGCACCATCGGTCACGTTGACCACGGCAAGACCACGCTGACCGCCGCGATCACCAAGGTCATGGCCGAAGTGTACGGCGGCACCGCGGTGGACTTCGCGAACATCGACAAGGCGCCTGAAGAGCGTGAGCGCGGCATCACCATCTCGACCGCGCACGTCGAGTATGAGTCGGACGCACGCCACTACGCGCACGTCGATTGCCCGGGCCACGCCGACTACGTGAAGAACATGATCACCGGTGCTGCCCAGATGGACGGCGCGATCCTGGTCGTGAACGCTGCCGACGGCCCGATGCCCCAGACCCGCGAGCACATCCTGCTCGCCCGTCAGGTCGGCGTGCCGGCGCTGGTCGTGTACATGAACAAGGTCGATCAGGTCGATGACGAGGAAATCCTCGAGCTCGTCGAACTGGAAGTGCGCGAGCTGCTGAGCTCGTACGACTTCGACGGTGACAACATTCCGATCATCAAGGGTTCGGCTCTGGCCGCTCTCGAAGGCCGCGATGACAACATCGGCAAGGATTCGGTCGTTGCGCTGATCAAGGCGGTCGACGAATTCATCCCGCAGCCCGACCGTCCGGTCGACAAGCCCTTCCTGATGCCGATCGAAGACGTGTTCTCGATCTCTGGCCGCGGCACCGTGGTGACCGGCCGCATCGAGACCGGCATCGTCAACGTGGGCGACGAAGTCGAGATCGTCGGCATCAAGGACCTCAAGAAGACGACCGTCACCGGCGTCGAGATGTTCCGCAAGCTGCTCGATCGCGGCGAGGCCGGCGACAACGTCGGTGCGCTGATCCGCGGCGTGGCGCGTGAGGAGGTCGAGCGCGGCCAGGTTCTCGCCAAGCCGGGTTCGGTCAAGCCGCACACCGATTTCGAAGCCGAAGTCTACGTGCTGTCGAAGGACGAAGGTGGGCGTCACACGCCGTTCTTCGCCAACTACCGCCCGCAGTTCTACTTCCGCACCACCGACGTGACCGGTGAAGTCGTCCTCCCCGAGGGCACCGAGATGGTCATGCCGGGCGACAACGTCACGATCGGCGTCAAGCTGATCGCGCCGATCGCCATGGACGAAGGCCTGCGCTTCGCCATCCGCGAAGGCGGCCGGACCGTTGGCTCGGGCGTCGTTTCGAAGATCACCAAGTAAGCTTGGCGATCTGCTCAGGTTCAGGCCCGGCGCTCTTCGGAGCGTCGGGCCTTTGCCGTTCTGGGGTCGCGAAGCCAGGTTGAACCTTTTGTGCGCCGAGTAAGCGTTTCTTCCACAAACAGGGTTGTCAGCCGGAGTCGCTATCCGTATAGGCCCGCCACCGGCAGGGGATTCTTCTCTTGCTCACGAAATTCAGGGAAGGCCGCCCGTTCCGGGAAACCGGATGAAGCGGGGCGCGCCTTTCTTTTTTGCGGGTTGCAAGCGGTAACGTCGGCGGCACGCTCAGGCTCTTTCGCATCGGTAGGGACATGGAAGCTCAGAATATCCGCATTCGCCTGAAGGCGTTCGATCACCGCGTGCTTGACCAGGCAACTGGCGAGATCGCTGAGACCGCCCGTCGTACGGGTGCGCTGATCCGGGGTCCCATTCCCATGCCGACGCGCAACGAGAAGTTCACCGTTCTTCGCGGCCCGCACATCGACAAGAAGTCGCGCGAGCAGTTCGAAGTCCGCACCTACAAGCGGTTGCTCGACATCGTGCAACCGAACGCCCAGACCGTGGACGCGCTGATGAAGCTCGACCTTGCGGCCGGCGTGAACGTCGAGATCAAGCTGGCTTGATTTCATCGCGGAGCTCCGGCTTCGCGGACTAGGGATACCTCCGGCCACGCCCTCGGGCACAGGGCCGGGTAAGCGTCCCCCGTCTCGCTTCCCTCGGGAAGCACTTTGGCCCGGACGGGGCGATGCATGATTTCCAGGGCCGAGCACGCACTCCGGATGGTCTGGAGTGCCTCTGTAAGGAGAACGGATCATGCGCTCAGGCGTGATCGCTAAGAAAGTCGGGATGACCCGCCTGTTCCAGGAAGACGGCCGCCACGTGCCCGTCACCGTCCTGGCGCTTGAAGATTGCCAGGTCGTATCGCACCGCACCGCTGATCGTGACGGCTACTACGCCGTTCAGCTGGGCGCGGGCGAGGCCAAGCAGAAGAACGTCAACAAGCCGCAGCGCGAGGCGTTTGCCAAGGCCGAGGTCGGCCTGAAGATGCGCGTCGCCGAGTTCCGGGTTTCGGGCGAGGATGCCCTGATCCCGGTCGGCTCGACGATTTCGGCCGAGCACTTCATTGCCGGACAGAAGGTCGACATCACCGGCCACACGCAGGGCAAGGGCTTTGCCGGTGCGATGAAGCGCTGGGGCTTCGGCGGCATGCGCGCGACGCACGGCGTCTCGATCAGCCACCGTGCACACGGTTCGACCGGTCAGCGTCAGGATCCGGGCAAAGTCTTCAAGAACAAGAAGATGGCCGGCCACATGGGCGACCGCCAGCGTACTCAGCAGAACCTCGAGGTCGTCCGTACGGACGCTGCCCGCGGGTTGATCTTCGTGAAGGGTTCCGTCCCTGGCACCAAGAACAGCTGGATGCTGGTCCGCGATGCGGTGAAGCTGACCGCGCCCGAAGGACTTCCGTTCCCCGGCGCCGTGCTCGACCGCAACGCCGCTCCTCAGCACGAGGAAGCGCCTGCCGGTCTGGTTGAAGCGGCTGCCGAGCACGAAGTGCACGATCAGGTCAGCCCCGAGCTGCAGGAGCAGCTTGCTGCCGAGCAGCAGGCAGGCGCGGGTGACGATGTCACTCCTGCCGTCGGCGACGCAACTTCCGAGAGCGGCAACGCCTCGGACGACAACAAGGAGGGCTGATCCGTGAAGGTTACGGTCCAAAATCTCGATGGCGGCGCGGCCGGCGATCTCGAGCTGAACGATGCAGTGTTCGGCGTCGAGCCGCGGCAGGATATCCTGCACCGCGTCATCACGTGGCAGCTGTGGAATCGGCGCGCGACTGCGCGTCCGACCCGCGAACGCAGCGAAGTTTCGCGCACTGGCAAGAAGTTCGGCCGTCAGAAGGGTGGCGGCACCGCCCGTCACGGCGATCGCGCAGCCCCGGTGTTCATCGGCGGTGGCAAGGCGCACGGTGCCCGCAAGCGGGATTTCAATATCTCGCTGAACAAGAAGATCCGCGCGCTGGGCCTGCGCATGGCGCTGTCGAGCAAGGTCGAGAACGGCCTGGTCGTGGTCGACAACCTGGAACTGGCTGAGGCCAAGACCAAGGCGCTCAAAGGTCAGTTCGACAAGAACGGCTGGAGCGGCAAGGTGCTGGTGATCGACGGCGACGCCGGTGAAAGCTCGTTCGCTCGCGCCGCGGGCAACCTGCCGGGCGTGAACATTCTGCCGGCCGTGGGCGCGAACGTCTACGACATCCTGAAGCACGACACGCTGGTCCTCACCCGGTCGGCTGTCGAAAAGCTGGAGGCGCGTTTCAATGGCTAAGCAGCAGAAGCAGATCGATGCGCGTCACTATGACGTCATCCTCGCCCCTCACATCACCGAGAAGAGCACGTTGCTGTCGGAGCACAACGGCGTGGTCTTCAAGGTCGCCAACGACGCCACCAAGCCGCAGATCAAGGAAGCGGTCGAGGCTCTGTTCGGCGTCAAGGTGCTGGGCGTGAACACCATCGTTGCCAAGGGCAAGACCAAGCGCTGGAAGGGCAAGCCCTACAGCCGCACGGACATGAAGAAGGCGATCGTGACCCTGGCTGACGGCGACTCCATCGACGTCACCAGCGGGATCTGAGGGCAGGAACATGGCACTTAAGAACTACAAGCCGACCAGCCCGGCCCGTCGCGGCCTGATCCTGGTCGACAAGTCTTCCCTGTGGAAGGGCAAGCCGGTCAAGGCGCTGGTCGAAGGCAAGCGCAAGACCGGTGGCCGCAATAACAAGGGTCACGTGACCAGCCGCGGCATCGCGGGCGGCCATAAGCAGAAGTACCGCTACGTCGACTTCAAGCGGCGCAAATGGGACATGCCGGCCACCGTCGAGCGGCTTGAGTACGATCCCAACCGCACCGCATTTATCGCGCTGGTGAAGTATGAGGACGGCGAACTGGCCTACATCCTCGCGCCGCAGCGGCTCGCCGTCGGCGACAGCGTCGTCGCAGGCGAGAAGACTGACACGAAGCCGGGCAACGCGATGTTGCTGGGCACCATGCCGGTCGGCACCATCTGCCACAACGTGGAGATGAAGCCGGGCAAGGGTGGCCAGATCGCCCGTTCGGCCGGCACGTATGTGCAGGTCGTCGGCCGTGACCGCGGGATGGTGATCGTCCGTCTCAACAGCGGCGAGCAGCGCTACCTGCGCAGCGATTGCATGGGTACGGTTGGCGCGGTCTCGAACCCCGACAACCAGAACCAGAACTTCGCCAAGGCGGGTCGCAGCCGCTGGATGGGCAAGCGCCCGCTGACTCGCGGCGTTGCCAAGAACCCGGTCGACCACCCGCATGGTGGTGGTGAGGGCCGGACCTCGGGCGGCCGTCACCCGGTCACGCCGTGGGGCAAGCCGACCAAGGGTGCGCGCACCCGCCACAACAAGGCGACGGACAAGATGATCATCCGTTCGCGTCACGCCAAGAAGAAGAGGTAATCGAGATGGCTCGTTCCGTCTGGAAAGGTCCGTTCGTCGACCTCCACCTGCTGAAGAAGGCCGAGGACGCGCAGGAAAAGAATGCGCGCGGTGCGATCAAGACCTGGTCGCGTCGTTCGACGATCCTGCCGCAGTTCGTCGGTCTGACGTTCAGCGTCTACAACGGCCAGAAGTTCATTCCGGTCTCCGTCAACGAAGACATGGTCGGCCACAAGCTCGGTGAGTTCTCGCCCACGCGAAGCTTCCCCGGCCACGCCGCCGACAAGAAGGGCAAGCGCTGATGGGCAAGCAGAAAGCCCCCCGCCGCGTGGGCGACAACGAGGCTCTGGCCGTCGGCACGACGATCCGTGGCTCGGCGCAGAAGCTGAACCTGGTCGCCGCGCTGATCCGTGGCCGCAAGGCCGAGGACGCGTTGAACATCCTGACCTTCTCCAAGAAGGCGATGGCACGCGACGCATCCAAGGTGCTCGCTAGCGCCATCGCCAACGCCGAGAACAACCACAACCTCGATGTCGACGCGCTCGTTGTCGCCGAGGCGTCGGTCGGCAAGTCCGTTACCATGAAGCGCTTCCACACGCGTGGACGGGGCAAGAGCACCCGCATCCTGAAGCCGTTCAGCCGGCTGCGCATCGTGGTCCGTGAAAGCGAGGAGGCCTGATCCATGGGTCATAAATCGAACCCCGTCGGCCTGCGCCTGCAGATCAACCGCACCTGGGACAGCCGCTGGTACGCCGAAGGGCGCGACTATGCCAAGCTGCTCAGCGAGGACATCGAGATCCGCAAGTACATCGTCGACAGCCTGCCGCAGGCCGCGATCAGCAAGGTCGTGATCGAGCGTCCGGCCAAGCTGTGCCGCGTGTCGATCTATGCTGCCCGCCCCGGTGTGATCATCGGCAAGAAGGGCGCGGACATCGAGAAGCTGCGGGCGAAGCTCGCGACGATGACCAAGAGCGACGTGAAGCTCAACATCGTTGAGATCCGCAAGCCGGAGATCGACGCCA
Source organism: Parafrankia sp. BMG5.11 (assembly GCF_004337455.1). Taxonomy (NCBI): domain Bacteria; kingdom Bacillati; phylum Actinomycetota; class Actinomycetes; order Frankiales; family Frankiaceae; genus Parafrankia; species Parafrankia sp. BMG5.11. Next base: position 261,024 of record NZ_SJXI01000014.1, on the reverse strand, counting down.
AGCTCGTGGCTCAGGGCATCGCCGACCAGCTGATCCGCCGGGTGGCGTTCCGCCGGGCGATGAAGCGCGCGATGCAGTCGGCCATGCGTCTTGGTGCCGAGGGCATCAAGGTGATGTGCGGCGGCCGTCTTGGCGGTGCCGAGATCGCCCGTGTCGAGCAGTACCGCGAAGGCCGCGTTCCGCTGCACACGCTCCGCGCCAACGTCGATTATGCCGATGCCGAAGCGCTGACCGCTTACGGAATCATCGGCATCAAGGTGTGGATCTTCAAGGGTGAGATCCTCGGCCACGATCCGACCGCCCAGGACCGCCTGATGATGGAGGCCCAGACTTCGGGCGTCCGTCCGGCCTCCGACCGGCGCTAAGGTAGAGCAAGAACCATGCTGCAACCGAAAAAGACCAAGTTCCGCAAGGCCTTCAAGGGCCGGATCAAGGGTGACGCCAAGGGCGGCACGAGCCTGAACTTCGGCTCGTACGGCCTCAAGGCGCTCGAGCCCGAGCGGGTCACCGCTCGCCAGATCGAGGCTGCCCGCCGAGCGATCACGCGCCACATCAAGCGCCAGGGGCGTTTGTGGATCCGCGTTTTCCCTGACGTGCCGGTCTCGAAGAAGCCTGCCGAGGTCCGGCAGGGCAAGGGCAAGGGTTCGGTCGAATACTGGGCCGCTCGCGTGAAGCCGGGCCGTGTGCTGTTCGAACTGGACGGCGTCCCCGGTCCGCTCGCTGCCGAGGCGTTCAGCCGCGCGGCGATGAAGCTGCCGATCAAGACCAAGGTTATCGCTCGTCTGGGCGACACCACCCACCTGGGAGCCGAATGATGGCCAAGAAACCCGCCGCCGCTGCCGGCAGCAAGGTCGAGGACATGCGCACCAAGACCGACGACCAGCTTTATGAGCAGCTCGTCGATCTGAAGCGCGAAGCCTTTAACCTGCGCTTCCAGTCTGCGACCAACCAGCTGGAGCGTCCCGCGCGCATCCGCGAAGTGCGCCGCGACATCGCGCGCATCAAGACGCTCCAGAACGAGCGGTCTGCCAAGCTCGACCGCGGGCAGGGCGAGACCACTCGCTCGGCCGAAGCTTAAGGAGGGCCCGATGCCCAAGCGTATCCTCACCGGGACTGTCGTTTCCGACAAGACCGACAAGACCGTGACCGTGCTGGTCGAGCGCAAGGTGAAGCACCCGCTTTACGGCAAGATCATCCGTCGTTCGAAGAAGTACCATGCTCACGATGAGGGCAACGAGTACCATCCGGGCGACGTCGTACGGATCGAAGAGACCCGTCCGATTTCGAAGACCAAGACCTGGGCCGTAAAGGACCGGGTCATCGCGGGTGGTGTGCAGGCGGTGGAAGCCGACCTCGACGTCGCCGAAGCCGGCAACTGAGCCGAATTTTTTAGGAACTGCCGGACTGGTTCCGGCAAGCCGAACGAGAAGGAACCGGATCGATGATCCAGATGCAATCCACGCTCGACGTCGCTGACAACAGCGGCGCCAAGCGCGTCCAGTGCATCAAGGTGCTGGGCGGATCGAAGCGCCGCACCGCTGGCGTGGGCGACGTGATCGTTGTCTCCGTCAAGGAAGCGCAGCCGCGCACCCGCGTGAAGAAGGGCGACGTTCACCGCGCTGTGATCGTGCGCACCCGCAAGGACGTGCGCCGCACCGACGGCAGCGTGATCCGCTTCGACAGCAATGCCGCGGTGCTCGTGAACAAGAACGAGGAGCCGATCGGCACGCGTATCTTCGGACCGGTGGTCCGCGAGCTGCGCGGCCGCGGCTTCATGAAGATCATCAGTCTTGCGCCGGAGGTGCTCTAATGGCTTCCGCTAAGATCAAGAAAGGCGACCAGGTCGTCGTGCTTTCGGGCAAGGACAAGGGCCTCACCGGCACCGTCCAGGCCGTGATGCCGAAGGACAGCAAGGTTGTCGTCGACGGCGTCAACGTGTCTGCCCGTCACCGCAAGCCGAGCCAGCAGAACCCCCAGGGTGGTATCGATCGCAATCCTGCGCCGATGCATATCTCCAAGGTCGCACTGGCCGATCCGAAGGACGGCAAGCCGACCCGCGTCCGCTTCGAAACGAAGGACGGGCGCAAGGTCCGCGTTGCCGTCAAGTCCGGGGAGACCATCGATGGTTGATACCTACACCCCGCGTCTGAAGGCCAAGTACGAAGCCGAGATCGCCAAGGCGATGACGGACAAGTTCGGCTACAAGAACGCGATGGAAGTGCCCAAGCTCGAGAAGATCGTGCTGAACATGGGCGTGGGCGAAGCGAGCCAGGACAAGAAGAAAGTCCAGACCGCCGCCGAGGAAATGGCCCTGATCGCCGGCCAGAAGCCGGTCATCACCAAGGCCAAGAAGTCGATCGCGCAGTTCAAACTGCGTGAGGGCATGCCTATCGGGGCGAAGGTCACTCTTCGCCGCGAGCGGATGTATGAATTCCTCGACCGCCTCGTCACCGTGGCCATGCCGCGCATCCGCGACTTTCGCGGGCTGAACCCGAAGAGCTTCGACGGGCGCGGCAACTATGCGATGGGCCTGAAAGAGCAGATCATCTTCCCGGAAATCTCGTACGACCGTATCGAGAAGGTCCGGGGCATGGATATCATCGTCACCACCACGGCGAAGACCGATGACGAGGCGCGCGAGTTGCTGCGCCTGTTCGGTTTCCCGTTCCCGCGCGAAGAAGCCGCTGCTGAAGAGCAGCAGGCTGCCGCGTGACCCTGATCTAAGGAAGAGAGCTTAAGTCCATGGCGAAACTGAGTTCCATCAACAAGAACGAGCGGCGCAAGAAGCTCGTGAAGAAGTATGCCGGCAAGTACGCGCGGCTGAAGGCGATTGCCGATGACCAGTCGCTCGACGACGGGGAGCGCCTCATGGCTCGCCTGAAGCTGGCGGAAATCCCGCGCAACGCAAACCCCACCCGGGTGCGCAACCGTTGTTCCACGACCGGGCGTCCTCGCGGCGTCTATCGCAAGTTCGGCCTCAACCGCATCGAACTGCGCGACCTCGGCAACAAGGGCCTGATTCCAGGTCTGACCAAGTCGAGCTGGTGAGGATCTAGAAGATGGCTATGACCGATCCCCTGGGTGACATGCTCACCCGCATCCGCAACGGCCAGCAGGCGAAGAAGGACTCAGTCCTGACACCTGCCAGCAAACTGCGTGCGAACGTTCTCGAGGTGCTTCGGCGCGAAGGCTACATCCGTGGCTTCAGCGAGGACGCGTCGGGCGCGCACCCCGCGCTGCGGATCGAACTGAAGTATTTTGAAGGCGAGCCCGCGATCAAGCACGTGGCCCGCGTCTCCAAGCCCGGCCGCCGCGTCTATTCCGGTTCCAAGGAACTGCCGACGATCCGCAACGGCCTTGGCATCACCATCGTCTCGACGCCGCGCGGCGTGCTCTCGGATGCCGAAGCACGCACGCAGAACGTCGGCGGCGAAGTGCTGGCGGAGGTATTCTGATGAGCCGCATCGGTAAGAAGCCGGTAGCGATCCCCAGCGGGGTCACTGCCGACATCAATGAGGGCACGCTGTCGGTGAAGGGTCCTAAGGGGACCCTGTCGATGGGTATGTCCGATCTGATCGACTACCAGGTCGAAGACGGTGCGATTTCGGTCAAGCCGGCGAACGACACCAAGGCGGCGCGTGCCTTCTGGGGCATGCAGCGCACACTGGTGTCGAACCTGGTCGAAGGCGTGTCGAACGGCTTCACGAAGACGCTCGACATCAAGGGCGTGGGTTATCGCGCCGCAGCGCAGGGCAAGAAGCTCAAGCTGCAGCTCGGCTACAGCCACGATGTCGATCTCGATGTGCCGGAAGGTCTCGAGGTGAAGACGCCGGACCAGACCACGGTCGAGGTATCGGGCATCGATAAGCAGGCTGTCGGTCAGTTTGCCGCGGAAATCCGCCGCTGGCGCAAGCCGGAGCCCTACAAGGGCAAGGGCATCGCCTATCGGGGCGAGTACATCTTCCGCAAGGAAGGGAAGAAGAAGTAAGATGGCCAAGCTTTCCCTCTTCGCGCGCCGCCGTCGCCGCGTGCGTACCGCGATCAAGTCGCGCGCCGGCGATCGGCCGCGTCTGTCGATCCACCGCACTGGTCGCCACATTTACGCGCAGATCATCGACGACAAGCAGGGCCGCACGCTGGCCGCTGCAAGCACGCTGGGCGTTCAGACCAGCGGCGCGAACGTCGATGCTGCCGTGCAGGTTGGCAAGACCATCGCCGAAGCCGCCAAGAATGCCGGCGTGAGCACGGTCGTGTTCGACCGCGGCGGGTTCCTTTTCCATGGCCGCGTGAAAGCGCTCGCCGACGCCGCCCGCGAAGGCGGGCTGGAGTTCTGATGATGGCTGACGAAAACAACAACGAAGCAACCGGCACTGCCGAAACGCAGAACGCGGTCGTCAATGAGCAGCCGGCAATCGCCGATACTCCGTCGGAGGCTGCTGCGACGCAGAGCGCCGACCAGGGCGCGCACGAGCAACCGCGTTCGCGCGGCGGTCGCGGCGGCGGTGACCGTGGCGGCAACCGCGGTGGCCAGGGCGGTCCGGGCGGCCGTGGCGGTCAGCGCGGAGGTCGTCGTGACGATCGCCGTGGTGGACGCGAAGAAGAAGACGACGGCATCATCGAGAAGCTGGTCCACATCAATCGCGTCTCCAAGACGGTGAAGGGCGGCAAGCGCTTCGGTTTCGCCGCGCTGGTCGTGGTGGGTGACGGTTCGGGCCGCGTTGGCTTCGGTCATGGCAAGGCACGCGAAGTGCCGGAAGCCATCACCAAGGCGACCGCTTCGGCGAAGAAGAAGATGATCCGCGTGCCGCTGAAGGAAGGCCGTACGCTGCATCACGACGGCAAGGGCCGTTTCGGTGCTGGCAAGGTCAACGTCCGCAGCGCGCCTGCCGGTACCGGCATCATCGCCGGTGGCCCGATGCGCGCCGTGTTCGAAAGCCTGGGCGTGGCCGACGTGGTGACCAAGTCGGTCGGCACTTCCAACCCCTACAACATGATCCGCGCCACGTTCGACGCGTTGCAGGACCAGACTTCGCCGAAGTCGGTTGCCCAGCGTCGCGGCAAGAAAGTCGCCGACCTGCTGGGTCGCGGCGGCGCGAGCGAGGCCGAGGCGGAAGCCGACGCCGCGGCGATGGTGGAGTAAGCCAATGGCAACTATCAAGCTCAAGCAGATCGGCAGCCCGATCCGCCGTCCCGAAAGCCAGAAGAAGATCCTGATCGGTCTGGGCCTGGGCAAGATGCACCGCGTGGTGGAGGTCGAAGATTCGGCCGAAGTCCGCGGCGCGATTGCCAAGCTGCCCCACATGGTCGAGATCGTCGACTGATCATCCGTCCTTCTCGTCAGCGACGAGACGGCTAGCGCGACAAAAGCGAAAGCGAGTGCATTGACATGAAACTGAATGAAATCCGCGACAACGAAGGCGCCCGTCACCGCAAGATGCGGGTTGGCCGGGGCATCGGTTCGGGCAAGGGCAAGACCGCCGGCCGTGGCCAGAAGGGTGCCAAGGCGCGCTCGGGCGTTAGCGTCAACGGGTTCGAAGGCGGCCAGATGCCACTTCACATGCGGATCCCGAAGCGCGGTTTCAACGCGCTGAACCCCAAGGATCACGCAGAGGTCAACCTCGGCATGGTGCAGAAGTTCATCGATGCCGGAAAGCTCGATGCCAGCGGCACCATCGATCACGATGCGCTGAAGGCTGCCGGTCTTGGCCGGAACGCCAAGCACGGCTTGCGCCTGCTCGGCAAGGGTGAGCTGACCGCCAAGGTCAGCTTCCGTGTCGCCGGTGCCAGCAAGGGCGCGATCGAGGCGGTCGAGAAGGCCGGGGGCTCGGTCGAGGTGATCGAGAAGGGTCAGCCCGAGCACGAAAAGAAGGCTGCTCGCGCAGCGGCCAACAAGGCTGCCAAAGCCAAGTAAGCGAACAAGTGAGGCGCAGGGTTCGACATCGGACCCTGCGCTTCCTATGTAGCCTCCCATGCCGGGAGGGACCGGCGTCTCAGAGGATCTTCGGGTAATCCCATGGCATCACGCGCCGACAACATCGCCAGCTCCCTGAGCCTGGCGAATTTCTCTAAGGCTACCGAGCTCAAGAACCGTATCTGGTTCACGGTCGGCGCCTTGATCGTATTCCGCTTCCTGAGCTTCGTGCCGCTGCCGGGCGTCAACCCGCTGGTGCTCGAGCAACTCTATGCGCAGACGCAGGGCGGTATTCTCGATCTGTTCAACACTTTTTCGGGCGGCAGCCTCGAGCGCATGAGCCTCATCGCGCTCGGCATCATGCCGTACATCACGGCCTCGATCGTGATCCAGCTGGCAGCCTCGCTCCACCCCGCACTTGCGGCGCTGAAGAAGGAAGGCGCAAGCGGCCGGCAGAAGCTCAATCAGTACACGCGTTACGGCACGGTGTTCCTGTGCGCGGTCCAGGGTTGGTTCCTGGCATCGGGCCTTGAAGCGTATGGTGCTTCAAGTGGCTTGCAGGCGGTGATCTTCCCGGGTCTGACCTTCCGCATCACCGCGGTGATCAGCTTGGTCGGAGGGTCGATGTTCCTGTTGTGGCTGGGTGAGCAGATCACCAGCCGCGGCATCGGGAACGGCGTGTCACTGATCATCATGGCGGGTATTGTCGCCCAGTTCCCGAGCTTCATCGCCAACATGTTCGAGGGCGGCCGTTCGGGTTCCATCAGCCCTTTCGTGATCGTTGCGTTCATCGCGATGATTGTCGGCCTGATCATCTTTATCGCGTTCATGGAGCGGGCCCAGCGCCAACTGCTGATCCAGTATCCGAAGCGAGCTAGCCAGCGCGGCATGATGCAGGCCGACCGCAGCCACCTGCCGCTCAAGCTCAACACGGCGGGCGTCATTCCGCCGATTTTCGCCAGTTCGCTGTTGCTGCTGCCGCTGACGATCACGCAGTTCGCCGGGCAGTCCATCGATCCAGAGGGGTCCGCCGGGGGCGTGATCAACACGCTCAATTTCTACCTGCAGCACGGGCAGCCGCTGTATCTGGCGCTCTACGCCATCGGCATCGTGTTCTTCTGTTTCTTCTACACCGCGGTGGTCTTCAACCCCGAGGAGACCGCGGACAACCTGAAGAAGAACGGCGGGTTCATTCCGGGCATTCGGCCCGGCAAGCGGACGCAGGACTACCTGGATTATGTGCTCACCCGGATCACGGTGATCGGTGCGGCGTATCTGACCTTGGTCTGCGTCCTTCCCGAATACATGATCGCGCAGACTGGCATCCCGCTGTTCCTGGGCGGTACCAGCCTCCTGATCGTCGTGAACGTGACTGTGGATACCATCAGCCAGATCCAGTCTCACCTGCTGGCGCATCAGTACGGTGATCTGATCAAGAAGGCGAAATTGAAGGGCCGTCTTCGCTAAGGCGCCGATCGGGGTATAGGGGACGCGCGTGAACATCATCCTTCTCGGACCGCCCGGTGCAGGCAAGGGCACGCAAGCGCAGCGGCTGGTCGAACGCCGTGGCATGCGCCAGCTGTCCACCGGCGATATGCTGCGGGCGGCGGTGAAGGCCGGCACTCCGGTGGGCCTGGAAGCCAAGGCGGTGATGGAACGTGGCGAACTCGTTTCGGACGAGATCGTTTCCCGCCTTATCGATGCGGAACTCACCGCGATGGGCGCGGACACCGGCGCTATCTTTGACGGCTATCCGCGCACCGAAGCGCAGGCCCAGGCGCTTGATGAAATCCTGGCCGCGCATGGCCGCAAGCTTGATTACGTGATCGAGCTGGATGTGAACGAAGATGCGCTGGTCGAGCGGATCACGGGGCGCTTCACCTGCGCCAACTGCGGCGAAGGCTACAACGACGACTACAAGCGCCCAGCTCAACTCGGGGTCTGCGATCGCTGCGGATCGACCGAGTTCAAGCGCCGGCCAGACGACAACGAACAGACCGTCCGCACCCGCATGGCAGAATATCGCGCGAAGACCGCGCCGATCCTGCCGATCTACGAAGCGCGCGGCATCGTTCACCAGATCAACGGAATGGCCGAGATCGACCAGGTCACGCAGGCGATCGAGACGATTCTCGCAGGATAACCCTTTCGCTCCCTGATCCTCATGGCATAATGCGGGGCAGGGGGATTGTGGCCTTGAACAGTATTGCGCTCCGCGTGGGCATTATTGCCGGCGTGCTGATCATGCCGGGGGCACCGGCACGTGGCGAAGTCGCGGAATCCTCGCCCACTCATTTCGTCACCCGCGCCACCGTTACGGTGAAGGCCGTGCCCAAGGCGGCGTGGCTGGCGCTGACCGATCCGGCAGGATGGTGGGACGATGAGCACACCTGGTCAGGGTCGGCGGCCAACCTGTCGCTCGTGCCCCAAGGGGGCGGCTGCTTCTGCGAACGGATTCCGGAAAAAGACGGAGCAGCCGACGTCGGCCTCGCAGGAAGCGCCCAGCATATGACCGTGGTCATGGCAGAGCCGATGAAGGTCCTTCGCATGCGCGGCGCACTCGGTCCGCTGCAGAGCGAGCCGGTGGATGGCGTCCTGTCAATCACGCTCCAGCCCGCCAATGGTGGCGGCACCAAGCTGGTTTGGGAGTACGCGGTGGGCGGGCATCTGCGCTATCCCGTCGCGACGATCTCCAATGCGGTCGATGCGGTCATGAGCCAGCAGATCGACAGACTTGCGGACAAGCTCGGTCGCGAGGCGCCGTTGGAGAACTCCCCCGCCGATAAAGAGAATCCGCCTGGCGCACGGAAAGGCGACAAGGACACGCAGCCGGGCGGGCTTTGACCCAACCGACAGGTGGTGTAAAACAGCGCCGGCGATGCAAAGCGCGTGTCCTGCCGCTATCGCCGCGGCCCACCGCGTGTGAGGCATTGACCCTGCGGCAGAATCGCACTAAGCGGCCCCCTCATTCGACAACAGCGGATAGTCCGGCAGGCGATTGCGATAGTGCACGCCATCCGGGCTTTTTGCCGTAAGGCAATCCCGATGCGGTCGAGTGAAGCGATGAGATAGAGGCCGCGCGCCGCGTCAAGCCTCTGTGGAGCATGGAGAAAAAAGTGGCTCGTATTGCCGGGGTAAACCTCCCCACCAACAAGCGCGTGATTATCGCGCTCACCTACATCCACGGGATTGGCCCGACCACCGCGGTCAAGATCGCCGACAAGCTTGGCATCGATCACAGCCGGCGCGTGTCTGACCTGTCGGACGCCGAAGTGCTGCAGATCCGCGAGACGATCGACGCCGATTATGCCGTCGAAGGTGACCTGCGCCGCGAGACGGCGATGAACATCAAGCGTCTGATGGACCTCGCCAGCTATCGCGGTCTGCGTCACCGCAAGGGTCTGCCGGTCCGCGGTCAGCGCACTCACACCAACGCCCGTACCCGCAAGGGCAAGGCCAAGCCGATCGCCGGCAAGAAGAAGTAAGCCGCGCGGCCCGGCCCCGTTGTTCGGGGTGGCCGCCGCTGCTCTCTTGGATTTAGGACAGGAATTCCCACATGGCTCGTGAACCTCAGCGCATCCGCAGGCGGGAGCGCAAGAACATCACCAGCGGCGTCGCGCACGTGAACGCCAGCTTCAACAACACGATGATCACCATCACCGACGCACAAGGCAATGCGATCAGCTGGTCTTCGGCCGGCATGATGGGCTTCAAGGGTAGCCGCAAGTCGACTCCCTACGCGGCCCAGGTCGCGGCTGACGATGCCGGCAAGAAAGCTGCCGAGCACGGTGTCCGCACCCTCGAGGTCGAGGTCAAGGGTCCCGGCTCGGGACGCGAAAGCGCACTGCGCGCGTTGCAGGCGGTCGGGTTCACGATCACCTCGATCCGTGACGTGACGCCGATCCCGCACAACGGCGTTCGCCCGTCGAAGCGCCGCCGCGTCTGATCTTACCTGCCCAGCGGCGGGGTAGTTCCCGCCGCTGACCTGGGGATCGGACGCTCACGCAGCGCCGGTCCCACACGCATTTGAACCCCAGGGGATATCCATGGCCGTCAACACCAAGAACTGGCAGGAACTCAAGAAGCCCAACAATCTCGAAGTGAAGGACGCTGCCAAGGGCCGCCGCGCGACCTTCGTCGCCGAACCGCTCGAGCGCGGCTATGGCCTCACTCTCGGCAATGCTCTGCGCCGTGTGCTTCTATCGAGCCTTCAGGGCGCCGCGATCACATCGATCAAGATCGAGAACGTGCTCCACGAATTCTCCAGCCTCGCCGGCGTGCGCGAGGATGTGACCGACATCGTCCTCAATGTGAAGCAGATTGCGCTCAAGATGGAAGGCGAGGGGCCCAAGCGGCTCCAGCTCGCCGCCACCGGTCCGGGCGAAGTGACCGCGGGTGACATCGCGGTATCGGGCGATATCGAGGTGATGAACAAGAACCTCGTTATCTGCCACCTTGACGAGGGCGCCAACCTCAACATGGAGCTGACCGCCGACACCGGTAAGGGCTATGTGCCAGCCGTCGGCAACCGCCCGGTCGACGCGCCGATCGGCCTGATCCCGGTGGACTCTTTGTATTCGCCTGTTCGCCAGGTGAGCTACAAGGTCGAGAACGCCCGCGTCGGGCAGGAGCTCGATTTCGACAAGCTCAGCCTGACGGTCGAGACCGACGGCACCGTGACCCCCGAGGACGCGGTGGCCTATGCCGCGCGCATCCTGCAGGACCAGCTGGCGCTGTTCGTCCACTTCGAGGACGGCATTCCGCAGGCGAGCTCGCCGATGATCGGCATGGCCGCCCAGCCGGAAGAGAGCGATGCCAACCAGCTCAACCGTTACCTTCTCAAGAAGGTCGACGAGCTGGAGCTGTCGGTGCGTTCGGCCAATTGCCTCAAGAACGACAACATCATCTACATCGGCGATCTAGTCCAGAAGACCGAGGCCGAGATGCTCCGCACACCGAACTTCGGCCGCAAGAGCCTGAACGAGATCAAGGAAGTCTTGAGCTCGATGGGCCTGCGCCTCGGCATGGACATCCCTGGCTGGCCGCCGGAAAACATCGAGGAAATGGCCAAGAAGCTCGAGCAGGAACTGCTCGGCTGATCAGCCGAACTGGGCATGGGCCGGACCCCTTCTTCCGGCCTGCATCGGGGTACCAGTGGGAACCCGTCAAGGCTCGACTTTGATGGAAACCGCTATCCGGCCCCCCTACGAACGGAGTACATTACATGCGTCACGGACATTCAGGCCGTAAGCTGCAGCGCAAGAGCGGCCACCGCGCCGCCCTGCTGCGCAACCTCGCTGCCGCGCTGATCAAGCATGAGCAGATCCTCACCACCACGCCGAAGGCGAAGGAACTGCGTCCTTACGTCGAGAAACTGATCACGCTCGCCAAGCGCGGCGGTCTGTCGAACCGGCGCCTTGCGATCAGCCGCCTGGGCGATGACGTGCAGCTCAAGAAGCTGTTCGATGTTCTTGCCGAGCGCTACGCCGGGCGCGACGGCGGCTACACCCGCGTGATCAAGGCCGGTCTGCGCGCCAGCGATGCGGCGCCGATGGCGGTGATCGAACTGGTCGACCGTGATGTGACGGCCAAGGGCCAGGATTCGGGTCCGGTGCAGAATGCCGATGAGGACGAGCTGGAAGCAGCCTGATCCTCGTCGTCAGTTCGGAAAAAAGGGGCCGGGGGGAAACCTCCGGCCTTTTTTTGGTCTTCAAGCTAAGGAGCCGCTGACTTGATCGCGGTTCACATTCGCTACGTGTTGGCTGAACAAAAGCTGTCGCGCCAATTCAGGCTCATCTCACGGCGACTCGCTTAGAAAAGGTTCACAAGGCGAAGGGAAGGTCCTTTGCCAACACGTGAGGTGAGCCATGAAGACCATTTCAAAAGCCCTCGTCGGAACCGTCGCGGCTGGCGCGATGGCTCTGTCGGCAACCCCCGCCGCGGCGCGCGACCGTAACAACGACGGCATCGACGCAGGCGATATCATCGCCGGTGCGCTGGTGATCGGCGGCATCGCCGCTGTCGCCAGCTCGATCGGCCGCGATCGCGGCTATAACGGTACGTACGGCGCTCCCTACTACGGCGACCGCTATGACAATCGTTATGGCTACAACAACGCCGGCAACTCCCGCCAGGCTGTCGAGCAGTGCGTCTATGCCGCGCAGCGCGGCGCCTATGGCGCACGGGTGACCGACATCCGCAACGTCGATCGTAAGCGCGATGGCTATCGCGTGCGCGGGACGGTTGTCGTGAACGAGCGCGGTGGCGGCTGGGGCCGCGACTACAACTATCGCTATGCGGGCCGTAATTACGACCAGGGCAGGTTCACCTGCGATGTTCGCTACGGCCGGGTGGTCGATCTCGACTATAGCGGGCTACGCGGCGGATACCGCTACTAGGCAACCAGCTCACTGGGAGCGCACCGGGCGGTTCAGGCTTTCGCAAGTCTGGACCGCCTAGCTTTGCCACCGTACCGTTCGTGCAGCGGGGCGATGTTCTTCAAAGGATCTGCGATCATGTTCTTTCGTATCGCCTCTGTTGCGGCGCTGGCTGCATCCGTTTCGATGATCGCCGCCCCGGTGGGAGCGACTTCGCTGCCGAAGCCGTCGTCTTCCGCAGCGGTCCACGGCGGAGGATTCGATGCGGATTCGGTCAACGCCGATGCACATCGGCGATGGCGGCACCGCGACCGGGTTGATGCCGGAGACGTGATCGCGGGTGTCGCGGTCATCGGGGTGATCGCCGCCATTGCCGGTGCGGCAAACCAGTCCAGCCGCAACAGCGATTACAGGTATCCGCAGCGTTATCCGTATCGCGATCGCGCGCCCAACTATCGCACGGACGGCGCCGGTTATCGCTACGGCGAAAGTGGCGGGCTCGATCGCGCGGCTGATATGTGCGCCCGAGAGGTTGAGCGGAGCGGTCCGGTGGACGCGGTCGAGTCCGTGAACCGCACCGGTTCCGGCTGGCAAGTATCGGGCCGCCTGCGGGATGGCGCGCGGTTCAACTGCTCGATCGGAAACGATGGCCGGATCGAAGGCGTCAACATCGATCGCTATGGTTCAGCGAACGGCGGCCAGTGGGATGACGAGCGCTATACCGCCGCACGCCGGGCGCAGGGTGATCCCGGTGTCGAGTATCCGGGCGGTCCAATCGGCAACGAGGCAAGCGACGATCGCTACGATGCCGGCCAGGTGCCCGACTACCCGGGCTGACCGCTAGGGTTCGCGGTACGCGGGGAGAGCGAGACGAAAGCCGATCGCCGCCCCGCGCAAAGCGAACCCTGCCGTCCACGCGACGGCCCAGGTGATACCTTCGGGCACTTGAAGAAGCGTACCGACCACGGTCAATGCCGCGGCGAGGGCGGCCGCGGTGACGTAAAGTTCGGGCCGCATGATGATCGACGGTTCTCCCGCGATAACGTCCCGCGCTACACCGCCGATGCACCCGGTCACCACGCCGAGCACCGCGGCAGGCACCGGGGCCACGCCATAGCCTATCGCTTTTGCGGCACCCAGCACGGAGAAGGCGGCGAGCCCGGCGGCATCGGCCCATTCGAGCAGTTCCCCCTCCCACCACCGCCGCGGTGTGAACCAGGCGATCAGGGCGGTGGCGAAGATGACTGGCGCCACCCATGGGTCGCGAAGCCAGAACGCGGGTGCGCCCAGGAGCATGTCGCGCAGCGATCCTCCGCCCACTCCCGTCACCAGGGCGAAGAACGCCATGGTCACGAACGTCTGCCGAAGCCGTGCCGCCAGGAGCGCGCCGGTCAAAGCGAACACCGCAACGCCCGCGAGGTCGAGAATCGGCGGCAGGACCTGCGGGGTCATATGCCCACGCGCGCGCGCCGCCGCCGAAACAGCAGCACGGTCCCCAGCAATGCTCCGATCAACGCAATGAGGGCGAATACGACCACGAACGGGTTGTGGGCATCCTCACGCGTCTGCAGGTCCATGATGTGCAATCCCCACATGACGTCATAGAACCGCCACCACCGCGTGCGCACGGCTTCGATCTCGCCGCTACCGCGATTGATGTAGACGTGAGTGCCGTCAACCAGCGAGACCTGCCAGGTCGCGACGGGCTTGCGAAGCTCGAGCGGGGGGTTGCGAGCCGAAAAGGCGCGCACGGCGTCCACCTGGTCGCCTCCCCTGATGTCGCTGGCAGCTATCGCGCGCGCTTCGGCAACGTCGACGTTCAGCGGCGCGCCGGTGCCGATGGCATAGCGCTGCAGTGATCCATCGGCGCGCGTGACCAGTGTCACCGGTCGCCCTCGCTGAACGAGGCTGCGTATTTCGACGACTTGTGGATTGCCCGGCAGCGGCTGGGGTGGGAGCTTGATCCGCAAGTGCTCGCCGCGCACCTCCTCGATCGGGCGCGCGACCATCGCGATACCGCTCAGCATCCACAGCAGCAACGGCACGGCGATCAGCCAGCCGAGCCAGATGTGCCACCGCGCGAACCGCGCCATCCAGCGGGATGCCACCATCAGGCGCCGAGCAGATCGCCGATTGCGCCGGCCGCCGCGATGCAGTCCAGATCGCTCCATTCGGCGCCCATCACCTGCATTCCGCAGGGCAGACCGCCGCTTTCGCCGACCGGAACGACCGTCGAGGGGAGGTTGGGGAACGTCGCGAGCCCCGCCCAGGCGAGCGCATCGGCAAATGCGCTGTCCTTGCCGTTGATTGCGATCCGCCGTGCGCCGATCGGCGTGTCGTCATGAGGGTAGGCGACGAAGGGCAGGGGCGGGGCGAGCACGAAGTCATATTCCGCGAATAGTTCGGCCCATGCATATTGGTTGCGCGCCTGGGTATCGAGCAACAGGTAGTAATCAGCCAGGCTGATCGTCTGGCCGCCCGGCCCGGGTTGCCCGCGCGCCATCGCGGCGTTGAGCAGGCGCATGTAGTTGGCGTGCTGTTCGGCGAGATCGGGCAGCAGCTCGCTCGACCGGTCGATCCGCGCCCCGGCACGCTCGACCTCGGTCAGCGCGGCTTCGATCGGATCGCGGACCGAGGCGTCGATCTCGCTGGCAGGATGGTCGAGCACCGCCAGGAAGCGCATGTCGCTCAAGCCTTTCTCTCGCCGTGGCAGGGGACGTTCTGCAGTCACTTCCAGCAACAGCGCCAGGTCGTCGGCGGAACGCGCCAATGGCCCGGTGACCGATAACGGACCATCGTGCATGTCCTGCCCGCCCGCCACCGGGTGTCCGTGGCCCCGACGACTGACCAGCCCGAATGTGGTCTTGTGTCCGAAGATGCCATTGAAGTGCGCGGGATTGCGGATCGAACTGCCGATGTCGCTGCCGTATTCGGCCGGCACCATTCCGGTCGCCACGGCAACCGCCGAACCGCCAGAGGATCCTCCGGCAACCCGGCTGTGATCGTGCGGGTTGTTGGTGCGCCCGTAAACCGGGTTGTTGCTTTGCAGATCGGCCAGGTCGGGCGGCACGTTGGTCTTGCCCAGGATGATCGCGCCGGCGTCTTTAAGCAGCGTGACGACGCGCGCGTCGCGGCGCGCGAGCTGATCCTTGAACTGCAGATGCCCCCAGGTGGTCGGCAACCCGGCGACCTCGAAGCTTTCCTTCACCGTCATGGGCACGCCGAACAGCGGCCGATCCTCGTGAGCCTGGCCGTCCATTGCGCTGGCGGTCCGTCGCGCCCGGTCGAAATCGCGTACGACCACGGCGTTGAGCGGGCCATCCAGCGCTTCGATGCGGGCAATGGCGGCGTCGACCGCCTCCAGCGGCGACAGCGCGCCTGAACGGATTTGGGCCGCGATCTCGATCGCACCCGGCTCACTGGTCAGCTTCGGAATCATACGCTCTCCCTCATGGGCATGGGATGCGCGCGCGACGCCGCTGCGTCAAATATGGATCGGCTTCCCTTGAACGCCCATGGCCGCTTCCTTGATCGCCTCGGCGTGCGTGGGGTGCGCGTGGCAGGTATATGCGATATCTTCGCTGGTGGCACCGAACTCCATCGCGATGGCCGCTTCGGCGATCATCGTGCCGGCAACGCTGGCGATGCACCAGATGCCGAGCACCCGATCCGTCGCCGCATCGGCGATGACTTTGACGAAGCCATCAGGTTCGTGATTGGTCTTCGCGCGGCTGTTGGCCAGCATCGGGAACTTGCCGATCTTGACTTCACCCTGTTCGCGCGCCTGCTCTTCGGTCAGGCCCACCCCAGCGATTTCTGGCCAGGTATAGACCACGCCCGGAATGACCGCGTGGTTCACGATGCCGGTCTGACCGGCGACGTTCTCCGCGCAGGCGATGCCTTCATCTTCTGCCTTATGCGCCAGCATCGGGCCGGGGATGACGTCACCAATCGCCCACACCCCGTCGACCGACGTGCGGAAGTCGTGATCGGTTTCGATCTGCCCGCGCTGGTTCAGTTCCAGCCCGATCTTGTCGAGGCCAAGTCCATCGACATTCGGCCGGCGTCCGATGGAAACCAGCACGCAGTCGGCATCCAGCGTCGTCGCTTCGCCACCTGCGGCCGGTTCCATGGTCAGCGTGGCGCGCTCGCCATCGACTGACAGACCGGTGACCTTGGTGGACAGCATCAGTTGCATGCCCTGCTTCTTGAAAATCTTGGCCGCTTCCTTGCGGATGTCCATGTCCATGCCGGGGAGCAGCTGGTCGAGGAATTCGACCACGATCACCTCCGAACCGAGCCGACGCCACACCGACCCCAGTTCCAGCCCGATCACGCCGCCGCCGATCACGACCATCTTCTCGGGCACCTTGCGCAGTTCAAGCGCGCCGGTGCTATCGACCACGACCTGCTTGTCGTTATCGATCTCCACCCCCTTGAGCGGAGTCACGGTCGATCCGGTGGCGATGATCACGTCTTTCGCGGTGACGGTTTCTTCGCCCACCTGTACGGTATGCGCGTCGACAAAAGTGGCCCGGCCCTTTTTCCAGTCGACCTTGTTCTTCTTGAACAGAAACTCGATGCCGCCGGTCAGTTGCTTCACCGCGTCGCGCCGCTGCGCATGCATGGTCTCAAGGTCGAGCTTGGGCTCCACCACGATACCCAGCTTGGCCATGGTGCCGTTCTTCGCCGCGTCGAAATACTCGCTGGCGTGCAGCATCGCCTTCGACGGGATGCAGCCGACGTTGAGGCAGGTCCCGCCGAGCGTATCGCGGCTTTCCGCACACGCCGTCTTCAGGCCAAGCTGGGCTGCTCGAATGGCGGCGACGTACCCGCCGGGCCCGGCGCCGATGACGAGGACATCATAGTCGTAAGTGTGGTCAGCCACTGGCTTCCTCCGTGAGCGCCGCGTCACCTTGGGGACGGGTGCGGGCGGCGCAATCATTGACGATCGTCTCGATCCGTTCGCGGTTGATCTCGCCTGGCGTCAGACGGCCGTCCGCCACAAATGTCTCGGCTGCGCATTGGCAGACTTCGGCAATGCGTCCGGCCACGATGCCCGCACCGCCGGCAACTTGCTCGCACTGCGCCGCCACCAAGTTGCGTGCTTCGCCCTGGACGGCGTCGCCGGCAATCTGGGTCGCGGCGTCGCAGCCGGCGAGTGCAACCGCGGCCGAACCGATGAGCAGCAGACGGACTGGTAGAGCGCGGCGCTTGCTCATCACAGGTCGATCAGCATCCGCATCGGATCTTCGATCGCTTCCTTGATGGTCTTCAACGCCGTGACGGCCTCGCGACCATCGATCAGGCGGTGGTCGTAGGATAGCGCGATGTACATCATCGGCCTGATCACGATCTGTCCGTCGCGCACGACAGGGCGATCTTCGATCCGGTGCAGACCGAGCACCGCGCTTTGCGGTGGGTTGATGATCGGGGTGGACATCAGTCCACCGAACACCCCGCCGTTGGATATGGTGAAGGTGCCGCCCTTCATGTCGTCCATTGTCAGCGTGCCGTCCTTGGCCCGCTTGCCGAAGTCGGCGATGTCCTTCTCGATCTGCGCGAACGACTTGCTGTCGGCATCGCGCACCACCGGCACCACGAGCCCATTGGGCGCGCTGACCGCGACCGAGATGTCGACGTAATCGAAGTAGACGATCTCTTCGCCGTCGATCTGGGCGTTGACGCTGGGAATGTCCTTCAGAGCCAGGCATGCCGCCTTCGCGAAAAACGACATGAAGCCCAACTTGATGTCGTGCTTCTTGGCGAAGGTGTCCTTGAACTTCTCGCGCGCTTCCATGACCGCCGTCATGTCGACATCGTTGAAAGTCGTCAGCAGCGCAGCGGTGTCCTGCGCGCTCTTGAGACGCCGGGCAATCGTCTGACGCATGCGGGTCATCTTGACCCGCTCTTCACGACGGTCGCCCGATGAAGCGGACGACGGCGATGCCGGTGCCGCGCTCGGCGCGGGGGCGCTGTCAGGCTTCTTCGAACTCGCCGCGGCGATCACGTCTTCCTTGGTCAGCCGGCCATCCTTGCCGCTGCCCTTGATCTGCGTCGGATCAACGCCGTGCTCCAGCACCGCGCGGCGCACCGCGGGGGAGAGCGTTTGCGTGGCTTCGGGATCAGCGGCCTTGGCTTGCACGGGAGCGGTGGCCGGCGTGGTCACCGACGCCGGCGCGTTGACTGCCTGCTCAGCGGGCTGCGGCTCTTCGCGCACGCTTACCTGCGTGCTTTCGCCCGCGGCGACGTCATCCTCGATCGTCGCGATCACCGCGCCGACCTCGACCGTCGCGCCCACTTCGACGGCGTGCGCGCCCATCACGCCCGCAACGGGGCTTGGCACTTCGATGGCGACCTTGTCGGTTTCCAGGCTGGCGATCGGTTCATCGACCTTCACCGGATCGCCCGGCTGCTTGAGCCATTCGCCAATGGTTGCTTCGGTGACCGACTCGCCCAGCGTGGGGACTTTGACTTCTTGGGACATCTGTTTTCCTCAGGCGAGCTTCTTGCCGGCGGCGGTCTTGGGTGCGATCGGATCGTCAGCGGGCAGGCCCAGCGCCTCGGCGACCAGCGCAGCCTGCTGACGCTCGTGGCGCTTGGCGAACCCGGTGGCAGGGCTGGCCGCCGCCGTCCGCCCGGCATAGCGCGGCCGCATGCCGGTGTGCCCGGCCTGTTGCAGGGCCGCTTCGATCTGGCTCTCCACGAAGAACCACGCGCCGTTGTTCTTCGGTTCTTCCTGGCACCACACCACTTCTTCAAGGCCGGTCATGCGCTGCAGACGCACCGCCAGCGGCTCGCCCGGGAAGGGATAAAGCTGCTCGATCCGCACGATCGACACATCGTCGATGCCGGCTTCGTCGCGCCGCGCCATCAGGTCGTACGCCACCTTGCCGCTGCACAACACCAGGCGCCGGACCTTGCCATCGGCGATGTCCAGCCGGTCCGACAGGATGCGCTTGAAGTGGCTTTCCGAGACGAACTCGTCCGCGCCGCTTCGCGCCATCGGGTGACGCAGCAGCGACTTCGGCGTCATGATCACCAGCGGCTTGCGGAACGGGCGCAGCATCTGCCGGCGGAGGACGTGAAAGTAATTCGCTGGCGAGGTGATGTTGCAGACCTGGAGGTTGTCGTCCGCGCATAGCTGCAGGAACCGTTCCAGCCGGGCGCTGGAATGCTCCGGCCCCTGGCCTTCGTAGCCATGCGGCAGCAGCAGGACGAGGCCGTTGGCCCGCAGCCACTTCGCTTCGCCCGCCGCGATGAACTGGTCGATGATGATCTGCGCGCCGTTCGCGAAGTCGCCGAACTGCGCTTCCCACAGCACGAGGCTCTTGGGATCGGCCATGGCGAACCCGTATTCGAAGCCGAGCACGCCATATTCGGACAGCGGACTGTCATAGACCTCGAACTTGCCGTGCGGCAGTTGGCACAGCGGGATGTATTTGTGTTCGTCCTTCTGGTCGATCCAGACCGCGTGGCGCTGGCTGAACGTGCCGCGCCCTGAATCCTGGCCCGACAAGCGCACACCATGCCCTTCGGTCACCAGGCTGCCGAACGCGAGCGCTTCCGCCGTCGCCCAGTCGAACCCGCCGCCGTTGGCGAACATCTGCCGCTTGGCCTCGAGCACCCGTTCGAGCGTCTTGTGGATGGTCAGCCCTTCGGGGACCGTCGTCAGTGTGCGGCCGAGGCTGTCGAACAGCTTCTTGGGGATCGCAGTGTCGACGTTTCGGCGCGCTTCTTCGGAATCGCTCGGCTTGCTGAGGCCGGCCCAGCGACCGCCGAACCAGTCGGCTTCGTTGGCGCGATAGTCGGCGGCGCCGGCGAATTCCTCTTCGAGGTGTGCGTTGAATTCGGCCGCCATGGCATCGGCATCGCCCGGCTTGGTGACCCCTTCGCGCTGCAACCGCTCATCATAGAGCGTGCTGACCTTGGGGTGCTGCTTGATCGCCGCATACATCAGCGGCTGGGTGAAGCTCGGCTCGTCGCCCTCGTTGTGGCCGAAGCGGCGGTAGCACCACATGTCGATCACGATGTCGCGCTTGAAGCATTGCCGGAACTCGATCGCCAGCTTGCATGCAAAGGTCACCGCTTCGGGATCGTCACCGTTGACGTGCAGGATCGGCGCCTGGACGCCCTTCGCGACGTCGGACGGGTAGGGCGAGGAGCGCGCGAACTGCGGGCTGGTGGTGAAGCCGATCTGGTTGTTGATGACGAAGTGGATGCAGCCGCCGATGTTGTAGCCGCGCACGCCGGAGAACCCGAGGCATTCCCAAACGATGCCTTGGCCGGCAAACGCCGCATCGCCGTGAATCAGCACCGGCAGGACCTGCTCGTGCTTTTCCAGATCACCGCGAACAGCCTGCTGCGCGCGCGTCTTGCCAAGCACGACCGGATCGACCGCTTCGAGATGGCTGGGGTTGGGGACCAGGCTCATGTGCACCTTGATCCCGTCGAACTCGCGGTCGGTGCTGGTGCCGAGATGGTACTTCACGTCGCCGGATCCGCCGACATCCTCCGGGTTCGCGCTGCCCCCGGAGAATTCGTGAAAGATCACGCGGTATGGCTTGGCCATCACGTTCGCGAGAACATTCAGCCGCCCGCGATGCGCCATGCCGTAGACGATCTCGCGCACGCCCTGCTGGCCGCCGTACTTGATCACGCCTTCCAGCGCGGGGATCATGCTTTCGCCGCCGTCGAGGCCAAAGCGCTTGGTGCCGACGTATTTCTTGCCGAGGAACGCCTCGTACTGCTCGCCGCGGATCACCGCCGACAGGATCGCGCGCTTGCCTTCCGGGGTGAAGGTGATGACCTTGTCCGGGCCTTCGATCCGGTCCTGGATGAAGCGGCGCTCCTCCACGTCGGCGATGTGCATGTACTCGAAGCCGACATGCCCGCAGTAGTTCTTGCGCAGGATGCGCACGAGTTCCGACATGGTCGTCCATTCGAGACCCAGCGTGCCGCCGAGGTAGAGCGGCCGTTCGAGCGCGGCGCCGGTGAATCCATGGTACTCAGGCGTGAGATCGGCCGGCAGGTCACGGTGGCTGAGGTGGAGCGGATCGAGCTCTGCCGCGAGGTGCCCGCGAACCCGGTAGGTGCGCACCAGCAGCATCGCACGGATCGAGTCTCCGGCAGCCTGCTCCACCGCCTGGTCGTCCAGCACCTTGCCGGCCTTCGCCGCCGCGGCCTTTACGGCCAGCGTCATCGCCGTGGGATCGAGCGCCTGGGTGAGTTCGTCCTCACTCTCGCCGCCGACCAACGGCCAGCGCGCGTTGGCCCACGACGGGCCGGGCTGCGGCCCGGACTCGTCCGGCGCCGGCGAGAAATCGTGTGCTTCGTTACCCATCGGGTTTGCCTACCTTCGGTAAGGTAATGCCCCAGCCGGCCCGCCGCTCCCGGGGAGGAGACGCGTGGAGCCTGCCGTCAGGCGAGTTCCTTCAACAGCGCGTCGAGGGTGGTGCCCAGTTCGGACGGAGAGGGCGAAACGCGCACCCCGGCGGCTTCCATAGCCGCGATTTTGTCTTCCGCGCCGCCTTTGCCGCCCGACACGATCGCGCCGGCGTGGCCCATGCGGCGGCCCGGAGGCGCGGTGCGCCCGGCGATGAACCCGACCACCGGCTTGCGCCGGCCGCTCTTGGCCTCGTCGGCCAGGAACTGGGCGGCCTCTTCCTCGGCGCTGCCGCCGATCTCGCCGATCATGACGATCGACTTGGTCTCGTCGTCAGCCAGGAACAGTTCGAGCACGTCGATGAAGTTGGTGCCGTTGACGGGGTCGCCGCCGATGCCCACCGCAGTGGTCTGGCCAAGCCCGACCTGCGTGGTCTGGTGCACCGCCTCGTAGGTGAGCGTGCCCGAACGGCTGACGATTCCGACCGAACCCTTGCTGAAGATGGAACCGGGCATGATGCCGATCTTGCACTCTCCGGGGGTGAGCACGCCGGGGCAGTTGGGCCCGATCAAGCGGCTCTTCGACCCCGTCAGGGCGCGCTTCACGCGTACCATGTCGAGCACCGGGATGCCTTCGGTGATGCACACGATCAGCTCGACCTCGGCATCGATCGCCTCGAGGATCGAATCCGCGGCAAACGGCGGCGGCACATAGATGCAGCTGGCGGTGGCGCCGGTCGCCTGCTTGGCATCGCGCACGGTGTCATAGACCGGCAGCCCGATGTGCGTGGTCCCGCCTTTGCCCGGGGTGACTCCGGCGACCATCTGGGTGCCGTAATCGAGCGCCTGCTGCGTGTGGAAGGTGCCGGTTTCGCCGGTCATGCCTTGCGTGATGACCTTCGTATTGCGATCGACCAGAATGCTCATGCGAGGTCTCCATCAAGGTTCTTGCAGGCAGTGAGCAGTTCCTCGACCGCGTCAGTCGAGACCTTGAGGTTGCTCTTCTCCTCGTCCGACAGCTTGATCTCGACGATCTCCTCGATCCCGCCGGCGCCGATCACCGCCGGGACACCGACGTAGAGGCCGTTGAGGTCATACTTGCCATCGACGTAAGCCGCGACCGGCAGGATACGCTTCTGGTCGTACAGGTACGCCTCGGCCATCGCGATGCCGCTGGTGGCCGGCGCGTAATAGGCGCTGCCGCTCTTCAACAGGGCGACGATCTCGCCGCCTCCGCCGCGGGTGCGCTTGACGATCTCGTCCAGCTTTTCCTTCGACGACTTGCCCATCGCGACAAGGTCATCGACCGGGATGCCGCTGATGGTCGTGTAGCTGGTGACCGGCACCATGGTATCGCCGTGGCCGCCCAGCACAAACGCGTTCACGTCGCGCACCGAGACGCCGAATTCCCATGCTAGGAACGTGGCGAAGCGCGCGCTGTCGAGCACGCCGGCCATGCCGACGACCTTGTTGTGCGGCAGGCCGGAAAACTCGCGCAGCGCCCAGACCATCGCGTCGAGCGGGTTGGTGATGCAGATCACGAACGCGTCAGGCGCGTTGTTCTTGATGCCCTCGCCGACCGCCTTCATCACCTTGAGGTTGATGCCGAGGAGATCGTCGCGGCTCATGCCCGGCTTGCGCGCGACACCGGCGGTCACGATGATCACGTCGGCCCCGGCGATGTCGGCATAGTCGTTGGTGCCGGTGATCTTCGCGTCGAAGCCCTCGATCGGACCGCACTGGCTGAGGTCGAGCGCCTTGCCCTGCGGAATACCCTCAGCGATGTCGAACAGGACGATGTCGCCCAGTTCCTTCTTCGCGGCGAGGTGAGCGAGAGTGCCGCCGATCATCCCGGCGCCGATGAGCGCGATCTTCTTGCGAGCCATCTAGGAACAAATCCTTCCGTCGCGCGGGATCGGCCGTCAAAGGCGAAAGCCCGTCCCGCGGGCAGGGGTCGCCTGAATTCGAGGCGGACGTAGGCGCGGGGTGTCGCCAATGCAACCGGCAATGGCAGGCAGACCAGCAGTTATCTTTGCAAGTGGTTCGCAGTTGCAAGAACGGTTCAGCCCGCCGCGCGGAGCCCCGCGGTTTCGCGTTCTTGCGCCAGCAGCATGGCAGCCAGATAATCGGGCACCGCGCGGCTGAAATAGTACCCTTGTCCCAGAGTACATCCGCTCGCCTTGACGGTTCCCACCTGGTCCACGGTCTCGATTCCTTCCGCCACGATCTCCATGCCAAGCTGCGTCCCCATTTCCGCCACCGCACGGATGATCGCCTGGCTCTTGCGGCCGACGTTCGGTCCCGAGACAAAGCTGCGATCGATCTTGATCTTGCTGAACGGAAACTTGTTGATCGAGCCGAGGGACGAGTAACCCGTCCCAAAATCATCGAGCGCGAACTGTACCCCGGCAGCGGACAAGTCGTTGATGAAGTTGGCCGTCGCGAAATCGTCGTCGAGGAACAGTCGCTCGGTCACCTCGAGTTCGAGCCGTGACGGGTCAAGGCCAGCTTCACGCAGAGCGGACAGGATCCCGAGTGCCGCGCCAGGCGCCTTGATCTGCAACGGCGAAAGGTTGACCGCGACGGTGATGTCCTCGGGCCAGTGAACCGCGGCCCGCGCCGCCTGCGCGGTGATCCAGTTGCCGAGCGTGACGATGACGCCGGTCTCTTCGGCGACGGGGATGAATTCGTCGGGCTTCAATTCACCCTTTACCGGATGGAACCAGCGAACCAGCGCCTCGAACGTACGGATGCGGCCGCTTTCAAGGTCGATGATCGGCTGGAAGAAGATCGATAGCTCGTCCCGCTGGATGGCCGCGCGCAATTCCGCCTCGATCTCCCGCCGGCGCACCAGGTTGCGGCTCATCGACTTTTCGAAAAAGCGGCTATGGTTCTTGCCGCCGACCTTGGCGTGGTACAGCGCGAGGTCCGCCGCCTGCATCAGGCTGTCGAGGTCCACCGCATCTTCCGGCAGGATCGCGATGCCCATCGAGCAGGGGACCTCCAGCCGCTCATCGTCGATCCGCATCGGGCGGGTCACGTTGTCCAGCACCTGCGAGGCCAGACGTTCACACGCATGGCGATCGTCTACCGGGCACATGACGATGAATTCATCGCCGCCGAAACGGGCGATTGTGGCGCCAGCAGGCGCGCTCTCGCGCAGCCGGTTGGCGACTTCGCTCAGGACTTGGTCGCCCACCGGGTGACCCAGCAGATCGTTGACTTCCTTGAAGCGATCGAGGTCCAGCCAGAACAACGCGAGCGCTCCCACGTCACTCAGCGTGGGCATCCGTTCGGCCATCGCGTGATTGAGGCCGGCGCGGTTGGCAAGACCGGTGACGACATCGGTCCGGGCAAGCACCTGCATCCGCTCAGCCAGATGGGCACTGGTTTCGGCCGCGCCGATCGCACTGCGCAAGGTCTGGAACAGGTTATGCACGATCGACCACATCGTCCCCACCAGCAGCAGCACGATGATCGCCATCGCCAGGTATGCCAGCGTGCCAACCCACAGCGCCGCCAGTACCAGAGGCAGCGCGGTGAGCGACAGTTGCGACAGGGCGATCGCCGGTCGTCCGGCGTTGCGGGCACAGACGCCCACGCTGTAACCGATGGCGTTCACCAGCATCAGTGCCTGCACGCCGGGTTCGGTGCCCAGAACGATCGCGAGGCCGGTGAAGCTGCCCAGCACAGTGGCGTACGCGGCGGCCCCGATGGCATAGCGGTGCTCGAGCTTGCTGGTGCTCACCCGATCGTCTGGCGGCAGGCGCAAAACCAGCCAGACGCGCGACATGGCGATGAAGCTCAAGACCATGCAGCCGATGTAGAGCCACACCTCCTGGCTGACCGAAGCGGCGACGCAGGTTGAGATTACCGCAATTAAGGTGCCAACGGCCGCCGTGATCGGTTGGGCATAGAGTTTCCGGACCAGCGTGCGACGGACCTGATCGTCGAGCGCATCGCCGCGATCGAACCACTGTGCGATGAACCGCATCCACCCGACCGCCACGTTCGACCCCATGGCAATGCGTTAGCCGGAACTTCTCACCACGTGGTTAATGCAGGGCTTACGTACGCCCCGTGGAATAGTGGTTGGCAAGTTCGGCGCCGAGCCGCTTGTCGAGTGTGCGGCAGATGGCGGCCCAGCGGTCGCCCGCGGGATGGTCACCGATCTGCCGGGCCCGCTCGGCGTGAGCGTAAGCCGCCTGCGCGGCGCCCAGGCCATGGACGGCGAAGTGGCGCAGCGCGGCGTGCAACACCTCCTGCTGCCCGGCGTCAGCGTCATGCGTATCGTTCGCCGCTGACGGGACGGCGCGGCGCGCCAGGACCCGCGCCACGGGCGAGGCGGCGACAGAGCGAGCGGCGGCGAAGAAGACGGACATGAAGCGATCCTGCGGTTAGTCAGCCGCGCCGCTAGCAGGCCGCTCCTAATGCTTGGTTCGGTGAGAAGGTTACGAGGATGTTGACCAGAGGCACGCTCAGGTCGCGGCGTGCTCAGCCTCGCGCTTTTCCTTCTCGAACCGCAGACAATCGAAAATCTTCGCGCCGGCGAGGAACACCGACCCGGTCGCGGCCAGAAACAGCATCTTGCCGCCCCAACCGGGAAACTGCGTCAGGTAGGCCGATCCCCGCTCGATCGCGCCCAAGGCGAGGGCGTAGATGATCAGACAAGCCTCGAACCGAGTCTTGATCACGAACAGGCGTTTGATCTTCTGCAGCATCGCGTTTTGCACACTCTAACAATGCGGAACCAACCCATCCGTGCCCCGGCCGGTTGGTCGCACCCGCAAGGGTCATGGTTCGCAGAATGTAAACGCGCGCAAGCGCTCGTCCAGCGCGTTAACCCAGTTCGTGCAGGTCCAGCGCATCCAGGAGTGCATAACGCGCGGCGATAACGTCGGCTGCAAGCGCTTCGTTGCCGATGTCCGCCGGATCGATCTGCTCGGGCCAGCTGCGCGCGATTACGCCTTCGATCAACGCGGCCTTCGCCTCGTTCAAAAGGAAACGCGGATCGACAACGGCGGGGTCGGCCACGACGCGCAGGCGCAGGCAGGCCGGCCCGCCGCCGTTCGCCATGGACTGGCGCACGTCCACGGGCAGCACGCGGCGGATCGGACCATTCCCGTCGGTCATTCGCGCAAGCCATGCGGAGACGGCTGCGCTCTCGATACATTCCATGGGAACGATGAGGCCGGTCTCGCCGTCGGGCAAGGTAACCAGTTGAGCGTTGAACAGGTAGGTCCGCACCGCTTCCGCGAGCGAAACGGCGGACGATGGCACCTCGACGAGTTCCAGTTGGGGAAATGCCTCGCGGATTGCCAGATATGCCCGGTCGGGTTCGGCAAACGCTTCGGCGTGAGTGAACAGCACCCGTGCATTGGCGACCGCGACCACATCGTTGTGGAACGCGCCCGCGGCGATGGCGGCAGGATTCTGCTCGATGAACAGCGTGCGCCGCGGGTCCAGGCCATGCAGCCGCGCCACCGCCCGGCTCGCCTGCTCGTGCTGGCGCGCGGGGAAGGGGCCACCAGCTCGCCCGTAGACGAAGATCTCCACCCCCGCTTGCGCGTGACCATCGCACAAGCGCATGTGATTGGCGGCGCCCTCATCGCCAAAGCTCGGCGGAATGGGTGGGTGCAGGATGAAATGGGCCGGATCGGCAAACGCGAGCGCCAGCTGGCGCGCCGTGTCCGGCCATTCCTGCGCCCGGTGCGGCATGGTCACCAGGTTCGCAGGCGTCAGGTGGCAGCGCTGGTCGGCTGTGTCAGGTGCCGGGCTGACCGTCGCAGCATTGGCTGTCCACATCGCGGATGCGGACCACGCGGCAGCGGTGAGGCCGCGCGCCGTAGCGGGTTCCGCGCCGAGCCGGGCGAGGTATTCGCCGTTCGGGCGAGGGAGGGGGAGCAGGAACCCTTGTGCCAGTCCCAGCGCAAGGTTGTGCCGCATCTTGGCGAGCCCCTGCAGCGCCGCGGCGCGGGGGTGGCTGACGTCGCCCGAATGCGCCGTCGCCGCCAGATTGCCAAGGCTGAGCCCGGCGTAGTTGTGGCTGGGCCCCACGATCCCGTCAAAGTTGATCTCGGTCAGTCGCATGATTTCGGCCCTATCTCAGGACGCTCCACACCTCGTCCCCTTCGCCGACACCGAGCAAGGCCGCTGACAGGCGATCGATCTCGATGGTCCCGTCAGGGTGCAGATCGCGCATGCCGAACGCAGCGCGAAAGGTGCCGAGGGTGCCGGTCGCGAGGATCGCCCGCTCTCCGATATCGAGGTTGGCATTGATCACCTTGCCCGGACGGGCGTCGCGCACCGACCGAACTTCATTTGTGCGGGCGGTCATCGTGGGGCCGCCGTCAAAGATGTCGACGTATCCATCCGCGCGAAAGCCTTCTCCTTCCAGCATCCGCATGGCGGCGCGCCCGCTGGGGTGCGGCACGCCGATCGCTGTGCGCGCGTCCTCGTCAAGCATCGCGACATAAACCGGATGCTTGGGCATCAGGTCGGCGATGAACTGATTACCGTTGATGGCGTTGAAGTAGTCCGCTTCCTGGAACGTCATCCCGAAAAACCGGCCCGCCACCCCGTCCCAGAAAGGCGAGCCGCCGCGCTCATCGATGATCCCGCGCAGTTCGGCCAAAATGCGATCGGCAAACCTTTCGCGGTGCATCGCGATGAACAGGTACCGGCTGCGGGCGAGCAGCAGGCCGAACCCTCCGGCGCGCTGGCTGGGATGGAGGAACAGCCCGCCGACCTCGCTCGATCCCTCAAGATCGGTCACCAGGCTCAACAGGTCGGCGCGGACGGTGCGCTGCAGTTCCTGCGAATGCTGGGTCAGCGTGTTCAGGCGATAGGAATAGAACG
The DNA here is from genome assembly GCF_004337455.1 of Parafrankia sp. BMG5.11. Taxonomy (NCBI): domain Bacteria; kingdom Bacillati; phylum Actinomycetota; class Actinomycetes; order Frankiales; family Frankiaceae; genus Parafrankia; species Parafrankia sp. BMG5.11. Next base: position 232,494 of record NZ_SJXI01000014.1, on the reverse strand, counting down.
GCCAGCGCTGCCCGACCTGGGTCATCAACTGGCACGTGCCGCGCACATCGCCGGTGTCGCTGTCTTCCAGCACCAGCACGAACTGTTCGTCGGCCAGCGTGTCTTCGCCGCGCTGGAACGCAGCCTCGGTCCGCTCGAGCTTGTCGGAAAGCGCCTTGCGGTCGGGCGGCAGATTGGTGAACCCGCCGCCGGTCAGCTTGGCCATCTCGTACATCGGTTCAAGATCGCCGGGATGCGCCGCGCGCAGTCTGAAGGTCAACGCAGGTCTCCTGAAGCCAGGCGGCTCAGTACCAGTGCCGAGAGCGCCGCCCGCTCTGCCAGGCTGGACACGATCATGAATTCGTCAGGCGAATGGATCGCGCCGCCACGCACGCCCATCGTATCGACCACCGGCACGCCGCAGGCCGCGATGTTGTTGCCATCGCAAACACCGCCCGATGATTGCCAGCCGATCGGTTGCCCCAGTTCCGCACCGCACTCGCGGACCAGGTTGAATAACTTGTGCGCCTGGGAGCTGACGGGTTTGGGCGGACGGGTGATCCCGCCATGGAGCGCCAGCGTCACCTCGTGCCGGGTCTTCACATCATCCAGCAACGCATTGAGTTCCTGACCGAAAAGCTCTGCCGACTCCGTAGTCTTGGGCCGGATGTTGAACCGCAGGACCGCGTGATCCGGCACCACGTTGTTCGCCGATCCGCCCTCAATCCGGGCAGGGTTCACCGACAGTTCGCCATGGCCCAGCGCCTTCAAGCGCACCGCGAGATCGGCCGCCGCGACAATGGCGTTGCGGCCCTCGTGCGGGTTGCGCCCGGCATGGGCCGATTTGCCGGTCACCACGATGCTGAAATTCCCGCTCCCGCCTCGATCGTAGGCGAGGGTGCCGTCGGGCAGGGCTGATGGCTCATACGTCAAAGCGGCATGCTTGCCCCGTGCGAGTTCGGCGATCAGCGCGGACGAGGACAGCGAACCGGTCTCCTCATCCGAATTGATCATGACGTCATAACCGATCGCCTGCGCGCCGTCGGTGCGCTCAAATGCTTGCAGGGCATGCAGAATAACCGCGATGCCGCCTTTCATGTCCGCCAGCCCGGGGCCATTCACGGTGTCGTTATCGACATCCCGCTGCTGCTGGAACGGGTGATCCGGGGGAAACACAGTGTCCATGTGGCCCGTCAGCAGGACGCGGCGGTCCGCGTCAGGCCGGACCCGCGCCACGAGGTGCCGCCCGTGCGATTTCTGCATCTCGTCACCCGCCGCATCGACGACCGTCACTGGTGCCGGCTCCATCAGGGCGACCTCTCCGGGCAGCGACGCGAAGGCATCGGCAAGGACCAGCGCCTGTTGCGCCAGCCCTTCAAGATTAGCGGTGCCGGTGTTGATCGCACTCCAGGCCCGCGCCTGGGTCAGCATCTCTGACGCATCGAAGGCGCCGGCGAAGTGTTCGGCCAATTGTTTCATCTGCAACCGCTCCTAGCGAGGTCGGCGCCGCCGTCCAACCCGGGCGATGTTGCATTGCGCTGCGTGCTTGGCCATAGGCGCCGCTCGCTTCCTCCCCGGACGACAGATTACGAATAGCACGCACGCGATTCTTGCGTGCGTCCTTCTGACAGGTGAGGGTGACGTGGGCGACTTCCAGAACAAGGCCGGATTGCAGATCGACGCGGCTCTGGCGAGCTTTGTCGATGAGGAGGTGCTCGGTCCGCTCGGCCTCGCGCCATCCACGTTCTGGACCGGTTTTGCCGACTTGCTGGACCGGTTCGTGCCGCGCAATCGCGCCCTGCTCGATAAGCGGGAGCAGTTGCAGCGACAAATCGACGAATGGCATCTCACACGGCGGGGGCAGCCGCATGACGCGGAAGGGTATTGCCGCTTCCTGGAAGAGATCGGCTACCTTGTTCCGGAGCCTGACGAATTCGTCATCGGCACTCAAAACGTCGATCCGGAAATCGCGACGATGGCAGGTCCGCAACTGGTGGTGCCGGTGCTTAACGCCCGCTTCCTGCTCAATGCCGCCAATGCCCGCTGGGGCAGCCTGTACGACGCGCTTTACGGCACCGACGCGCTGGATGCGCCTCCGGCACGCCCGGGCGGCTACGACCGTCAGCGGGGCAGCGCCGTGATCGCGCGGGCGCGCCCCTTTCTCGACGAGGCGCTGCCGCTGACCGCAGGCAAGAGCTGGAGCGGTCTCCATTCACCCGAAGATATCACGTTGGCGGATCCACAGCAGTACGTGGGAGAGACCGCGCGGGGCCGGATGTTCGTCAACAACGGGCTGCACATCGAAGTGGTCTTCGATCCCGATGGGGAAGTGGGCCGCGACGACCCGGCAGGAATTGCGGATGTCGTGCTGGAAAGCGCGCTCACGGCAATCGTCGACCTTGAGGATTCGGTCGCGGCCGTGGATGCCGCAGACAAGCTCGCCGCGTATCGCAACTGGCTGGGCGTGATACGCGGCGATCTGGAGGAAAGTTTCGCCAAGGGTGGGCGGCAGCTGACTCGCCGTCTGGCCGACGATGTGCGCGTTGGCGACCGGGTGCTCCCGGGCCGCAGTCTGCTTTTCGTGCGCAATGTCGGCCATCTGATGACCAACCCGGCCATCCGCCTCACCGACGGTGCCGAGATACCCGAGGGGATCATGGATGCCGTGTTCACCAGCGCGATCGGTGCTCACGACATCAGTGGGCTGGGCAAATGGACCAACAGCCGGGCCGGCAGCATCTATATTGTCAAACCCAAGCAGCACGGCCCGGAAGAGTGCTCGTTTACCAACGACTTGTTCGATGCGGTTGAGGACTTGCTGCAACTGCCCAGGCACACCGTCAAGGTCGGGATCATGGACGAGGAGCGGCGCACCAGCGCGAATCTCGCCGCCTGCATCCAGGCCGTGAAGGACCGTATCGTGTTCATCAATACCGGGTTCCTCGACCGAACCGGGGACGAGATCCACACTTCGATGCAAGCCGGGCCGATGATCCGCAAGGCAGAGATGAAGTCCAGCACGTGGCTCGCGGCGTACGAAGCACGCAATGTAGCGATCGGGCTGCGCCATGGCCTGTCGGGTAAGGCGCAGATCGGCAAGGGCATGTGGGCCGCGCCGGACATGATGCGCGACATGGTGGAACAGAAGATCGGCCACCTTCGTGCAGGCGCCAACACCGCATGGGTACCGTCGCCAACGGCCGCTACGTTGCACGCGCTGCATTATCACCAGGTTGACGTATTCGCCCGGCAGAAAGAGCTTGGCGAGGCACCGGGTCTCGACAAGCTACTGCAGATCCCGCTCGCTCAAGGCACGAACTGGTCGGAAGACGAGATACGGGAAGAGCTCGACAACAACGCGCAAGGTCTGTTGGGCTATGTCGTCAGGTGGATCGACGCGGGCGTGGGGTGCTCGAAAGTGCCGGACGTCCACGACGTGGGTTTGATGGAAGACCGCGCGACGTTGCGCATCAGCTCGCAGCACTTGGCCAACTGGTTGCTCCACGGCATTTGTACTCGCGAGCAGGTGATGGACAGTCTGCGCCGGATGGCCGCCAAGGTGGACGCGCAGAATGCTGGCGATCCTGCGTATGTGCCGCTTGCCGAAAATGAGGACGGTCCCGCTTTCCGCGCCGCGCTCGATCTCGTCTTCAAGGGTGTCGAACAGCCGAGCGGCTATACCGAACCATTACTGCACGAATGGCGGCGGAAAGCGAAAGGCTGACGATCGGCAGTCGCGCAGCGATTATTAGCCCTCGATGCGTCCCGCCGCCAACGCACGCGCAATTTCGATGTACTCCGCTACACTCAAGGTCTCCGCCCGGCGCTGCGGATCGACCCCGACCGCCGCGAGAGCATCAAGGGCGCCGGGAACGCCTTTGAGGCTTTGGCGGAGCATCTTGCGGCGCTGGCCGAACGCGGCCTCGGTTATCCGTTCGAGCAGCCGGGCCGGCACGGCTTCGGGCATTCTCGCAGGTTCGATATGAACGACCGCGCTCATCACTTTGGGCGGCGGGGTGAACGCGCTCCGATTAACCTTCATCGCCAGCTTCGCGGCCGAGCGCCACTGCGTGTAAACGGCCAGGCGGCCATAGGGATCGGTGCCAGCCTCAGCGATGATCCGTTGCGCGACTTCGAGCTGGAACATCAGGGTCAAACTGGTCCACTGCGGCGGCCACTGCTCACCACCAAGCCAGCGCACCAGCAACGCCGTGCCGACATTGTACGGCAGGTTGGCCACGACCGCGAAGGGTTCGCCCATCAGGCCATCATGATCCAGCTTGAGCGCGTCGCCTTCGATGACCCGGAACTGCCCGGGATACGCGGCTTCCAGCTCCGCTAGCGCGGGCAGGCAGCGGGGGTCCATCTCGATCGCGGTCACCCGCGCTCCGGCTCGCAGCAGCGACCGCGTCAGCCCGCCCGGTCCGGGGCCGATCTCGAGAACCGCCTTGCCGCTGAGATTGCCCGGAATGGCAGCGATCCGGTTGAGCAGTTGCTCGTCGAACAGGAAATTCTGTCCCAGCGCCTTCGACGCGCTCAGGCCATGACGGGCGATGACTTCGCGAAGCGGAGGAAGATCAGCCATGCAGCGCCCGTCTGCTCGCGCAACCGGCGGCCATGCGCATCGCGGCGACCGTCGCGCCGGCGCTGGCGCGACCGGTGCCAGCGATAGCGAAGGCGGTCCCATGATCCGGACTGGTGCGGATGATCGGCAGGCCGAGGGTGACGTTGACGCCCTCGTCGAAATCCAGGGCTTTCAGCGGGATCAGCGCCTGGTCATGGTACATGCACAGCGCCACGTCGTAGTTCCCACGGGCATGCGGCGCGAACAGGGCGTCTGCGGGGTGTGGGCCAGTGGCATCGATCCCGCTGGCCCGCAGACTAGCGATCGCCGGCGCGATAATCTGCTGCTCCTCGGAACCCATTTGACCGTCCTCGCCTGCGTGGGGGTTGAGCCCCGCCACGGCGATCCGCGGTGCGGCGATGCCAAAATCCTGTTGCAGGGCACGATGCGCGACCCGCGCCCGGCGCTGGATGAGCGCTACGGTGATGGCGCGTGGCACATCGGTCAGCGCCATGTGCACCGTTAGCGGGACTGTCCGGAGTTGCGGTCCCGCAAGCATCATCACGGCATCCTGAGCGGCGATCCCGCACGCGTGGGCGACGTATTCGGTTTGGCCGGGGAAGCCGAATCCAACGGCGGCGAGCCGCGCTTTGGCCACCGGCCCGGTCACCAGAGCAGCAGCCTCACTGGCAACCGCCAGTGCGGTCGCCTGTTCGAGCGACGCGAGAGCCAGCCGGGCGCCGTCCTCGTCCGGATGGCCGGGGCGGTAGGGGCCATCGAGAGCGCCCAGCACCGGAAGCGAGCGACTAAATACCTCGCGCGCGTCCTCAAGCGTTTCAACCTGTTCGATCGATAGCGACATACCGCGCAGTTTGGCTGCAGCTGCCAACAGGCGTGCTCCGCCGGCGACAGCGAACGGCGGCAGCGCGTTGCGCTCCCGCGTGAGCCACGCCGCCGCGATCAGTTCGGGACCCACGCCCGCCGGATCGCCGAGCGAGACGATCAGCGGCTTGGATGGCTGCGTCAGTTGTATTCGATCACCGCGTCGTTGCGCAGATCGCGCAAGTAACGTTGGGCGCGCTTGTTGATGCGATCGTCCTCAAGCTGGGCCATCAGGTCTTCGAAGCTTGGTGCCCCGGCATCCTGCGGATCATCGCGGCCGCACAGCATCAAAACGCTGACGCCATCTTGCGCGGATCCGAACGGGGGGGTCGTCTGACCGATCTGCAGGTCCGCGAGAAGAGGCTGCAATTGCTCCGGCAGCGAACGCAGGACGATCCCGTCATTCGAAGTAACCGTAGCGCCGATGGCAGCCGCCCCGCTATCCGCATCGCCGCAGCCCTTCATCGCCTGAACCGCCTTGTTGAAGCTTTCGAGCCGCGCACGCGCGTCTGGTTCAGTGATGCCGGCGGGGAACGCGAGCGAGATTTGCTTGAGGCTCAACACCGCATCTCGCGCGTCGGAAGTCAGGATCGCCTTCTTGTCGATCAACGCAAGGATCGAGAAACCGCCCGAGTTCTCAATCGGACCAACCAACTGTCCCGGCTGCATGGCGCGCGCAGCAACCGCCAGTTCGCTCGGCAGGCGTTCGAGCCGCACGAAGCCTAGGTCACCGCCGGCTGCGGCAGTCGACGATTCAGAGAACTGGCGTGCGTATCCCTGGAAGCTTCCGCCTTGCCTCAGCTGCTCGATGATCTTGTCCATATTGGCGAGAACCTGGTCCCGGGTCTCCGGCGTCGCGGCCAGCCAGATTTCGCCCAGGCGATACTCTTCGGTCCCGCGGCTTGCCTCGAGCCGCGTGAGCATCTCGTTCACCTCTTCGGCCGACACGTTCACGAACGGCGCGATGTTCCGCCGCAGCAGTCGCTGCCACGCGGACTCGCCGAGGATCTGACGCTTGAGCGAAGCGGGTGACGAGCCGATCTTTGCCAGATAGGCATCCATCGCCTCGACGTTTTGCCCAAAGTTCTGGGCCGCCACGCGCGCGTACACCTGGTCGACTTCAGCCGCGCTGATCTCGATCTCCTGCGCTCTCGCAGCCTGAATCTGGAGCGTCTCGTCGATCAGGTTGCGAAGCACTTGGGAGCGGAGGCGCTGCAGCTCTTCGGGCGGGATCTCTCCCTTGGACGCGGCAACCAGCAATGCGACCCGCTGCTCGACGTCGGTGCCGGTGATGATCTGTCCGTTCACCACCGCAGTAGGCCGCCGGACGTTGGGATCGCCCTTGCCAAGGATCTGCACGTTGGCCGGGATGTCGAGCCCCATTCCGCTTGCAAGCGGCGCGTTGGCCTCTTGCGCGGATACGGCAATCGGCGAGCTTACAAGCGAAACCGCGGCGAGGCCGCAAAGCAGTCGAGATACCGTCTGGTGGATCACGCGTTCATCCGTTTTGGCAGGGTGCATCGCGCGCCCCCTCTAGTCAGCAGCCGAGTGCCGCGAAACGGCTTAACCCAACCTGAGTGCGGGCGGCGGATAGCGCGTTTGTGGCGAACTGCCAACGGGCTAGCGCGGCCTAGCGGAAGCCAAGGTTGCGCAGAGCGAAATAGAGCTGGAAGGTATTGCCTTTGCGCGCATCGCCCTGGTCAAGATAGTCGCGCCGCCAGGTCACGCCGAACTCCAGGCAATCGTCTTGATATGCGACGCCGAGACGGGTGCGGATGGGATCGAAACCGTCTGACGTGAAGGTCGGGTCTTCCTCGCGGTCCGTCAGGTTGAACACCCCGGCGCCGAACACCGACCAATATTGTGCAAAGGCGACCCGCCCCGCGAACCGCAGCTCCTCACGGTCGCGCAGATCCTCGATCGTCGGCGCGATATCGCGGTCGAGCCGCAGATAGCCGACCTCGGCATACGTGCGGCTCGATCCGATCGTGGCGTCGATCTCGTTGCGACGGACCGCGAGGCTGTCCTTGTCCAACCTGAAGCGGTGAGTCAGCTTGACGAAATCCCGGTACCGCACGTCGGTTCGGCCTACGAAATCGGATACTCGTTCCGACAGACCGGTTCCGTTCGGCAACAACGTCGCGCGATTGTTGAGTCGGAACGACTGCCCGATGGTGCTGTCGATGCGCCAGTTCGGGCGGGTGAGCTGCCAATCGATGCCGTAGGTCACGCGCGGCCGGTCTTCCACCCGGTCATATCCGGGAAAGCGGTTGAGCGCGAACAGATTGGAATCCTCCAGATCGATCGCCCGCGAATCCTCGTTGGGGATCGCCAGGTTCTTGATCGACGGGCTGAGAACCACCTGCACACGCGGTGTCAGCACCTGAGTGCCGCCGAACAGCGGTCCGACTAGAGGCCATTCGATATCGGCAGCCACCAGTCCGACGGCGCGCGCTTCCCAGCCGGGATTGCCGCGGTACACCGCGGTCGCCGTCAGACCGTTCTCGTCCGAATGATAGACGTCGCCCCGCAGCAGCGCCGTCATCGTCACGACCTGGCCCCAGCCGGTGATGCGGCGCAAGTCCCACCGGGCACCCGCGATCGCGCGCTGGGTGTCCTGACCATCGGGACGATAGAGCGACAGCGTGTTGGCCATGAGCTCCACCTTGCCGCCCAGCAGCGGATCATCGATCCGCCGGCGGTAATCGATCAGCGGTAGCGCGATCGGCGTCTGGCCCTGATCGCCATTCACTCGCAGCGTCTGGGTCGCGTAACCCGAGATGGCGAGGTAGGAATCGGCGTCGATCCGCTCGATCTCGAACATCGACCGCAGTCGGTCGTCGCGACTGATGTCATAGCGACGCAGGAAGGTGCGATCGGTCGTCCGGCGGAGCGAGAAATTCAGGCTCCAGTTCGGATCGAACTGAAATCGTCCGTTGGTGAAAAGGTATCCGCGAAACTCGCTCTCGGGCGTGCGCAGGCCCGCCAGATCGAGGCGCCGGCTGACCGTGCCATACCCGGTCACCTGATAGGCACCGATATCGGTGAGGTGCCGCCACTGCCCGCTCACCATTGGAGGCGCATCGGTAAAGGCATAGGCGCTGAGCGTCAGATCCTTGTTCGCGGCCAGGTTGAGGTAGTAGCTGCCGCTCAGTTCAAAGCCGTTGTTGCGGGAGAACTGGAGCTCAGGGACCAGAAACCCTGAGGCCGGTCCGCCATCGGTGCGGATCGACAGGCCGGGCAGCGGGATCAGCCGGGCGCCAAACAGCTCCAGATAGGCATTGTTGAACCGGACCCGGTTGTCGGTCGGTGAATAGACCACACGATCGGCCGTGATCCGCCAGCTCGGCTCGCGCGGGCAACCTGTAGAGCTGACAACCTCGCACCCGGTATAGGCGGCCCGGTTCAGTTCGATGGTACCGTCCGCCTGACGCGAACCCTCGGCCGCGGCAAGACGCCCGCCTTCGCGAAGTGCGAGGAGAAGATCCTCCATCGCTCCGGCCTCGAACTCGTCGGTCAGCTCGATGCGGCTGGTGTAGAGTTGATTGCCGTCCTGATCGACAAACCGGACGTTGCCAGTTCCCACGATCTCGCCCGTGACCCGGTTCCAGGTCACCGCGTCCGCGCGAACCGACTTGTCCGCGCTGCGCAGGACGACGTCTCCCGACGCTGTCACGGTGTTGGCATTGTTGTCGTAAGCGACCGAATTCGCCTCGAAATTGATCTGGCGTTCGTTCGTCGGTGCCGGCGGGAGAGTCGCAGAATCGATCGGCGGCACGGGGGTCGACAGCGCTGGCGGTTCGCCCTGCGGCTGCTCGATCGTGCCCATGCCCTGAGCGGCACCGTCCTGCGCCGCAACCGGCGCAGCGGCGAGAGCAGTGCAGAGCATCAATGCGCTGGCAACCCCCGGGCGCATCCGGAGGGACAAGCGGCGTGAAGAAGCTTGCTGCGATCCGGTCGAAGCGGGGAGCATCGCTTGCCTATCGCAGCACTGCCGCCTAATCGCAATCGCCAACGCCGCCGGCTGCAGTTGCAAAAGCGGCCGCCGGTCGCAGCAAGGCTTGCCGGAGATCACATGAACGTCGCATTCGCTTCCGCTATTCCCGCCAGCACCCAGATCGTGGCGCATATCGTCACGGAAGGCTCTCTGCCCGAAGGTCTTGAGTCCACGCTGGTCCACGGGGCCAAAGCCGCAAGGTTCAAGGGCAAGACCGGACAGGTGTTCGACGGATTCGCTGAACGGAATGGCGAGGTGGTTCGGATTGCCCTGGTCGGTTCCGGAGAGACCGGCGACGAGGGACGCGGCGCCAATCTGGAACAAGCCGGTGCTGCCCTCGCGGCCCGATATGCCACGTCCGGAGCGGACACCATCGCGATTGAAGCGGGTACGCTGTCGGTGGACGAAGTAGCGGCAGTGTTGACCGGCCTGCGTCTTCGCACTTGGCGCTACGATCGCTATCGCACGACTATCAAGGACGACCAGAAGGTCACCCTTGCCAACGCTTCCGTGATCGGCGCGGGCGAGGGCGCGCAGGATGCCTGGACCGAAGCCAGCGCGGTTGCTGAGGGAATCGAATTCACCCGCGAACTGGTGACCGAGCCAGCGAATGTGATCTATCCCGAAAGCTTCGTGCAGCGTTGCCGCGAGCGGTACCAGGGCACTGGGCTGGAAATCACCGTCCTCGGGGTCGAAGAGATGACCGAGCTTGGCATGGGCGCGCTGCTGGGTGTCGGGCAGGGGTCCGAACAACCTTCGCGCCTGCTGGCGGTGAAGTGGAACGGCGGCGAACAGGCCGGACGGCCGATGGCGTTCGTCGGCAAGGGCGTCACCTTCGATACCGGCGGCATCAGCATCAAGCCGGGCCCGGGCATGGGCGACATGAAATGGGACATGGGCGGCGCCGGCGCGGTCGCAGGGGCCATGCTTGCACTCGCGCGGCGCAAGGCGAAGGCCAACGTGGTCGGCGTGATGGGCTTGGTCGAGAACATGCCGGACGGCAAGGCGATGCGACCGGGCGACGTGCTCACCACCATGAGCGGGCAGACCGTGGAAGTGCTCAACACCGATGCCGAGGGGCGGCTGGTGCTGTGCGACGCGCTGACCTGGGTTCAGAAGGAACATGATCCGGTGGCGATCATCGATCTCGCGACCTTGACCGGGGCGATGCTGATCAGCCTCGGCTTTGAACAAGGCGGCATGTTCTCGAACGATGACACGCTGGCCGACGCGCTGTTCGCCGCCGGGCGCGCCAGCGGGGACAAGCTGTGGCGCATGCCGCTGGGCGCCGCGTACGACAAGCTGATCGATTCACCGATTGCCGACATGCAGAACATCGGGCCCCGTGAAGCCGGCTCGATCACCGCTGCCCAGTTCCTCCAGCGCTTCATCGACAAGGGGCGTCCCTGGGCGCACTGCGACATTGCTGGCATGGTCTGGGCAGCTAAGCCCGGCGCCACTTGGGGCAAGGGCGCAACGGGATATGGAGTTCGCCTGATCGATCGCTACGTACGCGACGTTCTGGAAGCTTGAGCGAACCCCGCCCGCTAAGTGATGCAGGGTTTAATCCACCGATGCAGATCGATTTCTGGCAATACTCCCAAGGATCTGTCGAGCGCATCGTGACGCTGATAGCGGATCGGGTGTTGGCAGGTGGCGAGCGGCTGCTGGTGGTCGATGGAAACGCCGAGCGGCGGGCGTCGACCAGCGCCGCTTTGTGGGAAACCAGACCCGAATGTTTCCTGGCGAATGGTGACGCTGCCGCCGCGCATGCGGAGCGGCAGCCGGTGTTGTTGTCCGGCGAGTGCAGGGCGATCAACGGCGCAAAGGTCGCGGTACTGGCGGACGGCAAGTGGCGGGACCCGCCTGCTGGTCTAGACCGCGTGATCCTGCTGTTCAGCGAGGCCCAGGTCCAGCCGGCCCGTGCCGTCTGGCGCCAGTACGACGGGCGAGAGGACGTGACCCGGGGCTATTTCGCGCAGGACGATGGCAAGTGGACCAAGCGGCTCTGAGCCTTGCGCACGATAGGCTGCCTCGCTAGGGGCGCGCGCAATTCTCCGATCAGCGCGATCTTACCAACAAGGAACATTTCATGGCGGTCACCCGCACCTTCTCGATCATCAAGCCCGATGCCACTCGCCGCAACCTGACCGGCGCGGTCACCAAGATGCTGGAAGACGCCGGACTTCGGGTCGTCGCTTCCAAGCGCATCCAGATGACTCGCGAGCAGGCCGAAGGCTTCTACGCAGTGCACAAGGAACGGCCCTTCTTCGGCGAACTGTGCGACTTCATGACCAGCGGTCCGGTCGTCGTCCAGGTGCTGGAAGGCGAGGACGCCGTGAAGCGCAATCGCGACGTCATGGGCGCCACCAACCCCGCCGATGCTGAGGAAGGGACCATTCGCAAGACCCACGCCGAAGGCATCGAGGCCAATTCGGTTCACGGTTCCGACTCGGAAGAAAACGCCAAGATCGAGATCGATTACTTCTTCAAGCCGGAAGAAATCGTCGGCTGACAGCCACGCGCCCAATCCGGCGCGTCGGTCCCCCACTGCGGGCGAATGGGGTAGCGTCGGTCAGCACCGATATGCTACCCTTACCGCATGCTATGGGGATCGGGCCGGAAGTGCAAAGCGATTGCCGCACGGTTCGTGACGGCGGTGAATGCGCGTAATGCCGACGCGCTCAGGGACCTCGTCACGCCCGATTTTACCTACATCGACAGCTGGCGGGAAGGCGTAACCGGCCGGGATCGAGTGATCGAAGGTGCTCGACTGCTTTTCGCAAGCGATCCCGATTTCCGGATGGAAGTCGAGACCGTAAGCTACAGTGAGCCCTTCGTACTCATGCGCGGTTGGATCAACAGCGCCAATCCGGATGTCGGGCGCCGTCGGGCGGTCTGGCGCGCGCGGTGCGAGGACGGCTTGATTGCCGAATGGCAGGCCTGGGCGGAGGGGCACCCGCCGCGGTTCACCCGCACATATTCGCCCGAGGCGACGATCGACATGTCGGATCGCGCGGCCGAAGCGCCAAGCGCACCGTAGCATCGCCTGGACCCGCCGGACCATTAAACAGCTCCGGCGAACTTAGAATTGCTCGGCGGCGTCGATCAGGCCAGTCAGCTTGCGGGGCGCGACGCTCCGCCAGCTACGCGACAGCCAGTCGCGGATGGCGTTCCAGTCTGTATCGCCGAGATCGAGGCGGATGCCGATCCATCCCGCGCCGAAATATGGCGGACGGTAGTATCGCTGCGGGTCCACTTCGATCAGCTGCGCCTGCTCGTCCACGCCGCTGATGCGGGCAAGGAGAGCGATCTTGCCGTCGCTGTGGTGATCGACTGAAACCCAGGCGAACTTCTTGCCCTTGATGATGCCGAAGCACGGCATGCCGTGGCTAACGGTTTCTTCAGCTTGCGGCTGCGCGAGGGCAAGCTGGCGAACCTGATCCACCAGCCAGTCGGCATGGTAGGGGCGCGAGACGAGTTCCGACAGCACGCGCGGGTAGAGTTGGTGTTCGGCGATCAAGACGCGCGCGGCCAAGGTTTCCTCTGTATCGCCTGCCAGCACCGCTACTTCCGTTTGACCGAGCACCTCGCCCGCGTCGAGTTCGTCGGTAACCAGGTGGACCGAGCAGCCCGCCTTGGCGTCGCCGGCCGCCAGCGCCGCGCGGTGCGTATGCAGCCCGGGATATTTTGGCAAAAGCGACGGGTGCACGTTAGTTAGCCGTCCGCTCCAGTCGGATACGAACTGGCTGCCCAACACTCGCATATAACCGGCAAGCGCAACGTATTCCGCTCCGCTTGCGCGGATCGCCGCGTCCATTGCTGCGTCATGATCGGACCTGCTCATACCTGTGTGACTGAGCGCGAAGGTCGGGATGCCTTCGCCTTCGGCAACGGCCAAGCCTGGGGCGTGAGGGTCGTTGCTCGCCACCAGCACGATCGCATAAGGCGCCTCGGGAACGCGGCTTGCGTAAAGCAACGCGGCCATGTTCGTGCCCTTGCCCGAGATCAGCACGGCAACCTTGGCAGGCTTACCCAACGTGGCGCGCTTCCCAAGCTTCACGGGCGCTCCACGTCCCGGCGCTTCCGCGGACGGTGCAGCCGCGCGGACCCTCGATCACTTCGCCGATCCGGCTCACGGTTTCCCCTCGCGCCTCCAGCTGCGCCGCCACTTCGCGGGCAGAGTCCGGCGCCACCGCCAGAACCATGCCAATGCCGCAGTTGAAGGTTCGCGCCATTTCCGCCGGTTCGATCCCGCCTTGCGCCTGCAGGAACGCCATCAGGCGCGGCTGCTCCCAGGCATCGCCGTCGATCATCGCATGCGCGCCGTCCGGCAGCACCCGGGGGATATTCTCAAGCAAACCGCCGCCGGTGATATGCGCCAGAGCATCAATTTTCCCCCCACGGATCAGCGGCAACAGCGCTTGCACGTAAATGCGGGTCGGAGCGATCAGCGCATCGATCATCCGGGTTTCTGGATCGAACAGGGCAGGGCGGTCGAGCCGCCAGTCCTTGTCCGCCGCGAGCCGGCGAACCAGCGAGAAGCCGTTGGAATGCACCCCGCTGCTGGCCAGTCCGAGCAGCACATGGCCGGGAGCCACGCGATCGCCGGTCAACTGCTCGCCGCGTTCCACCGCCCCGACGCAAAAGCCTGCCAGGTCGTAATCGCCAGCCGCATACATTCCCGGCATTTCGGCCGTTTCGCCGCCGATCAGCGCGCAACCCGCCTGCTTGCATCCATCGGCGATGCCGGCGATCACCCGCTCCGCGATGCCGTTGTCGAGCTTGCCGGTCGCGAAGTAGTCGAGAAAGAAAAGCGGTTCGGCTCCCTGGACGATCAGATCGTTGACGCACATCGCGACCAGATCGATCCCGACCGAATCGTGACGGTCATGTTCGATCGCGAGCTTGAGCTTCGTGCCTACGCCATCGTTCGCCGCCACTAGAAGCGGGTCGCTGTACCCTGCGGCCCGGGGATCGAAGAACCCGCCGAACCCGCCGAGTTCGCTTGTCGCACCGGGACGCGCGGTTGCCTTCGCCAGTGGAGCGATCGCCCGAACCAGCGCATTGCCGGCGTCGATGGACACCCCCGCGTCGGCATAAGTGTAGGGGCTGTTGCGGCGCTGGTCATCCATGCGCGGCGCGTAACGCTTTCGCACTTGGATTTCCATGGGGCTTTGGGCAAAAGGCCGCGAGTTTCCCCATGGCCACCCGCATGCTCCTTCCGCGCGACCCGCGCCGCGCCGCCCTGATCGGCGTCATCGCACTTACGGTTGCGCTTGGCGCGCTGCTGGGGGGCCAGGCTCTGCTCGCCCAGATCGCGGGCGATCGCGGCATCGCGGCGGTGGCTGCCTCGGGCGACATCCAGGTGGGCGGCGTCGAGGTGGACGTGACTGCCAAGACCGCGGAGGAAGCGCGCGACGAAGGCTGGCGCGAAGCGATGAAGCTGGCGTGGAAGAAGATAGGCGGACCCGCCATTCCCGATGGTCAGCTTTACAGCATGGTCTCATCGGTCGTGGTCGAGAGTGAAGAGCTTGGCCCCAACCGTTACATCGCCCGGCTCGGGATCGTATTCGATCGCGCGCGCGCGGGCGGGTTGCTGGGACGGGGCGAAGCCATCGCTCGCTCAGCGCCCCTGTTGCTGGTCCCGGTGACATTTTCCGGTGGCACGCAGACCGTCTATGAGATCCGCAACCCGTGGCAGCGTGCATGGGCCGAATACCAGCCGGGCGGGAGCCGGATCGACTATGTGCGGCCCGTCGGCTCGGGCGGCGATTCGCTGCTGGTAACGTACGGCCAGACTACGCGGCGCAGCCGGACCTGGTGGCGCAACGTGCTCGATCAGTTCGGTGCCAGCGACGTGTTGATCGCGATCGCCGATCTGAAGTACCAATATCCGGGCGGCCCGGTGCAGGGCACCTTCACCGCCCGCTACGGGCCGGACAGTACCTACCTCGCCACTTTCAAGCTGACGGCTCCCAATCAGGCGTCGCTGCCCACGATGCTTGATCAGGCGGTGCTCCGTTTCAACGCGATCTACGAACAGGCGCTGACTGACGGCAAGCTCAAACCCGATCCGACGCTCAACCTGGGGGAGCCGCAGATCGATCCGGCAATCCTGCAATTGATCGAGCTTGGCCGGGCAGCCGATGCGCAGGAACGCGCCCGCGCTACCGCTGCGCGAAACGCTGCGAGCGCTGCCGGGACGCCTCCCGCGCCGACTCCAACCGAAACCGGAACGCCCGCGGTCATCAACAGCTTCACCGTACAGGTGCCAACTCCTGACCCCGCGGCATTCGAAGGCGCCGTCGCGTCGGTGCGCGCCGCGATCGGCGTGCGCGGAGCGGCGGTGACGAGCGCGGCCATCGGAGGGACATCGGTCCTCTCGGTCAGCTTCGCCGGCGACGCGGCGGGCTTTGCGGCGGCGTTGCGCGGCCGGGGCTACACCGTTCGCCAATCGGGCAATTCTTTCGCGATCAGCCGGTAATGGGCCAGATCGCGCTGCCGCTGATGACGCGGCGGGCGGACGACCCGGTGCGTATCGTTATCGGTAACGCCAATCAGACCGTCATCGACGCCCTGTCCGAACCCGCCGCATGGCCCTTTCTGGTCGCTATCCTCGCAGGGCAGCCCCGCAGCGGCAAGTCGCTGCTGGCTCGCTGGGCTGAAGGGCAAGGCGGTATCGAAGTCTGCGATGACGCCGACGCGGCTGACGAGACAGAGCTGTTTCATCGCTGGAACCGCGCCCAGGAAAGCGGGCGTCCGCTGCTGCTCGTAACCAGCCGCGACCCTTGGCCTGTCACCCTGCCGGACTTGCGTAGCCGCCTTGGTGCCGCGCTCCATCTGACCATCGGCTTCCCAGACGACGAGATGGTCGCGGCGCTGATCCAGACCCACGCCGCGGCGCGCTCCCTTGTCGTAAGCGAAGGCGCGCTTACTTACTTGGTTCCGCGCGTGGAGCGTACCTTTGCCGGGATCGAAGCGATCGTCGCGACGGTGGATCGGCTAAGTCTGGAGCGGATGGTTCCGCCGACGCTGTCGGTGTGGCGCGACGCGCTCGAAGCGGTGCAAGGTGCGGAGCAGCCGCGCTTGCTTTGAGGCAACAATGGTGGGAGTCTGGGACCCGATGTTCGACCGTCTCTATGGTTACCTGGATTCCATCCGCGCGCGGGATCCTGCGCCGCACTCCCGATGGGAGATATTGCTCTATCCCGGAGTGATCGCCGTTGGCCTGCATCGCGCGGCGCACTGGCTTTATGAAGCGCGGCTGTTTTTCCTGGCGCGGCTGATCAACCATTTCAGCCGCTTTCTCACCGCGATCGATATTCATCCCGGCGCAGTGATCGGCCGTAACCTGTTCATCGACCATGGCTTTGTCGTGATCGGGGAGACGGCGGAGATCGGGGACAACGTCACGATCTATCAGTGCGTGACCCTGGGCGGGACGAACCCCACCAACGGGATTGGAGGAAAGCGCCATCCGACCGTGCGGGACAACGTAATCATCGGATCGGGGGCGCAGGTCATCGGTCCGATCGTTCTGGGCAACCGCGCCCGGGTCGGCGCGAATGCCGTCGTCACGGACGACGTGCCCGAAGGCGCGACGATGATCGGTCTCAAGGCGCGGTCGACGCTCGTGCCCGCCGAAGAGTGGATCAAGGATTTTCTGCCGTACGGCACGCCGTGTGAAGAGCCGTGTGCGCCCAGTCGCGACTGCGTCGAGAAGCTGGAAAGCGAACTTGCCGCACTGCGGGAGGAGATCGCTCAGCTCAGGGCTGCGATCCCGGCGTCCGCCGGTTCCCCGCGCCGCGGGGGAGCCAAGCGCGGATGACCTTTGGCCAAGGGGGCTCTGTTCTCCCGTTCCCCGGGCGAGGTGTTGGCCAAGTGGGTTTCGCGCGGGATGAACTGTCGCGCATCCTTGACCTCTACGGTCGTATGGTGGCCGCGGGGGAGTGGCGCGACTATGCGATGGACTTCACGCGCGATTTCGCCGCGTTCGCAGCGTTCCGCAGGGCCGCGGAGCGGCCCCAGGCGCGGATCGAGAAGCGGCCTGCGTTGCGCGGGCGTCAAGGCATGTGGACCCTGTTTGGGGAGCACGGCCAGGTGCTGAAGCGCGGTCACGAACTCGCCGGGGTACTGGCCCCGGTCGAGCGCCGTCTGCTAAAAGCTGTCGACTAAGGCCGAAGCGCCGGCTCGAGCCCGGCGTCTTCGGCCTTGCCTCGTTCAGCCGCGTGCGGACGAGGGTCCGTTGCCGCCGGTCACCTTCTGCATCGCCGTCATGATCGCGCCCGATTGCTCGCTGCCCGAATTGGGCGAACGCAGATTGGTCTGCGCACTGATCTGTTCCCAGTTCGCGGCGAAGCCTTCGACAGTCCGCTCCTGCTCGGGCAGCCAGACGGCATCGTTCATCATCACCCAGGCGGAATGATAGCCGCCGCCGCCGGCACCGACGATCGCATTGGTCGGCGCGTCTTCACTGACAAGATACAGGGCTGCGGGCACGACGTTCTCGGGCGCGAACAGCTTGAACGCCTGCTCAGGGAACAGATCTTCGGTCATGCGGGTGCCGGCCACCGGTGCCAGCGTATTGACCTTGATCCCGTACTTTGCGCCTTCCAGCTGCAGCGTCTTGGTCAGGCCCGCGAGGCCGAGCTTCGCCGCGCCGTAGTTTGCCTGGCCGAAATTACCGAACAGGCCGGTCGAAGAGGCCGTCATCAGGATGCGGCCATAAGCCTGCTCGCGCATCAGCTCCCAGCACGCCTTGCTGGCGTACGCCGAACCGTTGAGGTGCACGTCGACGACGAATTCGAAGTCCTTTGGCTCCATCTTGGCGAAGGTCTTGTCGCGCAGCACGCCGGCGTTGTTGATGAGGATGTGCACGCCGCCCCACTTCTGCTTGGCGTCGGCGACCATCTTTTCCATCTGCTCGTATTCGGTGACCGAGGCGCCATTCGAGACGGCCTCGCCGCCGGCCCGCTCGATCTCTTCGACCACCTGCAAAGCCATGTCGGAGTGGCCGGTACCGTCGCGCGAGCCGCCCAGATCGTTGACGACGACCTTCGCGCCCCGCCGTGCTAGTTCGAGCGCGTATTCGCGGCCCAAACCGCCGCCAGCGCCGGTGACGATGGCAACCTTGTCCTTGAACGAGATGGTCATGCTGCTTGTCCTCCTGGATAGGGGCGAGGTTTACGCGCCCGTAAAGTATGTCGCGGCGTTGGCACCAACCGCTCGGCTATGCAACCGCGCTACATCGTCTCGAGCGCGGGTATCAGTTCAGCGAAATTTGCGACGGTGGCATCGCCCCCAAGCTCTGTGGGTGGCTTGTCGCAATAGCCGTAGGCAGCCACCACCACCGGAACCCCTGCGGCGCGGGCGGACAACACGTCGTAGCTGCTGTCGCCGATGTATACGAAGCGCCCGTTGCCCAGCCGTGCTCGCGCTTCGATCAGCGGATCGGGCGCCGGCTTCGATCGCCCTTTGCCGAGCGTATCGCCGCCCAGGATAACCTCGAATCGCCGCGCAAGGCTCAGCCGTTCCAGAATCGCCCTGGCAAAACTTTCGAACTTGTTGGTCACCAGCGCGAGGCGCACCCCTCGTGCGGCCAGCAGGTCGAGCGTGTCGGCCGCGCCAGGGTACGGGCGCGTGTGCACGCAGTTGTTCTCCGCGTAAAATGCCAGCAGCGCCTTGTAGAGCAGGCGAAATTCCTCGTCCGGCAGTCCTCCGCGGCTGTCGATCACGCGCTTCAGCATCATCTTCGCGCCGCCGCCGATCAGACCCTCGATCGCTTCCACCGGAACGGGTTCGAACCCGCCGACGCCTAATGCGTGATTGACCGCCGCCCCCAGGTCGCGGTGGGTTTCCAGCAAGGTGCCGTCGAGGTCGAAACCGACGATGTCGAAAGGAAAATCAGCCATCGATCCCCGGGAATACCCTGCATTCTTTCAACCGCAAGGAATTGGTGCCATTGGCGTCCGCATGAGAGAATTCGCCGCTGTAATCCTTGCCGCGGGCAAGGGCACCCGCATGAAAAGCGATCTGCACAAGGTCCTCCACCCGATCGGTGGACGGCCGATGCTGCATCACTTGATGGCCAGCGTGGATGCACTGGGGCCGAGCCGGACGGTGGTGGTCGTTGGCAGCGGGCGCGAGCAGATCGAAGCGGCGGTCAGCGGGCGCGCGACGACCGCCCTGCAAGAGCCTCAACTGGGCACGGGCCACGCGGTGCAACAGGCCCAGGCCTGTCTCGAAGGCTTCGCTGGCGACGTCCTGATCCTCTACGGGGACGTGCCGTTCGTCCGGGCGGAGACCATGCAACGCATGCTCGACCGCCTGCATCAGGATGATGCTCCGGCCATCGTGGTGCTCGGCTTCGAGCCTGCCGATACGCTGCAATACGGACGCGTCATTGCCGGTTCCGATGGCACGATCGAGAAGATGGTCGAGCATAAGGATGCGAACGAAGCGGAGCGTGCATGCCGGCTGTGCAACTCAGGCCTGATGGCGGCGCGCGGGGAGGACCTGTTCGCCCTGTTGGGCCGCGTCGGTAACGATAACGCCGCCGGTGAGTACTACCTGGTCGATGCGGTCAATGTGGCGCGCGGCGATGGGCGCAAGAGCGCGGTCGTAGTTACCGATCTGGCCGACGAGGTGGCCGGCATCAATTCCCGCGGCGAACTCGCGGTGGCAGAAGCGCAGTGGCAGGACTTGAAGCGCGAAGAGGCCATGGCGAACGGCGCCTCGCTCAGAGCGCCAGAGACAGTGTTTTTCAGCTGGGATACGGCACTCGGCCGGGATGTTACGATCGAGCCCAACGTGTTTTTCGGTCCGGGCGTCAGCGTTGCTGACGGCGCGACGATCCGGGGTTTCTCACATCTGGAAGGAGCTATAGTGGGAGAGGGCTGCGAGGTTGGCCCGTTCGCGCGGCTGCGGCCCGGCGCGGTGATGGAACGCGGCGCCAAGGTTGGCAACTTCGTCGAGATGAAGAAAGCGGTGCTGGGAGAGGGTGCTAAAGCCAATCACCTCACATACCTGGGCGATGCCGAGGTCGGAGCGGGGGCCAACATCGGTGCGGGCACCATCACGTGCAATTACGACGGGTACTTCAAGTACAAGACCGTGATCGGCGAACGCGCCTTCATTGGCTCCAACAGTGCCTTGATCGCCCCGGTCAGGATCGGCGCGGACGCGATCGTGGCCGCCGGAAGCGCGGTCAGCCGCGATGTGGCCGACGGGGAACTGCGCATGGTGCGCGGTGAGCAGCTGGTAAAGCCGGGGTGGGCCGATCGCTTCCACGATGCGATGAAAAAGAAGAAATCCGACCGGAAATCGGGTTAGCGCCAGATAGGCTTTTCCCGCGCCAGGTGGTTGCGGATGGTGGTCGCCGCCACCCCCGCCTGGCCCATCGCATTGCTGATCTGATCGAGGCCCTTCACGACGTCGCCCGCAGCGAAGAGGCCCGGGACGGAGGTCTCGTAATGATCATCGGTCAGGACGCAGCCGTCATCGGTGGTATTGGCACCGATCAGTTCGATCAGTTCCGAACGCACATGGCTGCCAAGTGCCGGGTACACACTGTCAAACGCCATCCGCCGAGTGCCCGTATCGAAGGCAAGGGCGTCGCCCTCGATCGCAAACCCGCCGCAAGGTCCATCCTCGACGACAATCCCCGCCTCTCGCAGTGTCTGTCTCTGCTCATCATCCAGGTCGTGTTCCCCCTTCGGGCAAACCAGTGTGAGATTACGCGTGAAGCCCCGGAGAAACATCGCTTCGGCACTTCCGTGCCCGCCTGAGCCAATCACCGCGACACGCTTGTCGGTCACTTCGTAACCATCACACACCGGGCAGTAGCGCACCAGGCCGCGGGCGAGCGCCTCATCATGGACATCGTCGGACAGGGCTGCGGGACGGCGATTGACCACGCCCGTCGCGAGCAGCACCGAGCGTGCGGTGTACGTTCCGCTGTCGGTGCCGATGACGAAGTGGTCGTCGATCTTGGCGAGATGATTGACCAGCTTCTCTTCGCGCACGGCACCGTACTTGCGCGCCTGTTCGCGCATTCGGCGAAGCAACTCCTTGCCCTCGATACCGTCGGGATAGCCCGCATGATTGTGAGTGCATGGGATCCAGGCCGCGCGGCTGGTGCCACTGTCGAACAGGCGGATCGAAAGGTGATAGCGGGCGAGATAGATCGCCGCCGTCAGACCCGCCGGCCCGGCACCGATGATGATGCAATCGTCGGGTGTGTTTTCGTCAGTCATTGTTGCCTTGCCCTCCGGCCTTGCGCATGGGCTTGAGACCATGACCTTCGCCGCCACCGTCTTAACGCTATATCCCGAGATGTTTCCCGGGCCACTGGGCGTTTCTCTTGCAGGGCGCGCTCTTGCGCGCGGCGACTGGTCGCTGGAAGCAGTGCAAATTCGCGATTTTGCCACTGACAAGCACCGCACGGTCGATGATACCCCAGCCGGGGGCGGCGCAGGAATGGTATTGAAAGCCGACATTCTGGCGGCGGCGGTCGATAGCGTCACGGATCATCGGCCTGTGCTTGCCATGACGCCGCGCGGTGCGCCGGTCACCCAAGCACGGATCCGGGCGCTCGCGGACGGGCCAGGCGCAGTCATCCTGTGCGGCCGGTTCGAAGGGTTCGACGAACGGCTGTTTGAAGCGCGTCCTGTGATCGAACAGGTCTCACTCGGCGACATCGTTCTTTCGGGCGGAGAGCCTGCTGCACTGGCCCTGCTCGATGCTTGCATTCGCCTGCTGCCCGGCGTAATGGGCGCGCCGACTAGCGGGGCCGAGGAATCCTTCGAAGAAGGGCTGCTCGAATATCCGCAGTATACCCGACCATCGATATGGGAAGGGCGCACGATCCCCGAAGTGCTGCGATCGGGGGATCATGCGAAAATCTCAGGCTGGCGCAAGGCCATGGCCGAGACCGATACACGGCTACGCAGGCCGGACCTTTGGGAACGCTATTGTGGCGTTCGGGGCCGACCTGCCTCTGGTGCGCGGCGTGAAATGAAGGACACGGACCAGTGAACCTGATCCAGACGCTCGAGGCGGAAGCCATCGAGGCCCTGACCCAGGGCAAGGAAATGCCCACCTTCCGCGCCGGCGACACGCTGCGCGTGGGCGTGCGCGTCGTCGAAGGCGCCCGCACGCGTACCCAGAACTTCGAAGGCGTGTGCATCGCGCGCTCGAATCGCGGCATCAACAGCAATTTCACCGTCCGCAAGATGAGCTTCGGCGAAGGCGTGGAGCGCGTTTTCCCGCTCTATTCGCCGAACGTCGAAAGCGTGACGGTCGTGCGCCGCGGTGTGGTGCGGCGTGCCAAGCTGTATTACCTGCGCGGCCGGACCGGCAAGCGGGCTCGTATCGCCGAGCGCAAGCAGCCCGTCAGCCAGTAAGCAGACTTTCAGGCTATGGAAGGGCGCTCCGGGTGACCGGGGCGCCTTTTGCCGTGTTGCTTCCGCGTTTCTTGGAAACGCTTGTCTCTCGGGAGTGCCGCCCTTAGGTGACCGCTCCGCTAATCTTCAGGAGTGGTAGCGATGGGTTACCGGGTGGCCGTGGTCGGCGCGACCGGCAATGTCGGACGTGAGATGCTCGCCGTCCTGGCTGAGCGTGAGTTCCCGTGCGACGAAGTCGCGGCGGTCGCGAGTTCCCGTTCCACCGGCACGGAAGTCGAATTCGGGGACACGGGCAAGATGCTCAAGTGCCGCAACATCGAACATTTCGATTTCGCGGGTTGGGACATCGCTCTGTTTGCCGCCGGCAGCGGGCCTGCAAAGGAATATGCTCCGAAAGCTGCCGCGGCAGGGTGCGTGGTGATCGATAATTCCTCGCTCTACCGCATGGATCCCGACGTGCCGCTTGTCGTGCCGGAGGTTAATCCCGACGCGATCGACGGCTATGCCAAACGCAACATCATCGCCAATCCCAACTGTTCCACCGCGCAGATGGTCGTTGCGCTGAAGCCGCTGCACGATGCGGCCGGAATCCGGCGCGTGGTCGTCTCGACCTACCAGTCGGTCAGCGGTGCGGGGAAGGAAGGGATGGACGAGCTGTTCCAGCAGAGCCGCGCGATATTTGTCGGCGATCAGGTGGAGACCAAAAAGTTCACCAAGCAGATCGCGTTCAACGTGATCCCGCACATCGACAGCTTCCTCGACGACGGTTCGACGAAGGAAGAGTGGAAGATGGTGGTCGAAACCAAGAAGATCCTCGACCCCAAGATCAAGGTCACAGCCACGTGCGTACGCGTGCCGGTGTTCGTGGGCCACTCCGAATCGGTGAACGTGGAGTTCGAGCGCGAAATCTCCGCGCAACAGGCAATGGACATCCTGCGCGAGGCGCCGGGTGTGATGCTGATCGATAAGCGTGAGGACGGCGGCTACGTAACGCCGGTCGAGTGCGTCGGTGACGGTGCCACCTTCGTCAGTCGGGTGCGCGAAGATCCCACGGTGGAGAACGGGCTCAACATCTGGTGCGTGTCCGATAACCTGCGGAAGGGTGCCGCATTGAACGCGGTACAGATTGCCGAACTGCTCGGTCGGCGGCACCTGAAGAGAGGGTGACCTTGCGACCCCTTTGGGTGCTCGCCGCGCTGGTGCTTGCCAGTTGTGGTCGGGTGGGCAGCGCCCCGACGTCTGATGTATCGAAGATAGACAAGTCTGCTGGCGTCAGCGCGAAGCGCCAAGGCAAGGCGATCGTAGATTCACAAGGCGTGATCTTCGATTTGCCGGGCGGCAAGACCGGCGAGTTTACGTTCGGCACGCCGCGTGGGTCGATCGAGCCGGTGGCAGCCAGAGTGTTCGGCGCGCCCGAAAACAGTCGAAATGACGAGTGCGGCGCAGGACCCATGGAGTTCGCGCGCTACGGGCCGATCACGCTCAATTTTCAGGATGGCGAGCTCGTCGGCTGGATGGCTCGCGAAGGAGAAGGCGTCCTGACCAGCGACAGCGTGATGCCGGGCAAGCCGATGCGCGACCTCAAGATCGCGCGAAGTGCGCGAATGATCGAGAACAGCACGCTTGACGGTGAGTTCGAGTACCTCGCCGCTGACGGCCGCCCGATCCGGGGGTTCGTTGAAGGCGAGGGTCGCGACGCGAAGATCGCGAGCCTTTATGCCGGGCAGAACTGTTTCTTCCGTTGAACGAGCACTAGCGTTTCGTCAGATTGCCGCGGCACACGCTCAACGCCAGACGCGGACGGCGGACACTGTCTTAACGCTTGCGGCCGTCTGTGAAGACCGTCACGTCGGTCGATAGTCCGGCGATCATCTGGCGTGGGGGTTTGCCGTCAATGGCGATGCGCACGGGAACACGCTGCGTGACCTTCACCCAATTGCCGGTGGCGTTCTGCGCCGGCAAGACCGAGAATTCAGACCCTGTGCCCGCTCCGATCGACATGACGTGGCCCTTTACCGTCAGGTTGGGATACGCATCGAAGCGAATTTCCGCCGGCTGACCGACCGCCATCTTATCGAGATCGGTCTCCTTGAAGTTCGCCTCAACGTACGTGGTCTCGGTCGCGACCAAGGTCAGCACGGGCACCCCCTGGACCAACTGCTGGCCCTGCTGCAGCCGATCTGCCTGCGCGACCCGGCCGCTTAGCGGGGCGCGCACTTCGGTCCGGCTGAGGCTCAGCTGGGCGACTGCTCTTTGCGCTTTGCCGGCGGCAATCTGGGGATTCTCGTCAGGCACTTGAGCGCCGGTCGAAAGGCGGGCGCGCGCCTCTTCCTGCCGCGCCTGTGCCGCCCGCAGCCGTTCACGCGCCTCGGCGACCGCGTGCTGCGCAGCCTCCAGATCGGCCTTGGTGGTGAACCCGCGGCGCCACAAAGCTTGCTGACGATTGAGCGTGGCTTGCGCAAAACCGATGTCTTCGTTCGCAGCCGAGATGTCGGCGCCGGACAGGTCCGACGAGTTTTCCAAAGCGGTGACGCTCGCCTGCGCTAACGCGATCTGCGCGTCCGCTTCCTGGATTTGCAGGCGAAACGGTGCGGGATCGATGCGGAACAACAGGTCGCCCTGCGTGACCGTCTGCCCCTCCTTGACGGCGACGTGGACGATTCTGCCGGCAACTTCCGCGCTGATCGACACCTTGTCCTGCTGGACGTATGCGTTGTCGGTCGAAACCTTGCCCTGAAGGCTCAGCCAGTACAGCCCGCCGCCCACCACCAGTACCAGCGGCAATGCCACCATCAGCGCCAGCCGCCCGATCCGCCGCTTGGGCTTGGCAGCCTTGGCAGGGGCGTCCTGCGCCTCGCTGGTCACATTGTCTGGAGCGAAGGGCTCTGCGTCAGCCATCGAGCCCTAAACTTATGACAATGGTCTTCATGTGGGGGTTCAAAGCTCAAACAGTTGCAAATTGCAATCCTGACGAGCGCGGCAAATGCCTTTCGCAATCCATGCGACACGATAGAAGCTTGCCCGCGGCCAGTTACGAAAGAGCGCGGCTGCGAATGCGGCGGGTTGCGTTATCATGCGCAGACCGCCCTGCGGAGCTATTTATGCCGGGCTCGGAAACCCTGAGCGATGCGTGGTCGAACACTCGTCACCTGACTCGCATCCGCTCGCATGAGTACGATGTACTGACGCAGAACTGGCGACACACCGGCGCCCAGCGTCCGATGTGACCAAGGGAGATGACAGAGTGGGCGATGCAACACTGACGACGGTATCCGGTTTTGATGGTCAGCCATTGGCGGTGCACCGGTTGGGGGCTGGGCGTCCGGTCGTGCTCTTGCACGGATTGTTTTCGGAAGCCGGGACAAACTGGATCAAGTTCGGCCACGCTGAACGGCTTGCCGCTGCCGGATTTGAGGCGATCATGCCGGACCTGCGCGGACATGGAGCCAGCGCAAAGCCGCACGAGCCGGCTGCCTATCCGCGCGACGTGCTGGTGCGCGATATCTTCGCACTTGTTGACGAGCTCGCGCTCGACGATTTCGATCTGGTAGGCTTTTCCCTTGGGTCCCGCACGGCCGCTCGGGCGGTCATCGCCGGGTTGGACCCTCGGCGACTGGTGCTCGCGGGAATGGGGTTGGAAGGACTGGCCGGGTGGAACCGGCGCGCCGCGTTCTTCCTTGATGCGCTCGCCCGGTTCGATCACGTGAAGCACGGAGATCCGGCGTTCATGGCGGTCAGTTTCATGAAGACGCAAAAGGTGGACCGGGTGGCCGCGCGGCTGCTGCTGGAGTCGGTGGCGGACACCGATCAGGCAGAATTGGCCAGGATCGCGATGCCCACGCTGGTGCTATGTGGGACAGACGACCGCGATAATGGCGATCCGCACAAGCTGGTCGCCGCGCTGCCTGACGCGACGCTGACCGAAATCCCCGGCACCCATATGAGCTCGGTGACCGAGCCGGCGCTGGGGGACGCGCTCGTCGCTTTCCTCACGGGTTGATTAAGCCAGCCCTCAGGTCTTAGGCGTTAATCCGTCACAACTATTCAGAACGTCGCATTTTCAATGAGGTCAATGATGAAGCACGCTTCCGTCGCGCTTGCCGCGCTTGCTGTCGCCCTTGCGGCTCCCGCCTACGCGCAGGATGCCGCCCCCGTTGCCGCGCCGGCGACAGCACTTGCTTATCCGATGACTGCTGCCGGGGCGGCGCAATTCGTCGCGGCGGCCGAGAAGGACCTGTTCGATTACACGGTCGAGGCCAGCCGGGTGAACTGGGTCAACGCGACGTACATCACGCATGATACCGATGCGCTGGCCTCTCAAATCAACGCTGTCGGCACCGAAAAAAGCGTCCGATATGCCCTTGAGGCTGCTCGCTACGCCGCGCTTCCGGGGCTCGATGCCGATGTGAAGCGCAAGCTCGATATCCTGCGCAACGGCATCGTCTTACCCGCGCCGACCACCCCCGGAGCAGCCACTGAGCTCAACACGATCGCGACCAACCTGCAATCGCAATATGGCAAGGGCAAGGGCACGCTCAACGGAAAGGAAATCAACGGCTCCGACATCGAGGCCGAGATGGGCAATCTCGAGCGGACCCCAGCCGAGCTCTCGGAAATGTGGGCCAGCTGGCACACCAACGTCGGGGCGCCGATGAAGGACGACTACGCTCGAATGGTCGAGATCGCCAATGACGGTGCGGCCGAGCTCGGCTTCGCCGACACCGGTGCCATGTGGCGTTCGGGCTATGACATGAGCCCGGCGGAATTCACCGCGATGACCGAGCGGCTGTGGCAGGAAACCAGGCCGCTGTACGAGGCGCTGCACACGTACGTGCGCTGGAAGCTCAACGAAAAGTATGGCGACGCCGTGCAAAGCAAGACCGGTCCGATCCGCGCCGACCTGCTGGGTAACATGTGGGCGCAGGAGTGGGGCAACATCTACCCACTCGTCGCACCGGCGGGTGCGGGCGATGTCGGCTATGACATCGGTGAGTTGCTCAAGGCGCAGGGCAAGACGCCGCTGGACATGGTGAAGATCGGCGAGGGGTTCTATTCCTCGCTCGGGTTCGAGCCGCTGCCCCAGACATTCTGGGAGCGCTCGATGTTCGTGAAGCCGGCGGACCGTGAGGTCGTGTGTCACGCCTCAGCATGGAACGTCGACAACAAGGACGACATCCGCATCAAGATGTGCACCAAGGTGAATGGGGACGATTTCATCACCATTCACCACGAACTCGGCCACAACTATTACCAGCGCGCCTACAACGGGCAGTCGCTTGCCTACCTCAATGGCGCGAACGACGGGTTCCATGAGGCGATCGGGGACTTCGTCGCCCTGTCCATCACTCCGCAGTACTTGGTCGACATCGGCCTGCTCGATAAATCGAAGGTGCCGAGCGCCGACAAGGACACCGGGTTGCTGCTGCGCCAGGCGATGGACAAGGTCGCGTTCCTGCCATTCGGCCTGCTGGTGGACAAATGGCGTTGGGGCGTGTTCGACGGGTCGATTACCCCGGCAACGTATAATCAGGCTTGGGTCGATCTTAAGAAGCAATACCAGGGCATCGTCCCTCCGGTTGAGCGCCCTGCGAATGCGTTTGACCCTGGCGCCAAGTTCCACATTCCCGGCAACACGCCGTACACGCGCTATTTCCTCGCCCGGATTCTGCAGTTCCAGTTTTACCAGGCAGCCTGCGAGCAGGCGGGCTGGAAGGGGCCGCTGCATCGCTGCAGTTTCTACGGCAACAAGGAAGTGGGCCAGAAGCTGAACGCGATGCTGGAAATGGGTGCGTCGAAGCCTTGGCCAGACGCGCTCAAGGTGTTCACCGGTACCAGTGAAATGAGCGCCAAGCCGATGCTGGAATACTTCGCGCCGCTCAAGAAGTGGCTCGATCAACAGAACAAGGGCAAGCCGACTGGCTGGTAAGAAGGTGCGCGCGCATGCCTCTGTTCAGGCGTTGCGCGCCATCAGCCCGCCGTCGACCGGGATGATCGCACCGGTGATGTAACTTGCGGCGGGGAGCACGAGGCTGAGGGCGATATGCGCCACCTCCTCGGGCTCTCCGTAGCGGCGAAGCGCAGTCCGGCGGCGGGCAAACTCAGCTTTGGCCTCGTTTGCCACGCTCGCCGTCATGCCCGTGTTGATCGGACCCGGGCAGATGCAGTTTACGGTGATGCCCTCCTTCCCTAGGTCGACCGCCAACCCCCGGGTGAGGCCGACCACACCCGACTTGGCCGCAACATACGGTGTGTCACCCGCGGTCGCGCCGAGCCCTTCGGTCGAGGCAATGTTGACGATCCGCGGCGCCTCGCTGCGACGGAGATGGGGCAGGGCGGCGCGAACCATCCTCTGCTGGCCGGTCAGCAGGATCAAAAGCGCCCGCGTCCAGACTTTCTCATAATGATCACCATTATCGAGCGACGCGAAAGCCGAGATGCCGGCGTTGTTGACCAGGATATCGATCCCGCCGAAATCGCTGGCGATCCGCGCCACTTCTCGTTCGATCGCTCGGGGATCAGCGACATCGAGCGCATAGCCGCGTGCGCCGCCGCCAGCTTCAGCAGCCACGCGGTCGCAGGCGTTCTGGTCGATGTCGGTCACGGCGACTTGCGCTCCGTGCGCCGCGAACAATCGCGCAGTCGCTCGGCCGATGCCGCTGGCGGCGCCGGTGACGATGACGACGCGCCCAGCGACGGAGCGTGCTTCGGGCGCCAACAGTTCCATGCTCATGGCAGGTGACATATCACGCCGCCACGCAGACCTCCTTATCTAAAGGGCGGCTCGTTGAATGCCCGCAGCTTGCGGCTGTGCAGCCGGTCGCCTTCGTCACGCAGCCGGCGGCAGGCGGTCACGCCGATCTGCAAGTGGGCGGCGATCGCCTCTTCATAAAACTTGTTCGCCTGGCCAGGCAGCTTGATTTCTCCATGCAGCGGTTTGTCGCTGACGCACAGTAGCGTGCCGTAGGGGACCCGGAAGCGGTATCCCTGGCCGGCGATGGTGGCGCTTTCCATGTCGACCCCGACCGCGCGCGAAAGGGACATGCGGCGGGCCGACTGCGTGTACTGCAGTTCCCAATTGCGATCGTCGGTGGTGACCACGGTCCCCGTGCGCATGCGCTGCTTGAGGTCGGCGCCGTGAGCGCCGCTCACTTCTTCGGCCGCGCCGTAGAGTGCTTGCTGCACTTCGGCGATCGCCGGCAGCGGGATCTCCGGCGGGAGAACCGGGTCAAGCACGTGATCGTCGCGAAGATACGCGTGGGCGAGCACGTAATCGCCGATTTTCTGGGTGGGGCGCAAACCGCCGCAGTGGCCGATCATCAGCCATGCTTCCGGACGGAGCACGGCCAAGTGATCGGTGATCGTCTTCGCGTTCGACGGCCCGACGCCGATGTTGACCAAAGTAATGCCGGATCGGTTCTCACCGATCAGGTGATAAGCGGGCATCTGGTGCCGCCGCCACGCGGTATCCGACAGCTGGAGCCGTGCGTTGGCACGGCGCTCCGTCAGCATGAGTCCGCCCGCCCCGGCAAGGGCCACAGAGCCGTTCTCGCCCAACTGATCAGCCGCCCAGTCCACGAACTCGTCAACGTAGCGGTGATAATTGGTGAACAGGATATAGCGCTGAAAATCCTCGATCCGCGTGCCCGTGTAGTGCGCCAGACGCGCCAGCGAGAAGTCTGTCCGGAGCCCGTCGAACAGCGACAGCGGGATAGTGTCGCCGATGTTCAGGTCGATCCCGTCGGCTAGTTCGTCGCCGATCAGCGCCAACTCGGTGGCCGGAAAATGCCGTGCGAGATCCTGCGGGCTAATCCCCGCCATTTCCGCGCCCGCAGCACCGTCTAGCACGTAGGGGAAGGGGATTTCCTGCCGCGACGGCCGCACCTCCATCTCCACGGTATAGTCGCCGGTGATATGCTGTAGCTGTTCGCGCAGGTAATCTTCGAACAACGCCGGCCGGGTGACCGTCGTTGCGTACACCCCCGGTGCGTTGAGCCGCCCGAAGGCGCGGCCGCGGCCTTGCGCCGCTTCGCCGCCGGCAAAGCGGATGCGCAGTTCAGGATAGGCATAGCTGCCGTCCATCCGCCGCCCGGACGCGGGCAGGGCGCCGCTGCGCGCATAAGCGACGATGTCTTCGCGCAGGGTGTTCACCGCGCGCGTGTATAGCTCGCTCAACTGGGTGAGTATCATATCAACCGATTGCATCATCCGCCGTTAGCGCGGCCGCGCGTGCAATCCTAGCGCAGTTGTGCGCCTAGCCGCCGCGGGACTGGCGCGGACGGATCAGGCCGACAGCGACAGTCGCGGCAGCGAGGCCCAGGCCGAGAGCGGTCGTGGTCAGGGGGTGCATCTGCGCCTCTAGTGCAAGACTGGTCTTGCGGACCCGGTTGTTCTGGTTGGAGTGGACCCGGCCATCCTCTCGCGGCTCGAACAGGTTGTCCTTCGCCCCTGGCTCCGGCGGCACGCTGCTGGTCTGCGCCGATTCGCCCATGAATCGTTCCATGATGACGTCGGTCACGCCCGGCATCAGGTTGCCTAGCTTCGTGATCATGAACCCTTGCCCGCCGACCACCAGCTCTCGCTTTGGGTTGGCGCAGGCAAAGCAGATCGCCTTCGCGACGAGTTCGGGATCGTACAATATTGGCGGGATCGCCGCCGGACGGTCCATCTTGTTGCGCGCATGCTCGGGATACGGCGTGTCGATGCCATTGGGCTTGATAAGGGTAACGGACACGCCGGCGTCGTCCCGTTCGAGCTCCATCCGCAGGGATTCGGTAAAGCCGAGCACCGCATGCTTCATGGCGCAATAGGGGCCCTGCAACAGCACCGAGCGCTCGGACAGGACCGAACCGACATTGATCAGCGCCCCGCCGCCCCGATCGCGGAGCGTCTTGCTCCCGTAGAGCGAACCCGTAACCGTTCCAAAATAGCCGACGTCGAAGACCCGGCGGTGCTCTTCCAGGGAGACATCCTTCAACTCGCCGTACATCGCGACGGCCGCGTCGTTGACCCAGCTGTCGAAACCGCCGAATTCGCGCGTCGCTGCCTCGCCCACGCGGTCCGCCCATCCGGCATCCGAGATGTCCTCCACGCACACGGCGGCGCGGCCACCGTCAGCCCGGATGTCGGCTGCTGCCTGTTCGAGGGCTTCTCGGTTGCGGGAGACCATCATCACCGCTGCGCCTTCGCGCGCCGCGCGTCGTGCGGTGGCAAGTCCGATACCTGACGAAGCGCCCGTGATCACGATGGTTTGCTGGCTGAGCGGCTTGAGCTTGATGGGCACGGCAAAAATCTCCTTCGCCAACCCTACTGCTGAGCGGGAGTATCGTGCCGCGGTCTGGCTTATGCGGCCGTCGCGCTAACGCACTGCACATAAAAAAGGGGCGCCGGTGATCCCGGCGCCCCTTTGAATGCTCATGCAGAACCGGCTCAGCTTTCGCTGGCTTCCGCGCGCTCTTCCAGGAGATCGGCGGGAATTTCGCCGGGTTCAAGCGACTTGTCGACGGCTTCGGTGAAGCCTTCGCTCTCGCCGCGCTCTTCCTCAGCCATCGCGCCGATCACATCGACGCCCTGGCGCTGGAGTTCGGCCTCGTCGTCCGAACGGGCGACGTTCGCCTTCACCGTCACGTGCACTTCAGGGTGCAGGGCGATAGTGATGTCGTGGATGCCGAGCGTCTTGATCGGGTGACCCAAGACGACCTGACGCTTGTCCACCTTGTGGCCGCCAGCTTCGAGGCCCTGGACCACGTCGCGGACACTGACCGAGCCGTACAGCTGGCCAGCGTTTGACGACGAACGGATCAGGACGATCTCGGCGCCTGCCAGGCTCTCGCCGGCTTTCTCGGCGTCGCCGCGGCGGTTCGCGTTCTCGGTCTCGAGACGCTCGCGGTTGGCTTCGTAGACCTTGCGGTTCGCATCGTTGGCGCGCAGCGCCTTCTTTTGCGGCAGCAGGTAGTTGCGGGCGTAGCCGTCCTTGACGGTCACGACATCGCCCATGGCGCCCAGATTGGCGACGCGTTCGAGCAGGATGATATCCATTGTCAGCGCGCTCCTTACTTCACGATGTAGGGAAGCAGGCCGATCTGGCGCGAACGCTTGATCGCGGTGGCGAGCTCACGCTGCTTCTTGCCGGACACGGCAGTAATGCGGGACGGCACGATCTTGCCGCGTTCGGACATGAAGCCCTGCAGCAGGCGCACGTCCTTATAATCGATCTTCGGCGCATTCTTGCCCGAGAACGGGCACGACTTGCGGCGGCGGAAAAACGGGCGGGCCATCAGTCGCGCTCCTCACGGTCGCGACGCGGCTTGCGATCGCGGTCACTCTTGCGCATCATCACGCTCGGGCCACCTTCGTGCTCTTCGACGCGTACGGTGAGGTAGCGGATGATGTCTTCGTTGATCCGGGTCTGGCGCTCAAGCTCGGCCACGACGGCGCCAGGGCCCTCGATGTTCAGCAGCACGAAGTGCGCCTTACGGTTGCGGTCGATCTTGTAGGCGAGATTCTTGAGACCCCAGGTCTCGGTCTTGGTCACCTTGCCGTCGTTTGCTTCGACGATCTCGGTGGCCGTCGCGGCCAGTGCATCGACCTGAGCTTGGCTCAGATCCTGACGCGCGAGAAAAATGTGCTCGTAAAGAGCCATGTCTCACGTCCTTGTTGTTACCGATCGCTGGCACATCCCGCGCGGATCGCAGGGGCCCCTCCGGCTTTCTTCCATCCCAAGGCTCGGCCCGGAGAAGCGGCGCACATAGCGCCCTGCGGCACAAAAGCAAGGCTTGTGCGCTTGGCTGGGACGGGGCAGGCGCCGCCGGACAAGGAGAACAGAATGCCCGGCGGACTGGTTGCTTTGCTTGACGACATTTCGGTCATCGCGCGGGTCGCAGCGGCGTCGATCGACGATGTCGGTGTTGCCGTAGGCAAGGCGGGGACCAAAGCTGCGGGCGTGGTCATCGACGATGCGGCGGTCACGCCGTCCTACGTGACCGGCCTTCATCCCTCGCGCGAATTGCCGATCATCGCCAAGATCGCGCAGGGCAGTTTGAAGAACAAGCTGCTGTTCCTGCTGCCGGGGGCGCTCTTGCTGAGCTGGCTGCTGCCCCAGGCGATCACCTACATTCTGATCCTGGGCGGCAGCTATCTCGCGTTCGAGGGTGCGGAAAAGGTACTGGAGAAGCTTGGCGGGGAAAAGCACGGCAAGACGCTTGAGGATGCGATCGACGATCCCGCGAAGTTCGAGCAGGAGCGGATTGCCGGCGCCATCCGGACGGACCTGATCCTTTCGGCCGAGATCATGGCCATCGCGCTGAACGAGGTCGCCACCCAGACAGACAGCTTCTGGACCCGCGCTATCGCCCTCGCAGCGGTGGGCATCGCGATCACCGCGATCGTCTATGGCGCTGTGGCGCTGATCGTGAAGATGGACGATGTGGGCCTGCACATGACTGAGCGAGCCTCGACGAGCGCGCAGGCAATTGGCCGGGCGTTGCTCAAAGCAATGCCCATATTGCTGACCGCGCTGTCGTTGATCGGGACGATCGCCATGCTGTGGGTAGGCGGCGGCATCGTCCTTCATGGGCTGCATGAGCTTAATTTGCACGCGCCCTCGGATCTGGCGCATGGGGCGCAGCACGCGGTCGAGGAGGCTACCGGCGCGTTCGCCGGGGTCGCCGGATGGCTCACTTACGCAGCGATATCGGCGCTGGTCGGCCTTGCTCTCGGCATGCTCATCGTGTTCGTCATGCACAAAGTGCTGCGGATGGGGCACGGCGTCGGCAAGGAAGCCGAAGCGCACTGAGCGTCGTCACCTGAGGCGGGCCAGCAGGTTTCGCGCGAACTCGGTCAAAGTGTCATCCCGCGCACCCATGATCGCGATCCGGTCGCCGTCGCGCGCAATGGCCGCGATGCGATCGGCCACCGCCGCACGCTCTGCAATGTATTCGGCGGAGCGGTCCGCCGCAGAGATCGCGGCGACCACATCTTGCGATCCGCCGCTGCGGTCCACAGTGCCGCCGAAGTAGACCGGGTCGCAGATGATCGTCACGTCATCAGGTCCAAGCTCTCGTGCAAAGGTGTCAGCGAGTTCGCGCCCCATCTGTCGCAGGGGACCATAACCGTGGGGCTGAAAGAACGCGATCACCCGCCCGGAATGTTGCTTCAGCGTACGCAAGGTCGCGGCGCACTTCTCGGGGTTGTGTCCAAAGTCGTCGATCACGGTAATGCCGCCCGGACTCGTGCCGATCACATCGAACCGGCGAGCGAGCCCCCTGAACGAACTGAGCGCCGCGACGGCCTCGCTTGGCGCAACCCCCGCCGCCGCCGCACCGGCAATAGCCGCGAGCGCGTTTGCCAGGTTGTGCCGTCCCGGCATCGCCAGACTTAGCCGGTCCGCGGACCCGTCACTGCCATCGGTCACGACCGCACTCAGGCCTGACATTCCGTAGTCGGCCGAACCTGGTTCTACCGAGATCCTTGCCGAGGGGTCTGAGACGCCAAAAGTGATCGCACCCAGTCCCTGCGCGAGCGCCTTCACCTCGGGATCATCGAGGTTGACCGCGCAGGTCGCCGATGCGCGCAGAAAGTCAGCGAAAAGCAGGCGCAACTCATCCATGCTCTTGTGGTCAAGGCTGACGTTGAGCAGCACCCCCACCGTCGGCCGATACAACGCGATCGATCCGTCGCTCTCGTCTACTTCGCTGACGTATAGCTCGGACCCACCGACATGCGCGCTGGCGAAGGGGTTCTCCGCCGAGGCGAAGTTCTTCATCACCGCGCCGTTCATGATGGTCGGCGCTCGCCCGGCGGAATGAAAAATCCAGCCCAGCATGGCGGTGACGGTGCTCTTGCCGCTGGTGCCCGCGATCGCGACCGATGCCGGCGCGGCATTGAACAGCGCTGAATTGAGCTCGGCACGGGTCATGCGGTCGCAGCCGAGTGCGCGCGCCCTGACGATCTCGGGGACCGTATCCTCGACCGCCGCGCTGGCGACCACGACCTGATCCGGGCTGGTGACGCCGCTGCCGTCTTGGGGAAAAAGCGCGAAACCGTGATTCGCCAGCCACGCGAACTTGTCTGGTGTCCGGCCTTGATCCCGGCTGCGGTCGGACCCTGCCACTGTGCCGCCGAGACCCTGGACGATCTGCGCCAGCGGCAGCATTCCCGATCCGCCGATACCGCAGAAGAACCAGGGGCGGGCGGATGGTTTGAGCGGTGTATCCATGATGCGCCCCGGTGCGTAGTCGGGGATGCACAACTTGTGAAGCGGCTGCTAGGCCTGCAGCAATGACCCGCATCGCCATCTGCGCCCCGGCCACCCCGATCACCCGCGACATGGCCGAAAAGGTCACCGCGCTTGCCGCCGCCGAGTTTCCGGGCCTGACGCTCGATTTCCACGATCAATGCTTTGCTGCCGCAGGACACTTTGCCGGGCCGGATGACCAGCGCCTTGCAGCCCTGATCGAAAGCGCCAACGATCCCCGTGCGGATGCGGTGTGGTTTGCGCGCGGGGGCTATGGCTCCAATCGCATCGCGCTTCCGGCGATCGCGGGAATGAATGAGGCAGCGGCGCGCAAGTCCTTTGTCGGCTTTTCCGACTGCGGGTTCGTGCTGGCTGGGTTGTACAAGGCTGGCATTGGTCGTCCGGTACACGGGCCGATGGTCGGAAACGTCGCCTCGGCCGGGGGCGAGGAGGCGATCCGCCGGGCGCTGGCATGGTTTGCGGGCGACGATCGGACGCTGGAGCCGGGCCTGGATGAGCGGCCCTCGGTCGCCTTCAACCTCATCACCCTGACAGCGCTGACCGGCACTCCGCTGATGCCGGATCTTACGGGGCACGTGGTGATCGTCGAGGAGGTGGCCGAGCATCTTTATGCGATCGACCGGCTGTTTTTCCACCTGGTCGCTCATTTGCACGGGGTGGCCGGCCTGCGGTTGGGAATGGTGACCGCGGTACCCGAAAACGATCGGCCGTTCGGTAGCGAGGCAGAGGATATCGCGCGCTACTGGTGTGCTTCCGCCGATATTCCGTACCTCGGCCGCGCCGAGGTCGGGCACCATCCGGCGAACCGGATCGTCCCCTTCGGTCTTGCCGCGAGTGCCCGCCGCGCATAGTCGCACCGGCCAGAGGAGATCACGATGAGAGCGTTCGTCTTTCCGGGGCAAGGCAGCCAGAAAGTAGGCATGGGCACCGAACTGGCGCAGTCGAGCCAGATCGCGCGCGAGGTGTTCGAGGAGGCCGACGACGCACTCGGCCAGAAGCTGTTCGCCATCATGTCGGACGGTCCCGAAGACCAGCTGACCCTGACCGAAAACGCTCAGCCCGCGATCATGGCGCATGCCATGGCGGTCCTGCGAGTGCTTGAAAAGGAAGGCGGAATTACGCTGACCCAGGCGGCCGATTGCGTAGCGGGGCATAGCCTGGGCGAATACACCGCGCTGTGTTCGGTCGGCGCGTTCTCGCTCGCCGATACGGCCCGGCTGCTGAAGCTGCGCGGGCAGGCGATGCAGGCGGCGGTGCCGGTCGGAGTGGGGGCGATGTGCGCCTTGCTGGGCGCTGATCTGGACAAGGCGCAGGCACTCGCCGAGGCGGCCGCCGAGGGGCAGGTCTGCCAGGTCGCCAACGACAACGACCCAACGCAGGTGGTGCTGTCCGGGCACCGGGAGGCGATCGAGCGGGCCGTCGCGATGGTGAAAGACCACGGCATCAAGCGGGGGGTGCTGCTGCCGGTTTCAGCGCCGTTCCACTGCGATCTGATGCAGCCGGCGGCGGACGCGATGGCCGAGGCGCTTGCAAAAGTGCCGCCTCAGGCTTTCCGGCTGCCCGTTTATGCCAACGTCCTTGCCGCACAAGTGATTGAACCTGACCAGGAGCGGAGCCTGCTGGTCGAACAGGTATGCGGCCGCGTCCGCTGGCGTGAAAGCGTCCTCTCGATGCGGGAAGCGGGGGTCGAAGAGTTCGTGGAGGTTGGCGGGAAGGTGCTCGGCCCGATGATCGGGCGGATCGATCCGGAAGCCAAGGTCACCAGCGTGGTGACGATGGCTGACATCGAGGCATTGGCGAAGGAAATCGGATGATGTTCAACCTTGAAGGGATGACGGCGCTGGTCACCGGAGCCAGCGGCGGGATCGGATCGGCAATCGCGCGGAGCCTGTCACGCCAGGGGGCGCGGCTGGCGCTGTCGGGTTCCAACAGCGCGAAACTGCGCGCGTTTCGCGAGGAACTGATCGCCGAATCGCACCTCGATCATGTCGAGATCACCTGCGACCTGTCGAACACCACGCAGGTCGAGGAATTGATCCCGGCAGCGATCGACACCTTCGGCAAGCTCGACATCCTGGTCAACAATGCGGGCATCACCCGCGACAACCTGACCATGCGGATGAAGGATGACGAGTGGGACCAGGTGATCCGGATCAATCTGGAGGCCGCGTTCCGGCTGATGCGCGCATCGTGCAAGCCGATGATGAAGGCGCGGTTCGGACGGATCGTCACCATCACCAGCGTCGTCGGCGCGACGGGCAACCCGGGCCAGGCCAATTACGCCGCGGCCAAGGGCGGACTGACCGCGATGTCCAAGGCGCTGGCGCAGGAGGTCGCCAGCCGTGGGATCACCGTCAACTGCGTGGCTCCCGGCTTCATCCGCACCGCCATGACCGACCAGCTGCCCGATGCGCAGAAGGAAGCGCTCAACGGCCGGATCCCGATGGGCCGGATGGGAGAGGGCGAGGACATCGGTGCCGCGGTCGCATATCTCGCCAGCCGCGAGGCCGGCTATGTCACCGGGCAGACGCTTCACGTCAACGGCGGCATGGCGATGCTGTCGTAGCGGCTTATCCCCAAGGGAATCGGCCAGAGGGGGTCAGGGCGCGGGCTTGATCCTTGCCCACAGCCGCCTCCCCGCTAAGGATATCCGGGCAATTTCCGGCGCCCGCGTTCGTAGGGCGCGTGAGGGGTAAGAGTAGGATCCGATGAAAGCCACGATCGAACGCGCGACGCTGCTGCGCTGCCTGTCCCACGTGCAATCGGTGGTGGAGCGCCGCAACACGATCCCGATCCTGTCGAACGTGCTGCTCGACGCATCCGATGGCGGCACGCTGAAAGTCATGGCGACCGACCTCGACCTGCAGGTGGTGGAGAACATGGCCGCCGCCAGCGTCGAACAGTCCGGCGCGATCACCGTATCGGCGCACCTGTTGTTCGATATCGCGCGCAAGCTGCAGGAAGGCAGCCAGGTCAGCCTGGAGACGGCCGAGAACCGGATGACGGTGAAGGCGGGGCGCAGCCGGTTCTCCCTGCCGACCCTGCCGCGCGACGATTTCCCGGTGATCGTCGAAGGCGACCTGCCGACCAGCTTCGAACTGCCGGCCAAGACGCTGGCCGAACTGATCGACCGCACGCGCTTTGCGATCTCGACCGAAGAGACGCGGTATTACCTTAACGGCATTTTCCTGCATGTCTCGGACGATGAGCAGCCGGTGCTGAAGGCCGCCGCGACCGACGGCCACCGCCTGGCCCGCTTCACCATCCCCCGGCCCGATGGCGCGGAAGGGATGCCTGACGTGATCGTGCCGCGCAAAGCCGTGGCCGAATTGCGCAAGCTGCTTGAGGAAGCGCTGGACGGCAATGTCCAGATCGACCTGTCCGCGAGCAAGATCCGCTTCACCCTGGGCGGCGAAGGCGGAGTGGTGCTGACCAGCAAGCTGATCGACGGCACGTTCCCGGATTACAGTCGGGTGATCCCGACCGGGAATGACAAGCTGCTGAAGCTCGACCCGAAAAGCTTCTACGCCGGCGTGGACCGGGTGGCGACCATCGCCACCGAAAAGACCCGTGCGGTCAAGATGGGTCTGGAGAACGACAAGGTCACGCTGTCGGTCACCTCGCCCGACAACGGCACCGCGGCCGAGGAAGTCCCGGCCGACTACCGTTCCGACGGGATGGAGATCGGGTTCAACGCCAATTACCTGAAGGACATTCTCCACCAGATCGACGGCGACACGGTGGAACTGCACCTCGCCGACCCGGGCGCGCCCACGCTGATCCGTCAGGACGAGAACAGCCCCGCGCTGTACGTGCTGATGCCGATGCGGGTGTGATGACGCGCTGGGACGCCGCGTGGCCCCAGCGCAGGCTGGGGCCTCGTGCCGGCAGGCGCCGTGCTTGGGGCATGAGATCCCAGCTCCCGCCGGGATGACGGCTGTCAGATTCTCACGGCGATCTTGCCGAAGTGCTTGTTGGCGATTTGGTGCCGGAACGCATCGGCTAGGTCCGCCAGTTCGAACGTGTCGCTGATCACCGGCTTGATGCCGTTCGCTTCCAATGCCGCGATCAGGCCGAGCTGTTGGGCTCGGCTGCCGACGGTCAGGCCCTGCACGGTCAGGTTCTTGGAGAACAACAGCGCGGTCTGCACCGGGCCGGCCACGCCGGTCAGCACGCCCAGCAGGGCGATGTGTCCGCCGACCCGCGCTGCCAGCATCGACTGGTCAAGAGTGCCGGGACCGCCGACCTCGACCACGGTGTCCACCCCGCGGCCGCCGGTCAGCTGCATCGCGAGCGGGCCCCAGGCGGGCGTTTCCTTGTAGTTGATCAGTTCGTCGGCGCCGAGATCGCGCAGCCGCTCCAGCTTCTCGCCGCTTGAGCTGGTGGCGATCACGCGGGCCCCGGCAGCCTTGGCGAGCTGAAGCGCGAACACCGACACGCCTCCGCTGCCCTGGACCAATACGGTATCGCCGGGCTTGGTCTGCGTGTCGACGAACAGCGCGCGCCAGGCGGTGAGGCCGGCACAGGTCAGGGTGGCCGCCTCGGCCGCGGTATAGCCGGCGGGCGCGCGGGTGAACCACGATGCGGGGCGGGTGACCACTTCGCGCGCGTAGCCGTCCGTGCTGTCACCCGGCACCATCCGCTGCGCGGCGTAGGGCACGTCGCGCCCGTCCTGCCAGCCGGGGAAAAACAGGCTGAGCGCGATGTCGCCGACCGCGAAGCCGGTGTCGTCGCCCCCCACCGCGATCACTTCGCCCGCGCCGTCCGACATGGGCACGCGGCCCTGCGGCGCGGGGATCATGCCCGAAACCACCGCGAGATCGTGGAAGTTGAGCGAACTGGCCCGTAGGCGCACAGTGATCTCGCCCGGTCCCGGCTCGGGTGCGTCGGGAAGATCGGCCAGCGTGAGCGCGTCGAGCGTGGAGGGCGCGGCGCCCGTGACGATTCCCTTCATTCGGCGGCTTCCGCCAGCGTGGCGCGCTGCGGTCCGCGGATCAAACCGCCGGGTGCTTCCCCGGTCCACACGCCTTCGCGGAAGGTCACCCGTCCGTTCTTGATCGTGCAGACGTATCCTTCCGCCTTTTGCAGCAGCCGCTTGCCGCCCGCCGGCAGGTCGAACGCAAGCCACGGCTTGCCGAGCTTGAGCCGTTCCATGTCGATCACGTTGAGATCGGCCAGATAGCCGGGGGCGATCACCCCGCGGTCCTCCAGCCCGTACAACCGCGCGGTATCGAGGCACTGGCGTTTCACGGCGTGTTCGATTGTCAGCCGGCCGTTCGGACGATCTTTGGCCCGCTTGCGATCGCGCACCCAGTGCTGGAGCATGAACGTGGGGCTGGCCGCATCGCAGATCGTGCCGCAGTGCGCCCCGCCGTCGGACAGCGAGTTCACCGTGTCATCCGCCGCCTGCAGCTCCTCCAGGAAGTCTAGATTGCCGTCGGCGTAGTTGAGCAACGGCAAATAGATGAACCCCTTGCCGTCGTCCCGGCACAGCAGGTCGTAGGCATATTCTTCCGGGGTGGTCCCGGCCGCCGCGGCGCGGGTGGCGATGCTGGCATCCACCTGCGGCTCGTAATCGAAATCGGGATCCATCTCGAACTGCATCGTCCAACCGCCGGTGACGACCATGATCAGGCCGATGATGTCCTGGTTGACCTCGCTGAAGTCATTTTCCTCAGCCAGCAGCCGCGCCTTGAACGCGGGATCGAGCAGCCGGGCCTTTTGCTCGTCCCACGGCAGGTCGGCGATCGCCTGCCAGCTTGGCTTCAGGCGGAACGGGTGCACCGTGCCCTGCCATGCCATCACGATGCCGTTGCCGCGCAGCGCGATCTGGGCAACGATGTTTGCGCCGTTGTCGTTTTCCGCGCGCATGGTGGCGATCTGTTCTTCGAGCGGGAGCTCCTTGGCGATCGATTGCAGCGCGGCGAAGGTGACCGGCAGCCCTGTCTCGCGGCTGAGCTGGCCCATCCAGCCGAATTCGTCCCACTCCCGCATCATGTCGCTGGCCATCTCGAACACGCCGTGACCGGCGCGGCC
Source organism: Parafrankia sp. BMG5.11 (assembly GCF_004337455.1). Taxonomy (NCBI): domain Bacteria; kingdom Bacillati; phylum Actinomycetota; class Actinomycetes; order Frankiales; family Frankiaceae; genus Parafrankia; species Parafrankia sp. BMG5.11. Next base: position 190,378 of record NZ_SJXI01000014.1, on the reverse strand, counting down.
CATGGCGCGGCCAATGCCGACCAGTTCCTCCGCCGTGGCGGTGGTGCCGGGAACGACTTCCCCGTCGATCGAGCGATGGAGCACTGTGCGCGACGTGGAGAAGCCGAGCGCGCCGGCGCGGACGCCTTCCTCGACGATCTTGCCCATCGCCTCGATGTCTTCCGCCGTGGGCACAGCGCCCGGCCTTTCGCGGTCGCCCAGCACATAAGCACGCACCGCGCCGTGCGGCACGTGGGTGCCGACATCGACCGTGCGGGGCAGTTCCTCCAGCGCGTCGAGGTATTCGGGGAAGGACTCCCAGTTCCACTTCATCCCTTCGGCGAGCGCTGTGCCGGGGATGTCCTCCACCCCTTCCATCAGGCCGATCAGCCAGTTGTGACGATCGGGATGTGCGGGCGCGAAGCCGACACCGCAGTTGCCCATCACCACCGTCGTCACCCCGTGCCAGCTTGAGGGCGCCATCTCGCGGTCCCAGGTCGCCTGACCATCGTAATGCGTGTGGATGTCGACGAAGCCGGGCGTGACGATCATCCCGTCGGCGGCGATCTCCTCAGCTGCGTCCCCGTGCACCGTGCCGACCTGCGCGATCAGCCCGTTCTTGATCGCGATGTCGCCGGTGAAGCGGTCATGGCCGGTGCCATCGACGATGGTGCCGCCGCGGATGATCAGGTCGAATGTGGGCATGTTTGTGCTCCTCTCTCCGGAGCGGACGGTCTCATATTGCAACTGGTGAGTCCAGCGCCCTGACGGGCTTACCCGCGCGCGCGGATCATGCTGGCGATGTCGACGAACTTTTCACGCGGAGCGCCTTCGCGCGCGGCCTGGGCCTCGGCCTCCTCGATCTTTTTCCAGTCGCGGAACGTGACGATATCGAGCTGGCGCTCCTCGGCCAACGCGTCGAACCCGGCGCGGCCTTGGCGGGCCGCGGTGCCAAGTGCGCCACTGGCGAGGTCCTCGGCAATCCGGTCGATCACCCCGAACCCGTCGGGGCGGTTGGTGCCGATCGTGCCGGTTGGCCCGCGCCGCGCCCAGCCGACCGCGTAGAGACCTGGAAGGATGCGCCCCTCGTCGTTCGCAAACTTGCCGGCCCGCTCGTCGAACGGCACGCCGGGAATGGGCGAGCTGCGGTAGCCGATGCAGGCGACCACCAGGTCGGCGGGTATCACATACGTCTCGCCCGTGCCGACCGCGCGGCCGGCTTCCACGCGCGTGCGTTCGACCTCGACGCCCTCGACTTTCCCGGTGCCGATCAGCCGTACGGGGGAGGCGAACATATCGAAGTCGATCTCGACCGCCTTGTCCGCCCGCTCGCTCTCCGGGATCGCGGCGAAGCTGCGCAGGTGGCCGACGGACTTGCGCAGGCCCGGCTCCAGGATCGCATCATCCTCCGGCGCGGGCAGGTCGGCTGGATCGACGCGCGGGGCGGCGCGCGACAGGTGCATCAGTTCGCCCAGTTCCTTGGGCGTCATCATGATCTGGTGCGGCCCGCGGCGGCCGACGATGGTGACGGTGGTGAGCCGCGAGGCCTTCAGCGCCTCAAGCGCATGGTTGACGATATCGCTGCCGGCGAATTCGTCCTCCGTCTTGGAGAGGATGCGCGCCACATCGAGCGCGACGTTGCCCATACCGATCACCACCGCCGACTTGCCTGACAGGTCGGGATCGAGCTGCGCGAACTGCGGGTGGCCATTGTACCAGCCGACGAACGCCGCGCTGCCGAACACGTTGGCCAGGTCCTCCCCCGGCAGGCCGAGCGGCTTGTCGTGCGGCGCGCCGGTGGCGAACACCACCGCGTCGTAGAGGCCTTGCAGCTCCTCAACGGTCACGTCCTGGCCGATGGTTACGTTGCCGACGAAGCGCACGTTGTCGGACAGCGCGGTCGTCTCGTACCGGCGGCTCACGCCCTTGATCGACTGGTGATCGGGCGCGACCCCGGTGCGGATCAGGCCGAACGGCACCGGCAGGGTGTCGAACACGTCCACCCGCACATCGTCGCCCCATTTCTTCTGCGCGGCCCCCGCCGTGTAGTACCCCGCGGGGCCCGAGCCGACGATCGCGAGGTGGCGGGTCATGCGGCCTGCCTGTTCTCCTCGTGCCCGTGCTCCTCAAGCAGCGGACGATCGAGGAATGTGCGGATGCACGAGACCGACTGTTCGCGGTGGCTGAGCAGGAACAGGTGTCCGCCGCCTTCGAAGATTTCGAGGTCGCTGCCGCGGATCAGCGCGTGCAGGAAGCGTCCGTTGATCAGCGGCACGATCGCGTCCTCGTCCCCCATCATGATCAGCGTCGGCTTGCGAAGGAAGGGCAGGGCAGGCGCGCTGGTCCAGCCAACCATCGCGAGCAGCTGGTAGATGTACCCGCGCCGGGTGGGCGGGGTGAGCCTGCCGATGTGCGAGGATTTGCCGGCGGTCTTGCCCAGCGCATCGCCATACAGGGTGGCAAAGTGCTTCTCCATGAAAGCGGCGTCCACGTAACGGCGCGGATCCACCATCTTACTCAGCGCCGCCGGACTGCCGGGCACCATCAGCATGCCGGCGGTGGTGGCGCACAGGATCAGCCGGCGCACGCGCCCGCCGTGCTGCAAGGCGAAATGCTGCGCCATGGCGCCGCCCCAGCTGACCCCCATGACGTCGACTTCATCCATGCCCAGCTGGTCGAGCAGCTTGGCGGCAGTGCGGCTCATGGTCACGGGCGTGTACGGCAGTGTGGGTTCGGGAGAGCCGCCGACCCCGGGCATATCGAACATCACGAAACCCCGGTCGTCAAGCGCTTCGGCCAGCGGCGCGACCGCTTCGATGTTGGCCCCGATGCCATTGAAGAACAGCACTGGCAGGTGGTCGGAGGGCATGTCGAGCCGCCAGGTGGCGACCCGCAATTCGCGCCCCCCCACTTGCATCAGGCGAACGTGGGCGGTGGTCATCGGATCAGTCACGGCAGCTAAGTCCTTCAGGCTTGTTCGAGGACGTAACGCCCGGGAGCGGGATCGGTCGCCGCGAAACCTTCACCGCCCAGCGTTTCGGGCGCAGCGGTTCGTTCGCCCGACCGCTGCTGGAGCCATTCGATCCAGAACGGCCACCATGATCCGGCGACTTCATGTGCGCCCTCCAGCCACTCCTCGGCCGTGGCGGGCAGGGGACCGTCGGCCTGCTGGACGTAGTACCTGGCCTTGGGATTGCCGGGCGGGTTGAGGATCGCCTGCATGTGGCCCGACTGGCTGAGCACGTAAGTCACCTGGCCGGAACCGAATAACTGGGTGGAGCGGTACGTCGCGCGCCACGGGGTGATGTGATCGGTCACTCCGCCAAGAATGAACAGGTCGGCGTCGACCTTCGACAGGTCGATCATGTGGCCGGCCATCTCGACCTCGCCCTTCCTGGTGAAGGCGAGCGTTTCGGACAGGGTGAGGAAATCGCCCATCAGCGTGGCGGACAGATTGGTCGCATCGGAGTTCCAGAACAGCACGTCGAACGCGGGCGGATCGTCACCCAGCAGGTAGTTGTTGACGACGTAGTTCCAGATCAGGTCGTTGGGCCGCAGCCAGGCGAATCCGCGCGAGAGGTCGTCGCCCCTGATGATCCCGCCCTTCGCCGCGCGCTTCCGAGCCAGCGCGAGGCCGTTGTCGGTCATCAGCGCGCCGGCTTCGATATCGCCATGTTGCGGGTGGAGCACGCACACCATCAGCGTGAGCGCGCCGAGCAGGTGGCTGCCGTCCGCCGCCAGCTGGCTCGCCAGGACCGCGGCCGTCTGCCCGCCCGAACACCCGGCGGACACGTTCACCATGTCGCTGCCGGTAATGGCCGCCACCGCTTCCATCGCCTCGCGGCAGCTGGCGACGTAATCGCCCATGCCCCAGGAACCCTGTTCCTTCGTGGGGTTCTTCCAGCTGATCACGAAAGTCTGGATGCCGGCATCGACCTGATACTTCACCACCGATTTGTCCGGAGACAGGTCGTTGATATACATCTTGTTGATCTGCGGCGGGATGGTCAGCTGCGGCACCGCATAGACCTGATCGGTGGTCGGCGCGTACTGGATCAGCTCAATCATTTCGGTCCGCAGCACCACCTGACCCGGCGTGGTGGCGACGTTCTCGCCCAGCTTGAACGGTCGCTTGTCCACCTGCGACACCATGCCCTTGTTGTGGACCATGTCGGTGTAGGCGTTCTTCAGCCCCTTGATCAGCGACAGCCCGCCGCTGTCGACCACGCGCTTTTGCGCGGCCGGGTTGCCGAGCAGCGTATTGGTCGGGGCCAGCGCATCGATGATGATCTGGCTGATGAAGTTCGCCCGGTCGCGTTCCAGCGCGTCGAGCGCCAGCTCCTCCAGCCAGTTCTTCATGCCTTTCTGCATCGCGAGATAATACTGCGCGCTGGCCTTCAGAAACGGGTTGAAGGTCCACGCCGGGTCCTTGAACCGCTTGTCCTTGGGATCGGGCGCAAGGTCGCTGTTGCCGGTGACGATCTGGAGCACGTCCTCGCTCATCGCCCGGGCATGGCGCATCGTGCGCGCCGGATCGCTGGCGGTTTCCCGCAGGAGCAGCGCTACCGCGCCCGTGAAATCCTCACGCACCAGGCCGACCATGGGGCCCAGTGCCGTGGTTGACTGCGCCGCTTCGTTTTCCAGCTGGCCGCTCATCGCTCTCTCCCGTGGCGACTTGATGGGCGCGATTCATGCACGGCGCCGCGGTGCTTGGCAAGCGAGCCGGCAGGCTGCTGCGCAAGGCGCGGTTAACCATTAATGTCAGCGCTTTCTGCAGGCTGAAACCGCATCGCCCGCACGCTCGTCTTAACACATTATCAAGCGCCCGCGCTCACAAGCACATCCATGGTAGGCGAACGAGCGCAGGCGCTGCTGGCAGCTCCACCCGGGGAAGTGCCCGGTGAAGGCGCGCGCTCTGCGTCGGGGCAAGCCATGCCGGCACCGTCGCGCCGGGAAGGGGAGGCGCGGCGTCGCTCACGGCGCAGCAGACCCGCGCGCGAAGCGCCGGCCCACGTGCGAGGGTGCCAGATTCCGCGCCAGTGGACCCGGGTGGCGGTGTTCGTTGTCTGCGCGCTGGTGTTCGCCGCTGTCGCAGGACGGTCGGTGCCGCCATTTCTCAGCGTGGTCTGGGCGGCGCTGGCATGCGCCATCGTCGGCGGTGCGGGTTGGCTGATGGGGCTTGAAGAACGGTTGCCCCAGCGCTCGCCCGCATCGCTGGGGCTGCTGTTGATAGCCGTCCTCCTGCCAATCGCGCTGACCTCGGCGGCGTTCGGACATTGGATGCTGAGCGGGGGGCTGGCGTACCACTGGGGCGTGGCGACGCTGGTCTCGCTGACGGCGGTGTCCACCGCGTTGCTGGGCAACCGGCTGACCCTGATTTTTGCCGGCAAGGCGGTCTTGTGGGGCGTCTTCGCGCTCATGGACGGGTCGCTGGCGGCGATCGGGGCGACCGGCGCGGGCATCGCGGTCATGGTGCTGGTGACGCGCTACCAGGCCCGCATCAATCGCGCGGAGGAGGAACGCCAGCAGGCGCTGGAGCGGGTCCGCCACCGCGCCGAGGACATCCTCCACGATTACGAGGAAACCGGCCAGGGCTGGTTCTGGGAAACCGATCGCCGGGGGCAGATCACCTATGTCTCGCACAGCGTCGCCCGCACGCTGGGCCGCGACGACGCGGAGTTGACCGGACGCCCTCTGGCCGAGCTGTTCAACCTTGAAAGCGACAAGCGCGAGGGCGAACGCACTCTGTTGTTCCATCTGACCGCCCGCTCCGCCTTCAGCGACCTGGCGGTGCGCGCCGGTACCGAGGCGGAGGAACGCTGGTGGTCGATCAACGGCCGGCCCATCTTCGACGAGTTTGATAACTTCTGCGGTTTCCGCGGGTCGGGCACGGACCTGACCGAGAAGCGCAAGAGCGCTGAGCACGCCTCACGCCTGGCACATTTCGATTCGCTTACCGGTCTCGCCAACCGATTCCAGATGTCGCAGAGCCTCGAGAAGATCCTGACCGCGCCGCTCGAGATGCACCGCGATTGCCGCGTTTTCCTGCTCGATCTCGACCGGTTCAAGCATGTCAACGATACGCTGGGCCACCCGGCGGGGGATGCCTTGCTGAAACAGGTAGCCCAGCGGCTGGAATGTTCCGTCGGAAAGATGGGGCTCGTCGGCCGCCTCGGGGGTGACGAGTTCCAGGTCATCATCCCCGGACGCATCGAGCGGGGCCAGCTCAGCCAGCTTGCGCAGGATATGATCGCATCGCTGTCGCAGCCCTACTCCATCGATGGACAGCGCGTAGTAATCGGCGCCTCGATCGGCATCGCCTTGTCGCCCGAGGACGGCGTGACCAGCGAAGCGCTGATCCGCAACGCCGACCTTGCCCTTTACGCCGCCAAGGATGGCGGGCGGGGGCGGCTGCACTTCTATTCGGCCGACCTCCATTCCGACGCCGAGGAGCGCAGCCGGCTGGAACAGGACTTGCGCGACGCGATCACGCAAGGCGGGCTGGAATTGCACTACCAGCCGGTGGTCCACACGGCGACCGAGAAGATCGCCGGGTTCGAGGCGCTGCTGCGCTGGCGGCATCCGGTGCGCGGCTGGTTGTCCCCCGCAAAGTTCATCCCCGTTGCCGAGGAGTCGGGCCTCATCGGCAAGATCGGCGAATGGGCCATTCACGCCGCTTGCCGGGACCTCGCCACCTGGCCCGAAAACGTGCGGTGCGCGGTTAACGTGTCGCCGCTGCAGTTCGCCAACCCCGCGCTGCCCGCTATTGTCGCCAGCGCGATCGAGCGCGCCGGGATCACGCCCTCGCGGCTCGAGCTGGAGATCACCGAGAGCGTTTTCCTTAACGATGACGCCGGCACGGACGCGATGTTCGCCGCGCTGAAGGCGGTGGGCGTGCGGCTGGCGCTCGACGACTTCGGCACCGGCTATTCCTCGCTCGGCTACCTGAAGAAAGCGCCGTTCGACAAGATCAAGATCGACCAGAGCTTCGTTCGCGGGGCGACCGAGCCGGGCAGCCGCAACGGGGCGATTATCGCCTCGATCACCGGTCTCGCGCAGGCGCTGGGCATGGATACGACGGCCGAAGGCGTGGAAACCCTCGACGAACTCGATCTGGTGCGGATGTATGGCTGCAGCCATGTGCAGGGCTTCATCTACGAGCGCGCGCTCGATGCAGGCGCAGCGACGCGGCGCCTCGCTACCGGGCTGGCCGCCGTCGCCAAGGGGCCGCGTTCGGCCCGCGCATCGCGCCACATGATGCTGCGCAAGGTGCTGCTGGAGCACGGCGGGCAGCACTACAACGGAACCATTCGCAATATCTCCTCCACCGGAGCGCTGGTGGAGGGGCTGTGGAACGTGCCGCCCGGGACGATCTTTCGCATCCTGCTGTCGGAGGGGTTGAGCGTCACCGCGACCGCGCGCTGGAGCGCGGAGGACAGGCTGGGCGTCGAATTCTCCGCCCCGCTTGAACGTGACGCTTCGGGCACGCTGGTCGCGCTGGCGGTCGAACCGCCGCCCCCGGTGCGCCGCGAACTTCGACGATCGGCGTGAGCATTAGCAATTTGGTTAGGCATGTTCGCTAAGCGACATGCCAAGGCCGGGAAACGGTCACGGGTCCCAGTCGCAGGTTTGGAGAGACGTGGCACTTAACGGCATCTTTTCGCGCAGGAACAGCGACCGCAGCGGCGGGGCGGCGCGCTCGCCCAGCGCGGCCGATGTCGATCGGCTGGCGCTGCTCGATCAGTTCGAGGAGTCGGAGCTGGGCTGGTTCTGGGCGACTGACGCCGAAGGCAAGCTGAGCTACCTGTCCGCCAGCGCGGCGCACCGGCTGGGCCAGGAACCCGAGCAGATGCTCGGCACGCCGCTCACCGCGCTGTTCCTGCCCGATGAACTGGAAGACGAGGACCGCGCGGAGCGGCCATTCGCCTTTCAGCTCCGCGCGCGCAGCACCATCTCCGACATGCCCGTGCGCGTCTCCGTGGCGGGGACGGAGCGCTGGTGGTCGATCTGCGCCAAGCCGCAACTCGATCGCGAAAACGAATTCCTGGGCTATCGCGGCAGCGCCAAAGACATCACGGCGGTACGCGAAAGCCAGCGCGATGCCTCGCGTCTCGCCCAGTACGATTCGCTGACCGGGCTCGCCAACCGTCACCGGATGAGCAAGCGTCTGACCGCCACGCTCATCGCGTACAAGGCGGCCAAGCGCAGCTGCGCGTTGATGATGCTCGACCTCGATCGCTTCAAGCAGGTGAACGACACGCTCGGTCATCCGGCGGGCGACGAATTGCTGAAGCAGGTGGCGCAGCGGCTGGAACGGATCGTCGGTGGCAAGGGCGAGATCGGCCGCCTGGGCGGCGACGAATTCCAGGTAATGCTTCCCGACATCGATGACCGCGGCCGGCTGGGCGAGATTGCCAACAGCGTGATCCAGATGATCTCCCAGCCATATTCGCTCGATGGCAGCCGGGCGATCATCGGCACTTCGGTCGGAATCGCGATCGCGCCCTACGACGGGATCGATACCGACGAACTGGTCAGCAGCGCCGACCTGGCGCTGTACGCGGCCAAGGGCGGGGGGCGCGGGCAGTACCGGTTCTTCTCCAGCGAACTGAAGGATGGCGCACGGCTCCGCCGCCAGATCGAGGAGGATCTGCGCGACGCGATCCAGTCCGACCAGCTGGAACTGCATTACCAGCCGATCGTGCGCACCAGCGATCACAAGGTGACCGCGCTGGAGGCGCTGGTCCGGTGGAATCACCCGGAACGCGGCTGGATCAGCCCGGCTGAATTCATTCCCGTGGCCGAAGAAACCAACCTCATCAACGGGCTCGGCGAATGGGTGCTCAGGCGCGCTTGCCGCGACGCGGTCGAATGGCCGCACTCGCTGCGGGTCGCGGTCAACGTGTCCGCGATCCAGTTTTCCGGAACCGACGTGCCCAAGGTAGTGCGCGCGGTCCTCGACCGGTCGGGACTGGAGCCCGAGCGTCTGGAGCTGGAAATCACCGAGAGCGTCTTTCTGGGCGATCCGCAGGGCACGGGTATCATGCTCAAGGCCCTGAAGAAGATCGGGGTCCGGCTCGCTCTCGACGATTTCGGCACCGGCTATTCGTCGCTGGGCTATCTCAGCAGCGCGCCGCTCGACAAGATCAAGATCGACCGCAGCTTTGTCGCCGGGCTGACCGAAGACGAGAACAACAACGCGGCGATCATCACCGCCATCGTCAGCCTGGCGCGCGCGCTGAAGATGGAAACCGTGGCCGAAGGGGTCGAGGCGATGGACGAACTCGACCTGATCACCAAGCTCGGCGCGAGCCATATCCAGGGCTACATCTTCTCAAAGGCGCTGACGCACGACGCTCTACTCGAGCGGCTGCTCGAGGGCGGTCTTCAGTTCGAACCCGAAGGCCCCGCCAAGCATCGGGCGGATCGGCGATCGACCTTTCGCCGGGTAGGGGTGATCCACGAAGATCACCGTTACGAAGTGGTCATGCGCAACCTGTCGCGGACGGGGGCGGGGATCGAGGGGCTGCTCGACGTGCCACTCGGCACCCCGCTGGTGCTCGATCTAGGCGGCGGGCAGCTGGCGGTTGCCGAAGTCGTCCGGTCGGAAGGGTACTCACAAGGGCTGGAATTCGAGCAGGCGCTGATCAACGACGGGGCTGACGGGCTGTGCACCAGGCATCGCATCAGCCCCTATGCCCTGGCTTCGGCGGGCATGCCGCTTGCCGCTCTGCCGCCTGGATCATACCTGCCACAGAGCCGCGATGACGGGCCGAAAAGCCTGCCGGCGTTCCTGCAGGTCGATCTTGCCCAGACCAATCGCGCCGCCTGACCGGCGCCCCGCGTGACAGGTGCCGGCACGGGCGCTAAGGGCCCGCGCGATGACTGACCTTTCGCTCATACGCAACTTTTCGATAATTGCGCACATCGACCATGGAAAAAGCACCCTGGCCGATCGCCTGATCCAGGCGACGGGGGGATTGACCGATCGCGAGATGAGCGAGCAAGTGCTTGATAACATGGATATCGAGCGTGAGCGCGGGATCACGATCAAGGCGCAGACGGTGCGGCTCAACTACACGGCCAAGGATGGGCTGACGTACGAGCTCAATCTGATGGACACGCCGGGCCACGTGGACTTCGCTTACGAGGTCTCCCGCTCCCTTGCCGCGTGCGAGGGCGCGCTCCTCGTTGTGGACGCCGCGCAAGGGGTGGAGGCGCAGACGCTCGCCAACGTGTACCAATCGATCGAGCATGATCACGAGATTGTGCCCGTGATCAATAAGATCGACCTCCCTGCCGCCGAGCCCGAGAAGGTCCGCGCCGAGATCGAGGACATCATCGGCATCGACGCGTCCGAAGCGGTTCTCACCTCCGCCAAGTCAGGTATCGGGATCGAGGATGTGCTGGAGGCGCTCGTCGCCAAGATCCCGCCCCCGAAAGGCGACCGCACGGCGCCGCTCAAGGCGATGCTGGTCGACAGCTGGTACGATCCCTACCTCGGCGTGGTGATCCTCGTCCGGGTGATCGACGGGGTCCTCAGGAAGGGCCTCCACGTCAAGTTCATGCAGGGCGAGAGCGAGCACCTGGTCGACCGCGTCGGCGCCTTCACCCCCAAGCGGATCGACCTGCCTGAAATCGCCGCGGGTGAGATCGGCTTCATCACCGCGCAGATCAAGGAGGTGGAGCAGGCCCGCGTCGGCGACACCATCACCACGGTGAAGAACGGCGCCACCCAGGCACTCGCCGGGTACAAGGAAGTGCAGCCGGTGGTGTTCTGCGGCCTGTTCCCGGTCGACGCGGCGGACTTCGAGAAGCTACGCGAAAGCATCAGCCGCCTGCGCCTCAACGACGCGAGCTTCAGCTTCGAGATGGAATCGAGCGCCGCGCTGGGCTTCGGCTTCCGCTGCGGGTTCCTCGGCCTCCTGCACCTGGAGATCATCCAGGAGCGCCTGAGCCGCGAATACGACCTCGACCTCATCACCACGGCCCCCAGCGTCGTCTATCGCATCCAGCTGCGCGCCAGCCGGACGGACGACGCGCGCGAGATCCTGCTGCACAACCCGGCCGACTATCCCGATCCCAGCCGGATCGAGACGATCGAGGAGCCGTGGATCAAGGCAACGCTCTACACCCCCGACGAATACCTCGGCCCCATCCTCAAGCTGTGCCAGGACCGGCGCGGCATCCAGCGCGAGCTGACCTACGTCGGCGGCCGCGCGCAGGTGGTGTACGAGCTGCCGCTGAATGAAGTGGTGTTCGACTTCTACGACCGCCTGAAGAGCATCAGCCGTGGCTATGCCAGCTTCGATTACGAACAAATCGGCCTGCGCGAAGGCGACCTCGTCAAGATGAGCATCCTGGTCAACAATGAGCCGGTCGACGCGCTGTCGCTGATCGTCCACCGCTCGGTCGCCGAGGCGCGCGGCCGCGGCATGTGCGAGCGGCTGAAGGACCTCATCCCCCGCCACCTGTTCAAGATCCCCATCCAGGCCGCGATCGGCGGCAAGGTGATCGCCCGCGAAACCATCGCCGCCCTGCGCAAGGACGTGACCGCCAAGTGCTATGGCGGCGACATCAGCCGCAAGAAGAAGCTGCTGGAGAAGCAGAAGAAGGGCAAGGCCCGGATGCGCGAGTATGGCAACGTGAGCATCCCGCAGGAGGCCTTCATCGCGGCGCTGCGGATGGGGGAGGAATGATCCTCTGCGCATGATGGATTTCAGCAGCTGGCAGGGCATCCTGACCACGCTGATCGGTTTGACACTGGTCACCGTAATCGGCGTCGGCATCCGGCTGGTCATCATGATGCGCGTGCAGGAGAAGCGTCAGCGGGCCAACCGCCAGATCAATGAACGGGTCAAGACGCTCATGGCCGCCTACAAGACCCTGGGAGGATCGTTCACCGGCGACCTCTCGGTCGATCCGACTCATATGCGGGACCTGCGCCGCCGCGCCGCAGGGATCGCGCGTGAGGGGGTGGCGGAGGCGACCGACGAAGGCGTCGATACGCCGCTGGACTTGTCTGCCGAGGCACTGGGCGGGTCCGAACGGGCACGCCGCATCCGCGACGCCGTGGAAAGCGCGCTGTCGGATATATTGCTGCTGGGCACGGAAGAGCAGGTGCGGCTCGCGGGCGAAGCGATTGCCGAGCTGGTCGCCGGGCGCCGCGTGCACACCCATGCGCTGGTGGTATCCCTGCGTGATTTCATTCGTTCCGCGCTGGACCTCGCACCTATTCCCCGAGAGATTGCCGACAAGCTGCCGGCCCAGGGCCCCACGCGACCGTCTGGCGGCGGCGGTGGAGGTGGCGGTCGGGGGCGTGACGGGCAGGGCGGTGGTCGCGGCGGCGGCGGGGGTCAGGGCGGCGGCGCTGGAGGCGGCGGCATGGGCGGTGGAATGATGATCGGCGGCGGACTTGCTGCAGGCGAAGAGCGCGGCCCGGACTAAGTTTCGGCCCGGTTCGCTGCGCGGCAAACGACCTTGAAAGGTTCGAATCCGAGCTGAACCCGTTGCGGGGCTGCTATACCCGGAGCGCGGTGCGCATCACCTGCGCCCGCGATGTGGTGTGGAATCGAGGACACCGCGGGTTATCTGCTCCTGTTTGCGGGGAACCGGCCAGGGTGAGCAGAAAAATGCGGTTGTGGGAGAATGGCGTTAAGCGGACGGCCTCAGCCGAGCGCGGCGGCGCGCACCAGCTTGAACTGCGTGATCAGGTCACGCGCGCGGGTCGCCACAACGTGCGTAGCGGAGGCCACCACGAACGTCACGAGGCCCATCATCGCATAATCGAGCGCGTGGAAGCCGGGCTGGACATAATCGCACATGGGGTAACCGCCTCTTGCCTGTGGTAGAGTTGCCAGCGGCCTACCGCACGGAAGTTACCGCGGGGTTAAACCGGCGGCGGGCGGGGCGGCGCTGCGCGGGCAACTTCACTTTGCGTTCACGGGGGAGGGCGGTATAGGCACGGCCCTATGCAGACCCGCCCCCGCACCCCGCTCAAGCTGATCGCCACCGCCGCCGTTCTCGGCGCGTCGCTCACCCTCACCGCGTGTGCGGGCCGGGGCGGGGGGCCGGCGGACACCGCCTATGTCGCGCGCGACGTCGAAACGCTTTACGCCGCGGCGAAGGACCGGCTCGACCGCAATCAGCCCAAGCTGGCGGCCGCGCTGTTCGACGAGGTGGAGCGCCAGCACCCCTATTCGCCGTGGGCCCGGCGGGCGCAGTTGATGAGCTCGTTCAGCTATTACGTGGCGCGCGATTACGACAAGGCGGTGTCGAGCGCGCAGCGGTTCCTGTCGATCCACCCCGGCAACAAGGACGCGCCCTACGCATACTACCTGATCGCGCTGTCCTATTACGAACAGATCAGCGACGTGACCCGTGACCAGCGGGTGACCGAGCAGACCCGCACCGCGTTGCAGGAACTGGTCCGCCGCTATCCCAGCACTCCGTACGCGAGCGATGCCAAGCTGAAGCTCGACCTGGTGGAGGACCACCTCGCGGGCAAGGAGATGGAGATCGGGCGGTTCTACGAACGCTCCGGTTCATGGCTGGCGGCGCAGATCCGGTTCCAGAACGTGGTCGACAACTTCCAGACCACGGGCCACGCGCCCGAAGCGCTGTACCGGCTGGCGGAAACCAACCTCGCGCTCGGCATCCCGTCCGAGGCGATCAAGTACACCGCCGTGCTGGGGGCCAACTACCCAGGCAGCGAGTGGTACGAAAAAGCCTACAAGCTGGTGCAGAAGAACGCCGCAAACGTAACTGCGAGCTAGCCCGCTTTTCACCGGCACCCCATGGCGGGGGGCGGCGGCCCTCGGGGCCGTTTCCGGCGCCACCTCATGTGCACGGCCAAGGTTAACAGCGGACCTCCCCACTTCTGAGGGGAACGGCGCCGTTTAGGGTTACGATTTCTTTCCCTTTCCCGGATTAGAACCGTTGCGGATCATTTTCGATCGCAGCCGAGGAGTGGCGCGTCGCCGCACCAGATGGATCAGTACGGGCACCTCCAAGCGCGTGGCACGGACCACTCTGCGACCGGCCGCGCGCGTACGTGGTTCAGCCGCGGTCGCAGGCGCAGCAATCGAATGGCGTCGCTGTCCAACGCCCGCCTCCGGATCGTGCTGTGGGCGATCGCATTCGGGCTGATCGCCGGGGCGATCGAGCTGTTCCTGCCGATCGAGGATTCGTACCGCGCGATCCGCGCGATGACCCGCGAGCATCCCAGCGATGGCAAGACGGTCATGGTGTTCGTGGACGATCGCTCGCTCGACGCCCTGGGGGTCAGCGACCCCGATCGGGCGGACGATGCTACGGTGCTCGAGACTCTGTTCGCGATGGGCGCTCAACGCGTGTTCTTCGACCGGCTTTATGCTGACAGGAGTACCAACCCCAAGGGTGACGCAGCGCTGGCTGCATCGATGCGGCGCCACAAGTCCAAGACATTCATCGGCGGTACCGGGCGCCTCGATGGGACGGGCCTGTCGCTATATCCCAACCCATTATTTCGTGATGCGGCCAACATTGTCGCGCTTGACGGGGAAGAAGGTCCGCTTGGACTCTCGGCCAAGTTTCCGACGATCCAGACAGTCAGGGGCAGGCAGTTGCCGTCGTTGTCTGCCGAGCTTGCTGGTTACCGCGGGCCGGGCGGATGGTATCCCATCGACCTGGCAATCGACTATACGACCATCCCGCGCGTTTCTTATATCGATGTGCTGAACGAGCAGGTCGATCCCGGCAAGTTCAGCGGCAAGGACGTGGTGGTTGCACCGTTCAGCCGGACCCAGCCGGATCTCCATCCCATTCCATTCAACAAGAAAATACCCGGTGCCTTGATGCACGTCATGGGGGCCGAGACCCTGCGCAAGGGATACCCGACCAACCTTGGCTGGCTGCCCGCCTTCGCGGTTGTCTGCGGTCTCATAGTGTACTTGTCGCGCCGCAATCAGCCGTCTGGCAAGACCATCGCCGCTGCCTTCGTGGTGATAATCGCCCTGCCGTTCGCGCTCGACTGGATGCGAATCTCGATCGACATCATGCCCGCGCTGCTGTGCCTGACGATTGCGGCGGTGCGCCTGAGGCGTCTTGCACGGGAAGCCTATCGTGGATCGACCAGCCTGCAGAACTTCTCGGTCCTGCAGCGGGATCACGCCGATGACCAGGTGGATGTCATCGCGCTGAAGATCCGCAATTTTGGCACCATCAGCGCGTTGCTCACCCCCGAGCAGGTCGACGAGTTGCTCACCAAGGCGCAGGCCATGCTGCAGGCGACCGACGAAGCTGCCGAGTTCGCCTTCGACAAGGACACGTTCATCTGGCTGGCCTCGCGACTGCGGCAAGGCGACCTGGAAGACCACTTGCGCGGGCTCCACGCGCTGTTCAGCACCAGCATCTCGGTCAGCGGCCAGGCGCCGGACGTGGCGTCTTCCATAGGAGTGGATACCGATTACGTCGCGCCGCTGCGCGAACGGACCGAGAATGCGATTCAGTGCGCCGAGGACGCCGCGCATGCCGGCCGCATCTTCATGGTAGCCGAACCGCGGATGGTCGAAGACCGCGTCTGGCGGCTACAGATCCTTTCCGAACTGGAGAGCGCGATCCGCAAGAACGAGGTCGATGTCGCCTTCCAGCCCAAGTATTCCCTCACCCACGACACGATCGTCGGCGCGGAGGCGCTGCTGCGCTGGCAGCATCCGGTGCGCGGGTTCATCGAACCGTCGCAGGTCGTCGCGATCGCGGAGGAGCATAATCGGGTGGATATGATCACCCGGTTCGTGCTCACCCGCGCGATCAGCGAAGCGCGGCGCGCATTGACCATCGACCCCGCCTTCACGATCGCGGTCAACATCTCCGCGCTCGACCTGCACGATCCCTTGTTCGTTGGGAAGATCGAGCATCTCCTTGGCAGGTTTGGCTTTCCCGCTGCCAACCTGATGCTTGAAATCACTGAAACGGCACCGATCGAGGATGACGAGGTCATCGCGACAGCGCTGCAGAGCCTCAAGCAGTTGGGCGTGAAGCTGTCGGTAGACGATTTCGGCACCGGGCACGGCTCGTTGCACTACCTGCGGCGCATCCCGGCCGACGAGGTCAAGATCGATCGCAGCTTCGTGACCGGGATGGAATCCTCATCCGACGATCGAGCGCTGGTGCGTAGTGCGATTGAGATGATCCACTCACTGGGCCGAACGGCGGTTGCAGAGGGCGTCGAGAACCAGGCGGTGGTCGATCTGCTGCGTGCCATGAACTGCGATACCGCACAGGGCTATCACTTCGCCCGGGCACAAACGATGGCCGAACTGCTGGCCCGGATGGGAGCAAGCTCTATCGCGGCTTAACGACTTGCAAACCATTTACGATCTGTTAACTCTCTTCCTGCGGCAATTGTTGCAACAGGAGGACTTTATGTCGATTTGGTCTGGATGGCGTGCGCTCTTCGGCGGAAACTGAAGCGCTCTCAATGCATTGAAAAGCCCCGGTAAATCCGGGGCTTTTTGATTCTAGGGAATCGTCTGCTTGAGGCCGGGAGCTGGCCCCGGTAGCGGTTAGCCAGTAACGAATCGGTAACCACGCCCCAGGCCATTGCTCACGCCGCCTGCTTCTGCTCGCCGCGCCGCCTGACGACGCCGCTGAGGCCCTTGGTGAGCTGGAACAAGCCGTTGAGCCGGCTCGGCGGATCGCCCCACGCGCGGCTCAGCACCAGTTTCATGTCGGGCCGCAGCTTAGCGTCGGCGCCCACTCGATCGATCCAGCTCATCAAGCCCGCAGGGTCGGGGAAGGTGTCGTTGTGGAACGTTACCAGCGTGCCACGCGCGCCGACATCGATCTTGGCGATATTGGCCTCGATCGCCTGGTGCTTGATCTCGATTAGTTTGACCAGATTGGCGGTCGGCGGAGGCAGGGGCCCGAACCGGTCGATCATTTCCGCTGCCAGCGCCTCGATCTCGCCCTGGTCGCGCGCGTCGTTCAGGCGGCGGTAGAGGCCCATCCGGACAGTGAGGTCGGGCACATAGTCTTCGGCGATCATGATCGGCGCATCGACGGTGATCTGCGGCGACGGACCCTTCTCGCGCTCGACACCCATGTCGCCGGCCTTGGCTGCCAGGATCGCGTCCTCCAGCATCGATTGATAGAGTTCGAACCCGACCTCGCGGATGTGGCCCGACTGCTCGTCGCCCAGCAAGTTGCCCGCGCCGCGAATGTCGAGATCGTGGCTGGCGAGCTGGAAACCGGCGCCCAGGCTGTCGAGGTCGCCCAGAACCTTCAGTCGCTTCTCACCCACCTCGGTCAGCGCGGTGTCCTTCGTTGTGGTGAGGTACGCATAGGCGCGCAGCTTCGAGCGTCCCACGCGGCCACGCAGCTGATACAGCTGGGCAAGGCCAAAGCGGTCGGCGCGGTGGATCACGATGGTGTTGGCACTGGGGATGTCGAGCCCACTCTCGACGATGGTGGTCGACAGCAGCACCTCGTACTTGCCGTCATAGAACGCGCTCATCCGCTCTTCGACTTCGGTCGGGGGCATCTGGCCGTGAGCGCTGATCGCCTTCACCTCGGGCACGTGCTTGGTCAGCCAGTCCTCGACCTCGGCCATGTCGGCGATGCGCGGAACGACGATGAAGCTCTGGCCGCCGCGGTGATGCTCGCGCAGCAGCGCTTCGCGCATGACCATGTCGTCCCATTCCATCACGTAGGTGCGCACAGCGAGCCGATCGACCGGCGGAGTCTGGATGGTCGACAGTTCGCGCAGGCCCGACATCGCCATTTGCAACGTGCGCGGAATGGGCGTGGCGGTGAGGGTCAGGACGTGGACATCGGCGCGCAGCTGCTTGAGCTTCTCCTTGTGCGTCACGCCAAAGCGTTGCTCTTCGTCCACCACGACCAAGCCCAGATCCTTGAACTCGGTCGATTTCGAAAGGATCGCATGGGTGCCGATGACGACGTCGATCTGGCCGTTCTTCAGGCCTTCGCGGGTCTCGGCCATCTCCTTGGCGGTGACGAGCCGGCTCAACCGCCCCACCTTGAGCGGAAAGCCGGAGAAACGCGCTGCGAAGTTTTCGTAATGCTGGCGCGCGAGCAGGGTGGTGGGGGCGACCACTGCCACCTGCTTGCCGCTCATCGCCGTGGCGAACGCTGCGCGCAGGGCGACCTCGGTCTTGCCGAAGCCAACGTCCCCGCACACCAGCCGGTCCATCGGCGCGCCGCTGGCGAGGTCATTCAACACGTCAAAGATCGCGCGATCCTGATCGTCGGTTTCTTCCCACGGGAAACGGTCGACGAAGGGCATGAAACTCGCTTCATCGACTTCCACCACCGGCGCCTTGCGAAGCGCGCGGGCGGCGGCGGTGCGGAGCAATTCGTGCGCGATCTCGCGGATGCGCTCCTTGAGCCGGCTGCGCCGCTTCTGCCACGCCTCGCCGCCGAGGCGGTCAAGCGATACGGACTCCTCGCTTGAACCATATCGGCTGAGCACCTCGAGGTTCTCGACCGGCACATACAGTTTGTCGCCGCCGTGATACTCCAGCATCACGCAGTCGTGCTGGCTCTTGCCGACGGGGATCGGTTCCAGTCCCAGATACTTGCCGATCCCATGGTCGAGGTGGACCACCAGGTCGCCGGCATTGAGCGCCTGCAGTTCGGCGAGGAAGGCATCCGCGCTCTTGCGGCGCTTCTTGCGGCGGACCAGCCGGTCGCCCAGCAGGTCGGCTTCGGTGACAAGGTCGATCTCGTCGTTGGCGAAGCCCGCCTCAAGCGGGACAACCAGCGCCGTGGGCTTGCCTTTCGCGCTAACGCCAAGCGCTTCCTGCCAGCTTTCGGCCAGCTCCATCGGGGCCCCCGTCTCGCCGATGATGGACGCGATCCGCGCGCGGCTGCCCTTGGAATACAGCGCCAGCAGGGGGCGCTTGCCCGCTGCGCGAACGGTCTTGAGGTGGTCGGCGGCGGCGGCATAGATGCTGTCGCCCGATCCGCTCGCCTGCCGCGCACGCTCAGGCGCGAAATCGCGGCCCGACTGGAACGCGAAGTCGATCACGTCCGCGCTCTCCGGCTCGGCGAAGATCGAGGCCCGGTGGATGGGCTGATCCTTCAGGGCCGCCTGGAACTCGCCCACCGACAAGTAGAGCGCGTCTTCCGCCAGCGGCCGATAGGTGCCGCTTTCGCGTTGACGGTGATAGTCGCCGATGTCGGTCAGGCGTTCATCGGCGGCGGTCAGCGCGCTCGCTTCGATGACCAGCAGGTCATTGTCGGCCAGATGATCGAACAAGGTCGCCAGCTTGTCCTCGAACAGCGGAAGCCAGTGCTCCATTCCCGCCAGGCGGCGGCCTTCGCTGATGGCCTGGTACAGCGGGTCCTGGGTCGCGTTGGCCCCGAACAGCTCGCGATAGCGGGTGCGGAAGCGCTTGATCGTGTCATCGTCGAGCAGCGCCTCGCTCGCCGGCAGCAGCAGGTGCCGCTCCAGCGTGCCGGTGGTCATCTGCGTCGTCGGATCGAACAGGCGCAGGCTCTCCAGTTCGTCACCGAAGAAATCCAGCCGCAAGCCATGATCAAGGCCTGAGGGAAACACATCGAAGATCGAGCCGCGAACCGCGAATTCACCGTGGTCGACCACGGTGTCGGTGCGCGAATACCCCTGCCGCTGGAGCACGCCAATCAGCGCCTCGCGTTCGATCGTCATGCCCGGCTTCAGCTCGCGCACCGCCTCGCGCACGCGAAACGGCGTCAGGACGCGCTGGAGCAGCGCGTTGACCGTCGTCACCAGCAGCTGCGAACCCTTCTTGCCCGACTGCAACCGGTGCAGCGCCGCCAGCCGCCGGGCGCTGACCGAGAGAGCGGGGCTGGCGCGATCGTAGGGCAGGCAATCCCACGCGGGGAATTCGATCACCTCCAACTCGGGCGCAAAGAAGTGCGCGGCTTCGGAAATCGAACGCATGCCCGCTTCATCGGGTGCGATGAAGACCGCGCGGCCACCCTTGGGACGATGTCCGGCGGCGCGGGCAAGATCCGCCATCACCAAAGGCTGGGCGCCGCGCGGAATCGACGCCAGCGTCAGCGGCTTTTTCGCGTTCAGGATTCTCTGAAGGTCGGGCATCGGGATCCTGTCGCGGGGGAGATTGGTGGACGGCACACGGAGGCACCCGCCCGAGATATTCGAGCAGGCGGTTTGGCCGAATTGCCAGATAGGACGAACGCCCGGTTCGGCAACCGGTTTCCGGCTAAATACGCCCTTGGTTTCTAACCGATGTCGACGTAATCCAGCCGGCGCATGACATCGAACTGCGGGCCGGTGAGGCGCGCCGGAGGCTCCTGTACGCCAAGCGCCCAGGCCATTACATCGACATCATCCTCTTCGAGCAAGGCTTCGAACCACTCGATCCCGGCTTCGTCCCAATCGGTGTGATAGCGATCGAAGAAGCCGCCGATCATGTAATCGGCCTCGCGCGTGCCACGGTGCCACGCGCGAAACTTCGCGCGGGCGAGACGGGCGGCGAGGGGGTGGTCGGGAGCGGCCATGGCGACGATCTAGCCGCCACGGCCGCTCGCGTCACGCGTTCAGCTTGCGTCCGCGTTTACCGTCGTCAATTCGGCGGGCGGGAGTCCGTCAGCCTCTGCCTGGGCCTTCAGCTCTTCCTTGCGTGCGAGCATCGGCTCCAACAGCGCCTTCACGTCCACGTCGCTGTCGCGCACCTGGCCGAAATAGCTGTCCTTGCCCTGCTCCTCTTCCTTGACATGGTGCTCGATTTCTTCCTGCAACACCTTCACCTTGGCTTCAAAGAACTCGCCTTTGCCGCCTGATTCCATGATGTCGTTGATCAGCACCTTGGCCCCGTCGTGCTCGACATGGGCTTCCTTGTAGAGGTCTTCCTCCACCGCATCCTTCGTCGCGGGGTAAAAAATCTCTTCCTCGATCATGGAATGGATCTTGAGTTCGTTGCAGATCTGCTGCGCCAATGCCCACTTCCGGTCGTCGCTGCTCGCCTTTTCGAACTTCTCGAACAGGTCTTCGACCTCGCGGTGATCGTGCTTCAGCAGCATGATCGCGTCGGTATATTCTTCCTTGCCGGCCATCGAGAGTCTCCAGTCACAGGGGCGGGTACGCCTCGTGACAGAGAAAGCCGCGATGGCCGGCGCCGTTCCCGAAGGCGCCGTGCCCGGCCGATAAGACGGTGCGGCTTTCCCGCAGGGTGCGTTGTGCTTTAGAGACGCCTGCGATGCGGCCGGAAATCCTCAACTCGCTATTCGCCGAGGTCGAAACGCTCGACGGCGTCGGACCCAAGGTGGTGAAGCCACTGGAAAAGCTGGGTCTGACCAGGGTACGCGACGTCGCCTATCACCTGCCCGACCGGTTCGTGACCCGCCGGCCGGTGGAGAACCTGGATCAGGCGAGTGTGGGCGAACAGGTGGTGGTGCCGCTGACGGTCACCGAACACCGCGCCGGCCGGTCGGGCCGCGGACCCTATAACGTGCTCGCGCAGGATGCGATCGGCAACGTCTGCTCGCTGACCTATTTCGGCAAGGCGAGCTACACCGCGAAGAAGCAACTGCCGGTCGGCGAGAAGCGGTGGGTTGCGGGGCGGCTCGACCAGTACGGTCAGATGCTACAGATCGTCCACCCGGACCATGTGGCCGAGGACAGCGCCGGGCTGCTGACCACTCTCAACGAGCCGGTTTATGCGCTGTCGGAAGGGCTGACGCAGCCGAAAGTGGTCGGGTTGGCGACGCAGGCGTTGGCGCGGCTGCCGGAGCTGCCCGAATGGATCGAACCCACGCAGTTCAGCAAGGCGAAGTGGCCCGCCTGGGCGGACGCTCTGAAGCTGGCGCACAAGGGGGAGCATCCGGCCGCGCATGACCGGCTGGCCTACGACGAACTGCTTGCCAACAGCCTCGCCCTGGCACTGGTCCGGGCGGATAACCGCAAGCGGCGCGGACAGCGGTTGCAAGGCGATGGCAGCTTGCGGAGCCGGCTGGACCTGCCGTTCCCGCTGACCGGCGCGCAGCAGCGCTCGATCCGCGAGATCGAAGGCGACCTGGCGCAGGACACGCCGATGCTGCGGCTGCTGCAGGGCGATGTGGGGTCCGGCAAGACGGTGGTCGCACTGGAAGCGATGCTGGTCGCGGTCGAGGCGGGGGCGCAGGCGGCGCTGCTCGCCCCGACCGAGATTCTTGCCCGCCAGCATTTCGAAACGTTACGCCGGATGCTCGCGCCCACCGGGGTCGAGATCGCACTCCTGACGGGCCGCGACAAGGGGCGGGCGCGCGAATCGATCCTGATGGGGCTGCACGACGGGGGCATCCGGATCGTGGTCGGCACGCACGCGATCTTCCAGGATACGGTGACCTATCGAAATCTGGGCCTGATCGTGATTGACGAGCAGCACCGCTTCGGCGTCTCGCAGCGGCTGACGCTCGCCGGCAAGGGGCGGGTGACCCCGCATACGCTGGCGATGACCGCGACGCCGATCCCGCGGACGCTGACGCTGGCGCAGTATGGCGAGATGGAGGTCAGCCGGCTCGATGAAATGCCCCCCGGTCGCCAGGCGATCGACACCGTGGTCGTGTCCACGGACCGCCTGCCCGAGATGGTCGAGCGGCTCGCGGCGCAACTGGAGGCTGGCGCGCAGGCGTATTGGGTGTGCCCGATGGTGCACGAGCTGGAGAACGAGGATATCGCCGCGGCCGAGGCGCGCTTCGCTGCGTTGAAAGAGCGATTCGGTGACGCGGTCGTGCTGGTCCACGGCCAGCTTCGGCCCGAAGCCAAGGATGCGGCCATGGAGCGGTTCGCCGCCGGCGACGCGAAGCTGCTGGTTGCAACGACCGTGATCGAGGTGGGCGTCGATGTGCCCAACGCGACCTTGATGATCATCGAGCAGGCCGAACGCTTCGGCCTCGCCCAGCTTCATCAGCTCCGCGGCCGGGTGGGGCGGGGCAGCCAGAAATCGGTTTGCGTGTTGCTCCGGGGCGAAGCGCTGAGCGAAGTCGGGCGTGAACGACTGGCACTGATGCGCGAATCTCAGGACGGCTTTTATCTGGCGGAGGAGGACCTGCGGCTGCGGGGCGGCGGCGAACTGCTCGGCACCCGCCAGTCTGGCGACGCGCCGTTCAAGCTTGCGACGCTGGAGCAGATCCAGCGGCTGCTGCCGCTGGCACACGACGACGCGCGGCTGCTGATGGAGCGCGACGGCGGCCTTGCCAGCCCGCGGGGAGAGGCGGCGCGTGTGCTGCTCTACCTGTTCGAGCGAGACTGGGGCGTGCAGCTGCTGCGCGGCGGGTGACGACCCTGGCACGCAACTGTCTTTCGCCCGTGACGCCGTGACGTCACGGCTCGGCGTAGCCGGTCACTCGCAAGGTCAGGCGTCCGGTGCGCGGATCGGCCGGGAGCACGACGCCGCCTCGCTGTGACGAATCGCCCGGAACGTAATCGAGCGAGACCACGCTCGTCACCGGCTGCGATCCTGCAATCTCGAGCGTCGCTTCGACTTCGACCGCCGCCGCCGTCCGGGGCGACCGGTTGCGGGCTTCGAATTCCACCAGGTAGCCGCCTGCCGTGGGATGGATGCGGCCTGCCTGCACCGATAGTGCCGGCGTCGTCGCGCCGCCCGCGCCCGACAACGCCTGCCAGCCGATGAACCCGATAAGACCGGACGTAAGCAGAAAGCCGATCGCCCCCGCCAGGATTGCGATCCTAGGGAGTTCTTCGCCTGACGATGCTGGGTCGGTCATGTCGCCTCCCTATACCACGAGCCGCGCCGTGCCGGCGCCGAGCGCGGCGGGAAAGCCGAGCACCGCCACCATTATGGCGATCTGCAGCGGGTCGGCGCCATCGGTGCGGCCGAACGTCCACAAGACATAGAGGCTGACGAGGAGGGCGATGCCGTAACCCGCGATCGAAAAGGCGATGATGCCGCGCCATCCGCTTTGCGCTTCGGCCAGTTTCTCCTCGCCCCGAAAATCGAGCGCGTAGACGAACGCATGCAGCGCCAGAATGGAGAGCGCGACCAGCGCCAGCGCATGCCAAGGGGTCATCTTGAACGCGATCAGCATCATTTCCTCGGTCGGCGCGGTATTGAACGCGAGGAACAGCGCGCCGACCAGCATCACGAACAGTTCCCGCGTGTAGGTTGGCGGCTTCTCTGGCTCGTCTTCGTCGTCGCGTTCTCCGAACTGTGCCCGCGCGAGCAAGGCTCCGATGCTGGCAGGGACCGACTGCACCGCGATCTTTCCCAGAATCTCCCCCAGCGGCATTTCAGGGGTAATAATCGCGAACACGCCCAGCATCAGGGCAGAACCGGCGATGCCGATCCCATACGCCGTAAACGCATCTATGACGTCCTGGGCATGGCTCCTCGTTTTCTCGAAGCCCACTTGCCGGGACAGAGGAATGAGCAGCGCCAGGTTGAGCACCATGAACAGCGTCAACCGCCCGCGATCGAGGTAGAAGCCGAGCCACCACATCTCCATCGTCATCAGCAGCGGGAAAGCGAAGATTATCGCGCCGGCGAAAGCGCGCGCCAGTCCTTTTGCATAGGCGCCGTTTCCGGTCGCGTGCGCGATCTCCGTCATGACGAGCGAGCCTATATACCCGCATCCGGCTTCGCCAGCACCGGCGGCCATTCTTCCCCGACAAGGCGCTTGCCGGTCGCGCCTGCCGGGTTAGAAGAATGCCATGATCAACGCCCATCCGCTCATCCGCCGCCTGGCGACCGTATCCGGCGCCATCCTGCTTGCCGCATGCACGGGCGCCGCTCAAGCGATGCCCTACGTGATGTTCCGCGACCCGGGCTGTGGCTGTTGCAAGGACTGGGCGGCGCACGCGCACGAACAGCTCGCTCACGAGGTGCAGGTGCGCGAGGACGAGCCGATGGATGCGGTCAAGGCGCGGCTGGGCGTGCCGGTCGACCTTTCGTCATGTCATACCACCGTGATCGAAGGGTATGTGATCGAAGGCCACGTGCCGGCGCGAGAGATCAAGCGCCTGCTTGCCGAACGGCCGGCGGGCGTAACGGGGCTGGCGGTTGCGGGGATGCCGATGGGTTCACCCGGAATGGAGGCCGGCGGCCGCGTGCAGCCCTATCAGGTCATCGCCTTCGGCGACGCCAGGCGCAAGGTGTACGCCAGCTACCCGTGAATTGACGCGAAAGTGAAATGGTCGGGGAAAGAGGATTCGAACCTCCGGCCCCTGCCTCCCGAAGACAGTGCTCTACCAGGCTGAGCTATTCCCCGACCGATCTCATCCCAGCTAGGCTGGGCGAGGCAGGAGCGGGCCTATAGGGACGGGCGCGCGGGGTGGCAAGCACGGTTTTGTCGCGCTAGGGCGATGACATGCTCGCTGGATCGCTTCACCCTGAGACGCAGTACCTGGACCTGATGCGGCGCATCTGGCGCGAAGGGTCGGAGCGGATCGACCGCACCGGCATCGGTACGCGTTCGGTGTTCGGAGCGGAACTGCGGTTCGACCTGGCGGGCGGGGCCATGCCGCTGATAACCAGCAAGCGGGTCTACTGGAAAACCGCCACGCGCGAACTGCTGTGGTTCCTCACCGGCGAGACCAACATCCGGCCGCTCGTGCTGCAGGGCGTGCACATCTGGGACGACTGGCCGCACGCGCGCTATGTCCGCGAAACCGGCGATGACCTACCGATCGAGGAATTCGTCCGGCGCATTGCCGAGGACGAGGTGTTCGCCGCCAACTGGGGGGACCTGGGGCCGGTCTATGGCAAGCAATGGGTCGACTGGCCGACCTTCCGCTATCGCCCCGACGGCCTGTACGAGCCGGGCGAGGGCATCAACCAGGTGGCCGAAGTGGTGCGCTCACTGCGCGAGAACCCCGGCAGCCGGCGCCACATCATCGAGGGCTGGAATGTCGCGGAACTCGACAGGATGGCTCTGCCTCCATGCCACAAGACTTACCAGTTCCATGTCGCGCACGGGAAGCTGAATGCGTTGCTCTACCAGCGCAGCTGTGATGTCGCCCTGGGTCTACCGTTCAACCTGTGGTCGGCGGCACTGCTGCAGCGGATGCTGGCGCAGCAGGTCGATCTGGAACCGGGCGAGTTCGTTTGGATGGGCGGGGACGTGCACCTCTATCTCAACCATGCCGAACTGATCGAGGAACAGCTGACCCGGGAACCGCAGGGACGGCCGCGGCTTGAGATCCTGCGGCGGCCAGCCTCGATCTTCGATTACCGGATCGAAGATTTCGAGGTGACGCAATATACGCCGCTCAGCGCTCTCAAGGCGCCGGTGGCGGTTTGACGGGGGTTTTCTTGACTCGCTCACCTCCTCTGAAATAAAATGTCCCAATCGCATAACAATGCTGCACTGCGGGAGAGCGAGTTGGCCAACGGCCCTGACGAGACTGGACAGGCGGGGCGCAATCGCCCGGCCCTGAGCTTCCACGTTCCCGAACCCAAGTTCCGCCCCGGTGACGCGGTGGATTTTTCAGACCTGAAGATCACCGAGGCCGGCGCCCAGCCGCGGCCGGACGAGACCTGCGCCCCGATCGACACCGCCCCGCTTGCCAACGATTTGATTCGCGTGCTGGGAGAGGACAACGCCGCGCATGGTCCGTGGGACCCCAAGCTCGATCCTGATACGCTGCGCCGGATGCTGTCGACGATGGCGCTGACCCGCGCGTTCGACGAACGGATGTACCGGGGCCAGCGGCAGGGGAAGACCAGCTTCTACATGAAATGCACCGGGGAAGAGGCGACCAGCGTCGCGGCCTCGATGGCCCTGGCGGCGGACGACATGGTGTTCCCCAGCTATCGCCAGCAGGGCATCCTGCTTGCGCGCGGGTATCCGCTAATCGAAATGATCAACCAGATCTATTCGAACCGCGGCGACAAGCTGAAGGGCCGGCAGCTGCCGATCATGTATTCCAGCCGCGAGCATTCGTTCTTCACCATCAGCGGCAACCTTGCCACTCAGACACCGCAGGCGGTGGGCTGGGCGATGGCGAGCGCGATGCGCGGCGACAGCCGGATCGCGGCGACCTGGGTGGGCGAGGGCAGCACCGCAGAGGGCGACTTCCACGCCGCCTGCCTGTTCGCCACGGTGTACAACGCGCCGGTGATCCTGAACGTGGTCAACAACCAGTGGGCGATCAGTAGCTTTTCCGGTTTTGCCGGCGGCGAGCGCGCGACCTTTGCCGCGCGCGGGGTCGGCTACGGGATCGCATCGCTGCGGGTGGACGGCAACGACGCGCTGGCCTGCTACGCCGCCGAACAATGGGCCGCCAACCGCGCGCGCGCCAATGCCGGGCCGACGCTGATCGAGCACTTCAGCTACCGTGCAGAAGGCCACTCCACCTCCGACGATCCGAGCCAATACCGCAGCGCGCAGGAGCGCAGCGAATGGCCCCTCGGCGACCCGGTCATGCGGTTGAAGAACCACCTGATCGCACTCGGCGAATGGGACGACGAGCGGCAGGAGAAACTCGACCTCGACTGCGCCGAACAGGTCAAGGCGGCGACCAAGGAAGCCGAAAAGAACGGTATCCTCGGCCACGGGCTCCACCACCCGTTCCACACCATGTTTGAAGATGTGTACGAGGAACTGCCCTGGCATCTGGAAGAGCAGGCCGCGCAGGCGATCCGCGAAAGGGAAATCAAGTGGCCAGCAGCGTGACCGACGAAGCCCCGGTCGGCCTCGCCGACGCGCCGTCGCGCAACCTCAACATGATCGAGGCGATCAACGACGCGCTCGATATCATGCTCCACCGCGACCCGATGGTCGTGATCATGGGTGAGGACGTGGGATATTTCGGCGGGGTGTTCCGCGCCACCGCTGGCCTGCAGGAAAAGCACGGCAAGAACCGGGTGTTCGATACGCCGATTTCGGAATGTGGGATCATCGGCGCGGCAGTCGGCATGGGCGCGTACGGCCTGCGCCCCGTGCCCGAAATCCAGTTCGCCGATTACATCTATCCCGGGATCGACCAGCTGATCAGCGAAGCGGCGCGGCTGCGATATCGCTCGGCGGGCGAGTTCATCGCGCCCATGACGGTGCGCTCGCCATTCGGCGGCGGCATCTTCGGTGGCCAGACTCACAGCCAGAGCCCGGAGTCGCTGTTCACGCACGTCGCGGGCCTCAAGACCGTGATTCCCAGCACGCCGCATGACGCAAAGGGGCTGCTGATCGCCGCGATCGAAGACAACGATCCGGTGATCTTCTTTGAACCCAAGCGCATCTACAACGGACCGTTCAGCGGCTACTACGACAAGCCGGTCGAGCCCTGGAAGAACCACCCTGATAGTCAGGTGCCCGAAGGATATTATCGCATCCCGCTCGGCAAGGCGCGGACGGTTCGCGAGGGCGAGGCGCTGACGGTGCTGACCTATGGGACGATGGTCCACGTCACCGAAGCCGTGTGCCGCGAGAAGGGCGTCGATGCCGAGATCATCGACCTGCGCTCGCTGGTCCCGCTCGATATCGAGGCCATCGAAGCATCGGTCGAGAAGACCGGCCGCTGCCTGATCGTGCACGAGGCGACCCGCACCAGCGGGTTTGGCGCGGAACTCAGCGCCCTGGTGCAGGAACGTTGTTTCTATCATCTCGAAGCTCCGGTCGAACGCGTGACCGGGTTCGACACCCCTTATCCCCACAGCCTCGAGTGGGCCTATTTCCCTGGACCGGTTCGCATCGGCGAAGCGCTCGACAAGATACTGGAAGCTTAAGATGGGCCGGTACACCTTCAACCTCCCCGACATCGGCGAAGGCATCGCCGAAGCCGAGATCGTGGCGATGCACGTCAAGCCGGGCGACGTCGTTCAGGAAGATCAGCAGATCGCCGACATGATGACCGACAAGGCGACGGTCGAGATGGAAAGTCCGGTATCGGGCACCGTGGTCGAGGTCGCGGGCGAAGCCGGCGACGTCATCGCGATCGGATCGATGCTGGTCGTGATCGAGACCGAGGGCGCAGGCAATGCCTACGCGGGCGGAGCGCCGCAGACGGCGGGTTCGCCGGCTGAGGCTCCGGCACCCAAGGCGCCAGAGATGGAACAGCGGATCGCGGCCGAGAATTCGGACGCGGGCGATGCGGACGCCGCCATCGCGCGCGACACTCGGCCGGCTTCAGCACCCGAGACCGACACGGCTCGCCCGGACGCTGCGACCGGACCTGCCGTTTCGGACAGCGCTGCCTCGCCCGCCAGCAAGAGTCCTGCGCAAACGCAGTCGCCCTCGTCCGGTCGGGCAAAGGTTCTGGCAACCCCGGCGGTGCGCCAGCGCGCGAAAGACCTGGGCGTCGATCTTGGCGAAGTGCGTCCCAGCGAGGAGGGGCGCATCCGTCACTCCGATCTCGACGCGTTTCTGTCGTACGGCGGGGCGAGCGGACATGCGCCGAGCGGCAAGACCCGGGCGGACGAGACGGTCAAGGTCATTGGCCTGCGCCGGCGGATCGCGGAGAACATGGCGGCGGCCAAGCGCAACATCCCCCACTTTACCTACGTGGAAGAGTGCGATGTGACCGAGCTGGAGCGCCTGCGCGAGCAGCTCAACGCCGCGCGCGGGGAAAAGCCGAAGCTGACGATGCTGCCGCTGCTGATCGCGGCGATTTGCAAGACGCTGCCCGACTATCCGATGATCAACGCCCGCTTCGATGACGAAGCCGGCGTGGTGACCCGCCACGGCGCAGTCCATCTCGGCATGGCGACCCAGACTGATGGCGGGCTGATGGTGCCGGTGATCCGCGACGCGCAGGCCCGCAATCTGTGGCAACTGGCGACTGAAATCCGGCGGCTGGCAGAAGCAGCGCGCGACGGTTCGGCCAAGTCGATCGAGCTCAGCGGCTCAACCCTGACGGTGACATCTCTCGGGCCCCTGGGCGGTGTCGCGACCACCCCGGTCATCAACCGGCCCGAAGTGGCGATCATCGGACCCAACCGGATCGTCGAACGGCCGATGTTCGTGCCCGATGGCATGGGCGGCGAAAGGATCGAGAAGCGCAAGCTGATGAACATCTCCATTTCGTGCGATCACCGAGTGGTCGACGGCTGGGATGCGGCGAGCTTCGTTCAAGCGGTCAAGCGGCTGATCGAGACGCCTGCGCTTTTGCTGGCAAGCTGATCGATCTATGCTGCTCTCTCGACAGGAGATGCAGCATGAAGATCGATCCGCGCATCGACGCCTACATCGTTAACGCTGCGCCCTTCGCGCGGCCGATCCTGACCCGGTTGCGGGCGGTGGTGCACGAGGTGCTGCCCGGCGCTGAGGAGACGATCAAGTGGGGCATGCCGCACTTCACGCTGGCTGGTAAGAACGTCGCCGGAATGGCGGCCTTCAAGGCGCATTGTTCGTTCGTCATCCACGGCGACGGTCGGCAGGGAGCGCCCGCCCGGGGCGAAGGCATGGGGCAGTTCGGCAAGATCGCTTCGCTCGATGACCTGCCTCCCGAGGCGGAGTTGCGCGATCACCTGGCATCGGCGGCGGAGCGGATCACGACGCACGGCAGCGCCGGACGCCCACGCTCCAGGGCGACCAGGCCGGAGATTACGGTGCCCGACGATCTTGCCGCGGCGCTTGCGGCAAGTCCCGCAGCGAAGGTCACTTTCGACGGGTTCGCACCGTCGCATCGACGCGATTATCTGGACTGGATTGTGGGCGCCAAACGCGCGGAAACCCGTTCCAGCCGAATCGCGCAAGCGATCGAGTGGCTGGCCGAGGGCAAGAAGCGCAACTGGAAGTACGAAAAGTGCTAAGTCAGCGGACGATCGCGCTGTAGGTAATTCGCCCTGCCGGAGCGGAAGGCGGGACGCGGAGCCGCAGGTGCGTCACGTCTTCAGCAGAAGCCAGCCTGCTGCCGATCCGCAAGTCCTCCAGCTGTCCCCAGTTACGCCCTTGGTCGATGGAAACCTCCACCTCCTCATTGCCGGCGCGTTGAAATGCGAGTGGACGGGGCACCGCGCTTTCCAATGTGAAGCCGCGCGCGGCAGCCGCGCGCCAGGC
The DNA here is from genome assembly GCF_004337455.1 of Parafrankia sp. BMG5.11. NCBI lineage: Bacteria > Bacillati > Actinomycetota > Actinomycetes > Frankiales > Frankiaceae > Parafrankia > Parafrankia sp. BMG5.11. Next base: position 159,460 of record NZ_SJXI01000014.1, on the reverse strand, counting down.
GAGCACCAACACGACCTTGTCGCCTTTGCGCAGGGTGGTCGCCGGCTCTAGGGCCCGGGTGCCCTGTCGGCTCCGCTCCACGTACACCGACCGTTCAATGCCGACCCCGTTCGCGGCACTCACCCCGCCTGCCATCAGGCACAGCACGGCTCCTGCAACCAGTCCCATTCGCATGTTTCACTTCCCCCCAAGCCCCGCACGCGAGGCAGGTGAGGAATGGCGCGGCGTGGTTAATTTTTCGTGCATCGCGATGCATGCACAAAGCAGCCCGACGCGCGGTTGACAGCCCAGTTTCGACCCCTTAGTGGCGCGGCTCCCAAGCGGTGCGAACCCCAGATGCGCGGGTGTAGCTCAGTTGGTTAGAGTGCCGGCCTGTCACGCCGGAGGTCGCGGGTTCGAGCCCCGTCACTCGCGCCACTTGGGAATTTTTCGCTTAGCGATAGCGGCGTCAGTTCTGCTTCGGCAGGCGGAAGCTGCCGGTCTCCATCCAGACCATAAAGCGCTTGAGCGGCAGCAGCCAGACGATCCCCAGCACCAGGTAAACCGCCGCCTGTCCCAGCGTCGGCCACGCGCCGATCAGGTCGGGCACGTAGCGCGCCACCACCAGCGCGTAGACACTCAGCGCGGCGAGCAGTGCCAGGATACCGAGTGGGATGCGCGCGGTGGGTTCGGTTCTCATGCAAAGGGTCCGTAAAGGCGCGTGGGGGTAACGACTGCCGCCAGTGAACGATCGTGCGGCTCGTGCGGCATTGTGTCGATCAACTGGGTATCCCACGCCAGCCCGATTGCGATGGCATGCGGATGGGCGGCCAACCAGCGATCGTAATGCCCGCCGCCTTGGCCGAGCCGATGACCTTCGGCGCTGAATCCGACCACCGGCACGATCAGGACATCCGGGACCATCACCTCTGCATTCGGGTCCGGTTGCTTGAGGCCGTACGGTCCTGTCTCCAGGCCGTCTTCTCCAAAGGGATCGGCAAAGGCCGCAAACTCCATCACCGCGGCGTGATCGCTAAAGCGGGGAAGGGCGATGGGGTGGCCACGCTCGTGGAAGAAGCGGGCGTAGGCGGCCGCAGGCGCCTCGTTGGCGGTCGCGTGGTAGAGACCCACGGTCGCTCGTTCGGGAATAAGTGTCAAAAGGGGAGCTGGCGGCACGCGGAACAACAGCGCGCGGGTCGCATCGGGCAAGGCGGCGACATGCCGGCGACGCTCTGCGCGCAAGGTCTTGCGCAAGGCGGCTTTGGTCTCGGTCACGGCAAGTCGCCTCTTCGGTTGTGGAGTGGCGGAACCACCATGGGTCGTTGCCCCAGTATCCTCTGACGCCGTAGGTCAGGTGGGGACCATGTGCCCCGGTCCCCGGGACAAACCCGGTCGCCAAGGTAGGGACAGCCCCCTAGGATTGCTTATAGCCCAGGGATAATGTTGCGGCTCGTGCCGGGCAGTCCCGCCGCCACTTATCTAGGGTGCCTGCGAGCCGCCCTCAAGCTTATCCGCCGTTTGCTCGAGCATTTCTGCCAGCCTTTCAAGCGCCGGCGCGAGATCTTCGTCCTCATTCGAGCGGGGGCCGTCGCTCACTGGAAGGGCTGCCAGCTCTTCCCTCTGCGCCTCCAGCGCCTCGATCCGATCGTGGAGCGCGCGTTCGTTGATCTCGCGTTCCGCCAACCGCTCGCTCAATTCGGCCAGCCTGTCCTGTGCCGCTTCAAGCTCGTGCGCACGGTTATGCTCCGCCACCTGCAACCGCTCGAACTCCGCCTCGCGATTGGCGAGGGTGGCCTTCAGTTCCTCGATCTCGCCAACGGCTGAGCCCGCCTGCGCCTTGGCCGCCGCGATATCGCTCTCCGCGCGCGTGACGGTGTCACGGCCTTCGTGCACTTCATCCGCCAGCAGAAGAGCGGCGAACAGAAGGTTCTGCGCATCGTTGCCGGTAAGGCGACCCATCGAGGCCAGCTTGTCGCTGATCGCGCTTCCAAGGCGCGTCACCCGGTCCTCTTCACCGGCTGCGCAGGCGACCCGGTAGGTCCGTCCTCCGATTGACAGCGCGACCTCGCTCACCCTTCAAGCTCCCCCAGCAGAGCGTCGAGATCGCCGAGCGCCTGCGCGACCGTTTCCCGCAGACTTTCGTGACGTTCAACCAGCGCGGTGACCGACGGCGGCTTGGCGGGTGACGGATCGCGCGCGCGGTCCGCGGCATGGGCGATCCGGGCGAGCGCATGCTCGATCCGCTGCACGGCTGCTTCAGTCTTGTCGCCCGTCATCATGCCGCGAATTATCGCGTTTTCCACGGCCATGCAAAGCCTTACCGCAACCTGTTGATAACTGTCTTTCGGTCGCTTCGGAGGCCGCCGGGACGGCGCCCGCCTTGACCTGACGCGGTGCCTCCGCGAAGGGGTCCGCGCGCGCTCGAATCGCGCTTAGCTGGAGACTTCCCGGATGACGCCAGAGCCCGAGCAATCGGCCGCCGCCCGACTGGCGCCGATGGCCAACGCCATTCGGGCCTTGTCGATGGATGCGGTACAGGCCGCGAACTCCGGACACCCCGGGATGCCGATGGGCATGGCCGATGTCGCCACGGTGCTCTGGTCCAAGTACCTCAAGTTCGATCCTGCTGCGCCCGACTGGGCGGACCGCGACCGTTTCGTGCTGAGCGCGGGCCATGGTTCGATGCTGATCTACAGCCTGCTGTATTTATCGGGCTACGCCTCGCCGACGATCGACGACATCCGCAACTTTCGCCAACTGGGCAGCGTGTGCGCCGGACATCCGGAAAACTTTCTGATCCCCGGAATCGAGTGCACTACCGGTCCGTTGGGACAGGGGCTGGCGATGGCGGTGGGCATGGCCGTGGCCGAGCGGCACCTCAACGCTGGCTACGGCGATGCGTTGGTCGACCATAACACCTGGGTGGTGGCTGGCGACGGGTGCCTGATGGAGGGCGTCAATCACGAAGCCATCGGGCTTGCCGGTCACCTGCGGCTTGGCCGGCTAAAGGTGCTGTGGGATTCGAACCGCATCACCATCGATGGGTCGACCGACCTGTCTACGTGCGAGGACATCCCCGCCCGCTATCGCGCCTCGGGCTGGCACGTGATCGAGTGCGACGGGCACGATTTCGCCGACATCGACCGCGCGCTTGCCGAAGCGAAGGCTCACGATGCCTCGCCGGTGCTGGTCGAATGCCGTACGATCATTGGCAAGGGCGCGCCCACGAAGCAGGGCACCAGCGGCGTGCACGGCGCGGCGCTGGGTGACGCTGAAGTGGCCGCCGCGCGCGAACACCTGGTCTGGACCGACGCGCCGTTCGTTATTCCCGATGCCATCCTGGCGGACTGGCGCGCTGTTGGCGCGCGGGGGGCGGCAGCGCACCACGAGTGGCAGGGGCGGCTAGATCAGTCGAGCAAGGCGGCCGAATTCGCCGCGCGCATGGCGGGCGAGATGCCGGCGACCGGTCTTGACGGCTTCATCGCGGGCCTTCTGGCGGAACCGAAAAAGGTGGCAACCCGCAAGGCCAGCGAGATGGCGCTCGAAGTGCTGACGGTCGACGTACCGGCGATGATTGGCGGATCGGCGGACCTGACGGGTTCGAATAACACTAAGACCAAGGCCACCACGCCGCTTACCGCAGACGATTACGCTGGCCGGTACCTGTATTACGGCATTCGCGAATTTGGCATGGCCTGTGCGATGAACGGGATGGCGCTGCACGGCGGGGTGATCCCCTACGGTGGGACCTTCCTGATCTTCAGCGACTATTGCCGCAACGCCGTGCGGTTGAGCGCCTTGCAGCAGACCCGCGCGATCTACGTGTTTACCCACGATTCGATAGGACTTGGCGAGGACGGGCCGACGCACCAGCCCATCGAGCAGTTGATGAGCCTGCGGCTGATTCCGAACCTGAACGTGTTCCGCCCGTGTGACGTGGTGGAAACCGCCGAGTGCTGGGCACTCGCACTGTCGACCCCGAACACGCCATCGGTGCTCGCGCTGAGTCGCCAGAACCTGCCCCAGCTTCGCGAGGAAGGCGGCATGCTGTCCGCCAGGGGTGCCTATCGGCTCCGCGCGGCGCGAGCGGCGCGCAAGGTCATCCTGATCGCGACCGGCTCCGAAGTGGAAGTGGCTGTCGCCACCGCCGACGCGCTTGAGGCAGAGGGCATCGGCGCCGACGTAGTCTCGATGCCGTGCATGGAGCTGTTCGAGGCGCAGGACGAGGCGTACAAGTCCGATCTGCTGCCGAACCTGCCGCCCGAGCAGTTGCTGCGCGTGTCGATCGAGGCTGGCGCGACGCTCGGGTGGGACCGGTACACCATGGCAAATGGCCTGAAGATCGGTCTCAACCGCTTCGGAGCGTCTGCGCCGGCAGAAGATCTCTACGCGAAGTTTGGCCTCACTGCCGAAGCGATCGTGCCACAAATCAAAACAAAACTAAGTATTTAGCAGGAGCTTTTCACATGGCGACCAAGGTTGCGATCAACGGGTTCGGACGCATTGGACGGCTGGTGGCGCGCGCCATCCTGGAGCGCACCGATCACGATCTGGAACTGGTTTCGATCAATGACCTGGCCGACACCAAGTCGAATGCGCTGTTGTTCGGGTTCGACAGCACCCACGGGCGTTTCCCCGGCACGGTCGAGACTGATGGCAACGATCTCGTCGTGAACGGCCGGCACATCAAGGTGACTGCGGAGCGTGATCCCGGTAACCTGCCGCATGGTGCCAACGGCGTCGACCTGGTGCTTGAATGCACAGGCTTTTTCCAGTCGGACGAAGCGAGCCGGCCGCATCTGTCAGCCGGCGCCAAGCGCGTGTTGATCTCCGCGCCGGCAACCGGCGTTTCGAAGACGATCGTGTTCGGGGTGAACCAGGACACGCTCACCGCAGATGACGTCATCGTATCGAACGCAAGCTGCACCACGAACTGCCTGGCGCCCGTTGCCAAGGTGTTGAACGACGCGATCGGCATCGAACGCGGGTTCATGACGACGATCCACAGCTACACCAACGACCAGCGCATGCTGGATCAGATCCACTCTGACTTGCGCCGGGCGCGGGCGGGGGCGATGAACATGATCCCCACGACCACCGGCGCCGCGCGCGCGGTCGGTCTGGTTCTGCCAGAGCTGAAAGGCAAGCTCGATGGCTCGAGCGTCCGCGTGCCGACGCCGAACGTGTCGCTGATTGACCTGGTGTTCACGCCGGGGCGTGACACCACAAGGGAAGAGATCAACGAGGCGCTGAAGGCTGCCGCGGATGGGCCGATGAAGGGCGTGCTCGACTTCACTGATCAGCCGCTGGTTTCGAGCGATTTCAACCACTACCCGGCGTCTTCTACGGTCGATTCGCTGGAAACGGCCGTGCTTGAAGGCAAGCTGGCGCGGGTCGTGAGCTGGTACGACAACGAGTGGGGTTTCTCCAATCGGATGATCGACACCGCCGGGGTCATGGCGAAGTTCATCTGAGGCGGCTGGACATGGCCAGCTTCAAGGCGCTCGACGACCTGCCGGATGATCTCTCCGGCAAGGTTGCTCTGGTACGCGTAGACCTCAACCTGCCGATGAACGAAGGCCGGGCGAGCGACCTCACCCGGGTTGAGGCGAGCGCGCCGACGATCCTCGAACTGGCGGACGCCGGCGCCAAGGTCTTGCTGCTGGCGCATTTCGGACGCCCGAAAGGTGAGCGCTATTCGACGATGAGCACCAGCGTCGTGCAGGGCGACCTCGAACGCGTGCTGGGCCGCGAGGTCATGTTCATCTCGGAATTGTCGGGACCGGTGGTCGAACAATCGATCGGGATCTTGCGACCCGGCGACATCGGGTTGCTCGACAACGTCCGGTTCTGGCCGGGCGAAGAGGGCAACGATCCCGAATTCGCCCGAGCTATCGCGGCGAACGGCGACTTTTACGTGAACGACGCCTTTTCCGCCGCGCACCGGGCGCACGCCTCGACCGAAGGGCTGGCGCATCTGCTGCCGGCCTATGCCGGGCGCGCGATGGAGAAGGAACTGAAGGCGCTCGACGCGGCGCTCGGCAATCCGGAGGCGCCCGTCGCCGCGGTAGTTGGCGGGGCGAAGGTTTCGAGCAAGCTGGCCGTGCTGGAAAACCTGGTGGGCCGCGTGCAGCACCTGATCATCGGCGGCGGCATGGCCAACACCTTCCTCGCCGCACGCGGGGTCGATGTGGGCAAGAGCCTGTGCGAGCACGAACTGGCGCCGACGGTGAACGCGATCCTCGACCGTGCCGATCATGCCGGCTGCACGGTGCATCTGCCATACGACGTGGTGGTCGCGAAGGAATTCGCCGCCAATCCGCCGTCCATGCGGATCTGCAACGTTCACGAGGTCGCGGCCGACGAAATGATCCTCGACGTGGGTCCGGCTGCGGTCGAGGCGCTGGCTGACGTTCTCAAGACCTGCCGCACGCTGGTCTGGAATGGACCGCTCGGCGCGTTCGAGACCGCTCCGTTCGATGCCGCGACCGTGTCGCTGGCCCGCATCGCTGCCGCCCTGACGCAGGACGGCAGCCTGGTATCTGTGGCAGGTGGCGGCGATACGGTGGCCGCGCTGAATCACGCGGGCGCGGCGGCGGATTTTACCTACGTTTCCACCGCCGGTGGCGCGTTCCTGGAGTGGATGGAAGGGCGCGAACTGCCGGGCGTGAAGGCGCTGGAGCAATGAGCGAGGAAAAGGCGCAAACGTCGCACGGGCCGATCGAGGTTACCGAGGGCGAATTCGCCGGATGGATGAACTGGCCGCACGACGCGTTCGAAACCCGCGCGGGACCGTTCTATTTCCGCAACGACGAGAACGGCCAGGCCGTCTGCGCTTTCCGGGCTGAGCAGAAGCACATGAACGGCGGCGGGTTCATGCACGGCGGCTGCCTGATGACCTTTGCCGATTTCGCGCTGTTCTCGATCGCGCACAACGAATTGCGGGACAATTTCGCTGTCACGCTGAGCATGACCTCGGAGTTCCTCGACCCATCGCGCGTGGGCCAGTGGATGGAAGCGCGCGGAGAGGTTGTGCGGGCCGGCGGCAAGACGATTTTCGTGCGCGGCACCATCACCGCCGACGGCAAACCGGTATTCACCTTCACCGGGATCATCCGCAAGGTTGGCAAACGCAGCTAGCATTCGACAAGACAGGGACACGCAATGAATACCGATGACATGACCCGCCGCATCGCCACAGGTGAAGGCTTCATCGCCGCACTCGACCAGTCCGGCGGTTCCACACCGAAGGCGCTGACCGGCTACGGCATCGAGGACGGCGCTTGGTCCGACGAGGACGAGATGTTCGGCCTGATCCACGCGATGCGGGAGCGGATCATCGAAAGCCCCTGCTTCGGCGGCGGCAAGGTGATCGGCGCGATCCTGTTCGAAAAAACCATGGACGGCATGAGCGGCGGCAAGCCGGTGCCCGAACGGCTTGCCGAGCGCGGCGTGGTGCCGTTTCTGAAGGTCGACAAGGGCCTGGAGGACGAGGCCGATGGTGTGCAGCTTATGAAGCCGATGCCGGAACTGGAAAGCCTGCTTGGCCGCGCGCGCGACAAGGGCGTGTTCGGCACCAAGATGCGCAGCGTGATCAAGTCGAACCAGGCCAGCGGCATCGAGCGAATCGTTCGCCAGCAGTTCGAGGAAGGGAAGCGCATCGTCGCCGCTGGGTTGATGCCGATCCTCGAGCCCGAATACGACATCAAGGCAAGCGACCGGGCTGAGGGTGAGAGGGTGCTATTGCAGGCGATAAGCCGCGAACTCGACGCGCTGCCCGAAGGCCAGCAGGTAATGCTCAAGCTGTCGATCCCGGTGGAAGCCAATCTCTACCAGCCGCTGATCAACCACCCCAAGGTGCTGCGCGTGGTCGCGCTTTCGGGCGGGTATTCAACGGAAGAAGCGTGCGCCAAGCTAGCAGAGAATCAGGGCATGATTGCCAGCTTCAGCCGGGGCTTGCTGCAGGACCTGCGCCACCAGCAGAGCGACGAGGAATTCGACGCCACCCTCGGTTCGGCGATCGACCAGATCCACCTCGCCTCGGTCCGCTAGCAGACAGGCTAGCGCGGTTCGTAGACGAACCGGTACTCCATCGGCTGCGTTTCGGTGCCGGCCATCTTTTCCGGCCGGACCGAAACCAGCGCGATGACCTTGCCGTGCGTGCCGTACGGCTCTCCCAGAGTCAGATCGGCGGTATCCGCCCATCCGGCGCCGGCAATGGTCGTCTTCACGACCACCCGGCCGGCCCATACGCAGCGGGCATTCATCGGGCAGCGGCTGTCCTCCACCAGCTTCCTCGGCGTGAGGATCAGATCGCCCACCTGCACCGGCTGGCCGATGGGCACCGCGTAACCGGCGGGCTGAGGCGGGGTGCTGTCGGCGGGCGGCACCACCGCACAAGCGGTCACCGAAAGCGGGGCCAGGGCCAGCACGAGCGCGGGGATTTTCATCATGCCGGCGTGATATCCCGCCCGGTACTTTCGCAGGACTGAACGTCACGCGGCGATCCTGGCGAGCCGTATCTCGCTGCGAACCCCGCACAGCAACGAAAGGCCCCGCCTTGGGCAAACGCTGCGCGGTGCTTGACGGCGCGCTTCCCGCGACCGAACAGCCCGCAATTACGCTGTCATCCAGCCGGCGCAGATGCGGACTGGCACCTGGAGGTATCGAATTGTGAGCGCGCCAAGCCAACCGAACACCCATGCCGTATCGCACTGTCACCTTTACCTCATTTCGCCGCTGGACGTGACGGGTGACTTTCCGGCCCGGCTTGAACGGGCGCTGGCCGCCGGCCACGTGGCGGCGTTCCAGTTTCGGGTGAAGGCCATTGATCAGCACGCGGCCGCAGCGCTGGCGGCGCCGCTCCAGGCCATCTGCGCGGCGCATGAATGCGCTTTCATCGTGAACGACGACATCGGGCTCGCCAAGCGCCTGAGTGCCGACGGGGTGCATCTGGGCCAAGCGGACGGCGATGTGCGAGATGCGCGCGAACAACTCGGGCGAGACTCCCAGATCGGGGTGACCTGCCACGCCAGTCGCCATTTGGCGCTGGAAGCGGGCGAAGCGGGCGCGGACTACGTCGCGTTCGGCAGCTTCTTCCCCAGCACGACCAAGGCCAGCGAGCACCGGCCTGAGTTGGCAGTCCTGGAATGGTGGCAGCAGATGGTCGAGATTCCGTGCGTGGCGATCGGCGGAATCACGCCTGACAACTGTGGTCCGCTGGTGAAGGCGGGCGCGGACTTTCTGGCTGTTTCAGCCGCGGTGTGGACTGGCGACGAGGAAGCCAACGTCCGTGCATTCGAGCGCGCCATCGCAGAGGCCAACGACTAAATGGCAGGGGCGGGACGAATCCGCTCTTAACGTCTGCAACCCTCCTCGCAGAGGGAGATTGTGCTGAACGCTCCCAGTCCCGCAGGAAACGAACCGGCGGTCATTGGTTATCGTTATCGATTGTTCCGGGGAAGGGGTGGGTCGCGCCCCGCAGACACAGGATTTTCCATGCGCTCTTTCATCGCCGCCGCTTCAGCTTTCGCGCTTGCCGCCTGTGGCTTCAACGGCACGGATCGAGACAACGATGCCGGGGCAGAGGCCGACCGTGCGGTGAATGCGACCACCGAGAACCTGGCCGACACGATGGCTTCGCACGACGGAGGGGACGCCGCTTCGGACGTGCCTGACATCCCTGACGTAGACGCGCGTCCGGTGATGCAGGCTCAGGTCGTGCTTGATCGGCAAGGGTTCGGGCCTGGCGTGATCGATGGCAAGATGGGCATGTCGACTGAAAACGCTCTCAACGGTTTCCAGGAAGCCAACGGCCTGCCGGTTACAGGCGAACTGGACGAAGCGACCAGGTCCAAGCTCAGTCAGTGGCAGTCCATCCCTGCAACGCGGGTAGTGCGCATTCCGGCGGACTGGGGGAATGAGCAGTACATGCGCACCCCCGATGAGCCGGAAGATCAGGCGAAGCTGGAGCGGCTGGGATATCAGAATCTCGATGAACGTCTGGCCGAGCGGTTCCACACCACGGTTGACGTGCTCAAGTCATTGAACCCGGGCGGAAGGCCCGCAGGCATGATGGCCGATTCAGCGGCAGCCGGGGGAGCTAGCCCTTCAGCCACGGCAACGCCCGGGCCGACCGGCAGCGCCTCGCCAACTCCCTCCCCATCGGCGACCGCATCGGGCGCGGCGGACCTAGCGCCGCTGCCATCGACCTTTACCGCAGGAAAGCTGATCCGCGTACCGAACATCGGTGCCGATCGCATCGCTCCGGGTTCGGTCAAGGATGCCAAGTGGCAGCGGACGCTGCAAAGTCTGGGTGTCGGTACGGATCAGCCGAAGGCCGCAAAGGTTGTTGTGAGCAAGAGCAAGGGCACGCTGAAAGCGTTCGATCAGGGCGGCAAGCTGATTGCGCTGTTCACCGTGACCTCCGGATCGAGCCGCGACCCGCTTCCGCTCGGCGAATGGAAGATCAACGCAGTCGCCCATAATCCGCCGTTCAACTACAATCCCGACCTGTTCTGGGATGCCGAGGCGACGGATGAAAAAGCCACTTTGCCGCCGGGTCCGAACGGTCCGGTCGGGGTCGTCTGGATTGACCTTAGCAAGGAACACTATGGGATCCACGGCACGCCCGAGCCGCAGACCATTGGCCGCGCAGAATCTCACGGCTGCGTGCGACTCACCAACTGGGATGCGGCGCGACTGGCGCAGATGGTAAGCACCGATACCCAGGTGATTTTCGAGAAATAGGCCATGTTGCACCAGCTCGATCGGCTGCTGACGATTGTGGTGACCGCGACACTGACGTCAGCGGTCTGGATCGTGGCGGGTGGGACGATCATGCAGCAAGCGAATTTCGCGAGCGGAGGAGAGGCGCCCCAGTCTGCTGCGAATGCTTCCCGCGGCGTGCAGCAATCGGACCGGCAGTTGGCTGGTCGATCGGTCATGGCTCCGGCACGCGGCGCAACGCTCGTGGTGCCGGTAGTCGGCAAGACTGCCGCCGATTTGACCGACACTTTTACTCAGGCGCGCGGCGGAGGGACGCGGGTGCATGACGCGATTGACGTCATGGCGGCGGAAGGAACGCCGATCATCGCCGCCGCGCCGGGACGGATCGAAAAGCTGTTCACATCGAAAGCCGGCGGACTGACGATCTACGTCCGCTCACTCGACCAGCGGACAATCTACTATTATGCCCACCTCAGAGACTATGCGCCGGGACTGCGCGAAGGTCAGACGGTGACCGCCGGCCAGCGGCTTGGCAGCGTAGGGCACACCGGTAATGCTGATCCGGCAGGGCCGCATCTTCATTTCGCGGTGCTGCAGACGCACCCGGGATCAAAGTGGTCGGAGCCGGCCACCGCCATCAATCCATATCCCTTGCTGGGTGGGAAGTAGGTCTAGCGCGATGACCCAGTGCGCACGCAGCGCATCTTGGCGAATTCGCCTTCAAGGTTCGTGCGCTGAAGCCGTTTGGGACTGACCCGTTCAAACCGGGCACCCCGCATGGGGCCGCGGGTGAACACCACGTCGTCGCCGGACAGTAGATAGGTGCCCTTGCCGGTTTCAGCCACGTAGGTCGACGCATTGGTGATTTCAAACCAGGCCTTGTCGACCGGTCGCGATGCCAGCCCCGCCGCATCGCCCGGAAGCTCGCAGACATAGCGGCCGTGCGGCAGGGTGCCGAGCTTGCCTTCGTGGGCGGCGGTTCCGAAACCCGCGGTCGCGAGCAGCAGTACAGCGAAAAAGTGGCTCGTCATCAGGGGCATTCGTAGCATGCACCAGCTGTTGCCGCCACCTGCCTTGCCGGTTGCTGACCGAGCCGCTAAGGCGCGCAGGCATGGTGCCGCGCCCCCGGGGGCTCACCCGCGCGGCCAATTACTCCAAGAGGCTCTTTAGCGATGAAAATCTCCGGCGTGGACATTCGTCCCGGTAACATCCTTGAATACGACGGCGGGATCTGGAAGGTGGCCAAGATCCAGCACACCCAGCCCGGCAAGGGGGGGGCGTACATGCAGGTCGAGATGAAGAACCTGCAGGACGGCCGCAAAACCAACGTCCGTTTCCGCAGCGCCGACACGATCGAGCGCGTGCGCCTGGACCAGAAGGCGTATCAGTATCTCTACGCCGATGGCGAGATGCTGGTGTTCATGGACAAGGATTCGTACGAACAGATCACTCTGCCCGCCGACCTGGTGGGAGAGGCAGCAGCGTTCCTGCAGGACGGCATGGAAGTCGATCTGGAACTGTGGGATGAGAAGCCGATCTCGGTCGCGCTGCCCAGCCAGATCGAAGCCACTATCGTCGAAGCTGATGCGGTGGTTAAGGGGCAGACGGCGTCCTCGAGCTACAAGCCTGCGATCCTCGACAATGGCGTGCGCGTGATGGTGCCGCCGCATATCGGCAGCGGCACGCGGATCGTGGTCGACGTCTATGAGCGGACTTACGTCGGCAAGGCTGGTTAACACATCATGGCGGCGATTTCGGGCCTGATCCGTGTGATGGAGAAAGCCGCGCGCAAAGCGGGCGGAAAACTGCGGCGCGATTTCGGCGAGGTCGAGCACCTCCAGGTCAGCCGCAAGGGACCGGCCGATTTCGTGTCGAAGGCCGATCAGATTTCCGAACGGACGATCTACGACGAGCTGCTCCACGCGCGGCCCGACTGGGGGTTCGAACTGGAAGAAGGCGGCACGATCGACGGCAAGCCCGGGATGCCGCGCTGGGTGGTCGATCCGCTCGACGGCACCAGCAACTTCCTTCACGGCATCCCGCATTTTGCGATCTCGATCGCCGCGCAGGAACCCAAGCCGGATGGCTCGGGCTGGGGCGAAGTGATTGCCGGCGTGGTCTATCAGCCGATCACTGACGAGACCTTCTGGGCGGAAAAGACCCGTGGCGCCTGGCTGCAGGACAAGCGGCTGAGAGTGTCGAGCAGGAAGAACATGGCGGATGCTCTCGTCGCCACCGGCATACCTTATGGCGGGCATGGCGACTTTGGGGAATGGACGCGCGTGCTGGCGGCCATCGGCCCGCAAGTGGCCGGCATCAGGCGCTTCGGTGCCGCATCCCTCGATCTGGCATGGGTCGCCGCCGGACGTTTCGACGGTTTTTGGGAGAGCGATCTTGCCGCATGGGACACAGCGGCAGGCTGCCTGTTGGTGCGCGAAGCAGGCGGGTTCGTGACCGATTACCGGGGGCGCTCGTTGCCGGTGTGCGACCGTCAGGTCCTGGCCGCGAATGACGGCCTGCATTCCAAGCTGCACAAGAACCTCGCTGGCGCGCTCAAGAACTGACGGCGGCTTGCCGCGCGCGCTTGCGGCGGCTAAGCCGCGCTCCGCCTGTGCCCCCGTGGTGGAATTGGTAGACGCGCTCGACTCAAAATCGAGTTCCGCAAGGAGTGCCGGTTCGACTCCGGCCGGGGGCACCAGACCTGATTGCCGACCCGCCTAGAACGGGAAGGCGAAGTGGATGGCGACGATCGCCACTATTCCGGTGATTGCGTTCAGGGGCAGGCCGACGCGCAGGAAATCGGTGTAGCGATAACCCGCCATTTGATAGACGATGACGTTCGTCTGATAGCCGAACGGCGTCGCGAAGGCGGCGCTTCCGGCCATCATCACTGCGACCAGGAACGGGCGAGGACTGACGCCAAGGCTTTCCGCGAGCGCGACCGCGATCGGCGTGACCAGCACCGCCACGGTCGCATTGGACAGAAGTTCGGTCAGGATCATCGTCACGAGATAAAGCACGATCAGCGCCGCAAGCGGGCTGATCTCGTCGGTCGATCCGATGAGAATCCGGGTGGCGGCATCGGCCAATCCACTTTCTTCCATCGCAATCCCAATCACGACCATGCCGGCGATCAGGATCAGGATGTCCGGTTTGAGCCCGCCATACGCTTCGTCGGGGGTAATGACCTTGAGCAGGATCAGCAGGACGGCGCCGGCAAAGGCGCTCGCCGCGATGGGAGCGATATTCAAGGCCGCGGCGGCAATCGCGCCAAGGAAGATGGCCGAGGCGATCGCGGCGTTGATCGGCTGGAACGGGCGGGGCTCGGCAAACAGTTCAGCATGCCCGACTTGCACGTGCACGTCGTCAGTCCCGGCGGCGGCAAGGTTGGCGAGACCGCGTCGCGTATCTTCCTCCTTTTCCTCCTCCGCGCCGTCTTCGTTGATCGACTTTCTCAGCAGCCGGCCGCTGAAAAGAAACAGGTAGAGCCCGCCGATGATTGCCATCGGCACTCCCACCGGGGTGATCTCGAAAATTCCGAAGCGTGGCTGGCCGGCAATACTCGCCATGTCGTCGACGAGCAGATTGGTCGAGGTGCCGATGAGCGTGCAACATCCGGTCAGCACCGAGATATACGACAACGGCATGAGGTATCGCTTCGGCGAAAGCTTGAGCGCCTTTGCCACGTCGCGGATCACGGGCGCGCCGAGTACCACGATCGGAGTGCTGTTGAGAAAGCAGGAGACGACCCCGATCGCCGAAAGGAGCATCCATATGCCCGCGGCCCCCGCGCGCTTGCACAGCTTGACCCCGGCCGCGATCGCCCGGTCCAGCAAGCCCGACAGTTCCAGCGCATAAGCGATCACGAATAGCGAGGCGAGAGCGATAATGGCCGGACTGGCGAACGCGCCCTGAACTTCGATCGGGCGGACGACGCCCGTCATGAGCAGAACCGCGGCGCCGCTTAGGGCTACCACATCCGGTCGAACGACGTCCCAGATCAATGCCGCGACCACTGCCGCGAGCACCACGAGGGTGAGGATCTCGTCGACGTTCACTTATGGCGCCAAGCCAGGGCGGCGGGTCGATAGCTGGACATGCACGCCTTTCCTGCAGGAAGATCGCCCCAGCTTTGTACCGGGTCTGGAGTCTGCCTCCGGTTTTGCCTATCAACTGACCATGCAAGAGCCAAGCCCACGCGCCAGCCGTCTAGTTCTTGCGGGCGCGCTGGCCGCCGTGGTCCTGGTAGGCGGCGCAGGGTTCCTGCTCGGGCGGGGAAGCGCTCCGGAAGCACTCTCGCCCGCACCTGTCGCATCACCAAAGCCAGATCCGTCACCAACACCGGCCGGCATTCTTGGACGAGCGGATCTGATTTCACTGGCGGCAGAAGCGGCCGATGCGTTTACCAGTCGCCGCGCGCCCGGTGAGGAGTTGGTCGATTCTGGCGGGCGGCGCTTTGAACTGCGTCTTCCGTTCGGATGCGAAGGTCCGGCGGAGCCCGATGCCGAAGTACCAATGCGTTGGCTCTATGACAGCGAGGACGAGACGCTCCGCTTCGTCATCGCGCCCGTTCAATGGTCAGGCGGCGCCTGGTGGTTGGGCGAAAGCGCCCTCCGGGTCGAGGCGATCGAGGGGTTCTGGATAGAGCAACCGTGGACTTCGAACGAGGCATGTCCAGCACCGGCTGTCACACCGGCGCAAGATGACGAACCACAGGAATCCCCGGCGGAACCTCAAGCGCCCGGCACGGTACCCGAACCGACGCTGGCGATCGGCCAGGTCTTCCTAACGGACGGGCCTCGACGCGGTCGCCGTGACGGCACCGCCTACGAAGCCGTACTGCGGGTGCCGCCGGAGGAACTTGACGCTTCGAAAGGGTTCCGCCTGCGGATCAGCGGCAGGCTTGCGCGCGGGACCGGTGCGACGCCCATCGCCTGCCGCCAGGCCGCCGATGGGCGGCAGCGCCCGGTCTGCCTGATCAGCACCATCATCGACGAAGTAGCCATCGAGAATGGTGCCTCAGGTGAAACCCTCGCTGCATGGAGTACCAGCGGGCGGGCCGCGCCCGCCGTTGCGCCAGAGACTTAGTCGGAGGTTGTCGCCTCGCCCGAACGAGCACGCGAAGCCGCCATTAGCCCGTCGATCTGCTCGGCGCGCTCAGGTTGTCCTGATTGATCACGCGCAGCTTCGTAGCGGGCGATCAGGTCTCTTCTCTGCTCATCGGTCATGCGCGCCCACACCGCTGCGGAAACGCCGTAAGCGTTGAACGAAGCAGGCGCTGCCCCCGCCGTCCCGTTCGCGAAGTCGCTTTCGAGTGCGCCCGGCTGCGCAGAAGATCCCGCCCTATCCATCGGCTCACCGAAGCTGCGGTCGAAGGTGTCTGTCACCGCGAAAGCGGCGTGCGGCTGAACACTTTTGCGGGCAAGCTCTGTCGGGCCGGCGTGAGGAGATGAGCGAGTAGCGACAGGCTTCAATTCGCTGGCGGCCGCCTTGCGGTTTTCGCCATCGGCAAACACGCCGACCGCTGCCGTCACCGCGAGCGTAAGCACGGCGAAGTGGCGGTACATCTGCGCGCCGGTTGATGCGGTCGGTGCCTTGCGAACCATGCTCGGTGCACTAGCGCATCAAGGCTGAAGGCCTCGAAACCGTGGATGGTTGAGGATTAATTGACGGCCGCCGGAGACGGGGGATCCCCGACGGCCGTCTCTCCTCCCCAGGAGATCCTGTCAGGTGTAGCTGCCGAGCCTGTGGTGCAGCGCGTTGATCTTCGCCAGTTCTTCCCGATCGTCGCAACTGCGGGCATACGCGGTCAGGGCGGTACGAAGCAGGCGGAAATCGGCAGTCGACAGAAGGGCTCGGGCGCGGCTGGGTTCAGGTGCGGGTGTCTCTTCAGTCATCGTGGTCATCCCTTTACGCAGCAGCGAACTGGTTCATTGTGTTGTGCTCGCCGCCAGCCTTCAGTGCAGCCTCGCCGGCGAAGTAGTCCTTGTGATCGTCACCGATGTCGCTGCCCGACATGTTCTGGTGCTTCACGCACGCGATGCCCTGGCGGATTTCTTCGCGCTGCACGTTCTTCACGTAGCCCAGCATACCGGCATCGCCGAAGTATTCACGAGCAAGATTGTCGGTGCTGAGCGCGGCCGTGTGGTACGTCGGCAGCGTGATCAGGTGATGGAAGATGCCCGCCTCACGCGCCGCGTCGGCCTGGAAGGTGCGGATGCGTTCATCGGCTTCGGCGGCAAGGTCGGTTGAATCGTAGTCGACACTCATAAGCCTGGCGCGATCATAAGCCGAGACATCCTTGCCCGCTTCTGTCCAGGCATCGAACACCTGCTGGCGGAAATTGAGCGTCCAGTTGAAGCTAGGCGAATTGTTGTACACCAGCTTGGCATTGGGGATCACCTCGCGGATGCGGTTCACCATCCCGCCGATTTGTCCGATGTGGGGCTTTTCGGTCTCGATCCACAGCAAGTCCGCGCCATTCTGCAGCGATGTAATGGAATCCAGCACGCAGCGGTCCTCGCCCGTGCCAGCGCGGAACTGGAACAGGTTGGACGGCAGGCGCTTGGGCCGCAGCAGCTTGCCATCGCGGGTGATGAGGACGTCGCCGTTGCCGATCTGGCTGGCATCCACCTCCTCGCAATCGAGGAAGCTGTTGTACTGGTCGCCCAGGTCGCCCGGCTCTTTTGAGTAGGCGATCTGCTTGGTCAGACCCGCGCCGAGGCTGTCGGTCCGGGCGACGATTACCCCATCCTCCACGCCGAGCTCGAGGAAGGCGTAGCGAACCGCACGGATCTTCTGGAGGAAATCCTCGTGCGGCACGGTGACCTTGCCGTCCTGGTGGCCGCACTGTTTTTCGTCGGACACCTGGTTTTCGATCTGGATTGCGCAGGCACCCGCCTCGATCATTTTCTTGGCGAGGAGATAGGTTGCCTCGGCATTTCCGAAGCCGGCATCGATATCGGCGATGATCGGCACGACGTGCGTTTCGTGGTTGTCGATGGCGTGCTGGAGGCGCTTGGCTTCCACTTCATCGCCACCCTCCCGCGCCTTGTCGAGTTCGCGGAACAGACCGCCGAGCTCGCGGGCATCAGCCTGGCGTAAGAAGGTGTAGAGTTCTTCGATCAGCGCGGGGACCGAAGTCTTCTCGTGCATCGATTGATCGGGCAGGGGGCCGAACTCGCTCCGCAACGCGGCGATCATCCAGCCAGACAGATAGAGGTACCGCTTGTTCGTGGTGCCGAAATGCTTTTTGATCGCGATCAGCTTCTGCTGGCCGATGAAGCCATGCCAGCAACCCAGCGACTGAGTGTATTGCGCCGCATCGGCATCGTACGCCGCCATGTCATCCCGCATGATCCTGGCGGTGTAGCGGGCGATGTCGAGACCGGTCGGAAAGCGATTCTGCAGCTTCATTCGCGCGGCGCTCTCGGCGTCGATCGCGGCCCACGGGGCGCCCGCGTTTTCGATTGTGTGGCGGAGGTCAGTGATGCTGCTTTGGTAAGTCATGGATCGATTCCCGTGTCGGCTTGTGTCGACTGAATGACACACCACGCTCCGGTTCGATCACAAAAATGACAAACAATCTTGTCAGTGGGGTGTCCTAAAGGCAATCCAATGTGAAAACCTGTAAAGGACTTTACAAATGCCCGAGGCGGGATTGTTCGTCGGTGCGGCGCTTCGCCGGTTGCGGAAACGGGCCGGACTGACGCAAGCGGCGATGGCGAGCCGACTGGCCATTTCTCCCAGCTACCTCAACCTGATCGAGCGCAACCAGCGTCCTCTGTCAGCGCGCGTCGTGCTGCAAGTGGTGCAACAGTTCGATTTCGATCCGCGCAGCTTGCGGGAGGACGAGGCAATCGGCGGGATCGACGGTCTCGCGCGACGGATGGCCGACGAGCGGTTCAGCGATCTCGGCATCGATCGGGACGAACTCGCCGAGATGCTGTCAGCCGCGCCGCAAGCGGCCGCGGCGTTCGCCCGCCTGTACGACAACGCGGGACCCGCCGAACGGCGCGAGGACCCGACCGATGCCGCTCGCCGCGAAATCGAGCGCTGGCGCAACCATTTCGCCGATCTCGATGCAGCCGCCGAAAGTCTCGCTGATGAATTGCGTCTGTCGCGCGGCGATACCTATACCGCGCTCGCTGAGCGGCTACGCGATCGGCATCAGTTGGGAATCCGGATTTTGCCGCGCGAGGTCATGCCCGACGCGCTGCGCAGGCTGGACCTTCATGCGCGGCAGCTTCAGCTGGGTGAAATGCTCGATCCGGCATCGCGCACGTTCGAGGCGGCGACCCAGATCGCGCAACTCGAATTCCGAGACGAGATCGCCAACCTTGCGGCCGGGGGCCAGTTCGCCGAGCCGGCGGCGCGCGCCCTGTTCGAACGACATCTCACGGCCTATGTCGCGGCAGCTCTGGTGATGCCTTATGGACGCTTCCTGCGCGCGTGCGAGGCCACCGGATATGACTTCCCCGTTCTGCTTCGGCGTTTCGGCGTTGGGTTTGAGCAACTGGCGCACCGGTTGACGACCCTTCAGCGCGTGGGACAGCGCGGGTTACCGTTTTTCATGGCCCGGCTCGACCGGGCGGGCCAGTATTCAAAGCGCTTTGCCGGCGCGAGCGGTGCGACGCTGCTGGAAAGCGCCAACTCGTGTCCCTTGTGGCATGCCCACCGCGCGTTCGAACAACCAGGCGAACTGTTCGTGCAGACGGTGTTGCAGGATGGCGCTGGCGCAGCACCCGCACATTGGCTGACGATCGCGCGCACGGTGGATGGGCGGGCCGGTGGGCGGTTCGTCGTCGTGTTGGGCCTCGAGGCGCGCTTGGCAAGCGAACTCGCGGCGGCTCGCGGCCGGTCGCTTCGGGCAGAGGAGGCGACGCCGTTCGGCCTTGGTTGCGACCGTTGTCATGTGCGTGGATGTCTTCAGCGCGCGCTCCCCCCACGCGGGACGACGCTCGCGTTCTCCTCCCTGGAGGAGGGCGTGACGCCGTTTCGGTTCTAGTCGTTAACCTCGATCGCGGAACCTGCGGACCCAGCCATTCGTTTCCGGTCAGCATTTTATGAGGGAGTGCCACCAATGGTTGACGAACGCATCACTGAAGTGAGGACGCCTGCCGGCGACACTCACACCACGCATACGGTTGTGACCGATGGCGAGCGCAGGGGCGGCGGGTCCGGCTGGGTCGTCGCACTGGCCCTGATCGTCGCCCTCATCGCTGCGATCTGGTTCTTTTCAGGCATGAGCAACTCGGAAGCCGCAAAAGACAACGCCATCGCAGACGCCGCCAGCGATGTCGGCAACGCAGCCGAACAGGTGGGCAATGCAGCCCAGGACGCTGCCGACAACGTGACTAACAATAACTGAGCCGTTCCACGCCCGCCCCGGTGTGCGTCAGGTCAGGGTCCCGCTGTAAAGTTTACCGACATTTCATCTCTCGGTCCTAGGGCTTGCCTCGATAGGAGCGCCCCGGGCCGAGACGATGATCCGCCTTTTCAAGCATTATATCCCGCACGCGGTGATGCTGCTGGGCCTGTTCGATCTCGCGCTGTTGCTGATCGCGGGGGAAGTTGCGTGGCAGGTTCGCGCATCGCAGATCGGCACAGGGACGGGGTCGCTCGGCGATCGCCTCGTCATGCTCGCAATGTTCGCCATGACAGTGTGGTTGGCGATGATCGCCGTCGGCACCTATGGCGCCGATGCCTTGCGGTCGATGCGCTATGCCGGCGCGCGGTTGCTGGTAGCGGTCAGCATAGGCATCATCGCGCTGTCGGTGATCGACTTTGTCCTGCCGGGTCACACGTTTTGGCGGTCCACCCTGCTGTATGCGATGTTCCTGGGGATCGCACTTCTGATCGCGAACCGTCTGCTGCTCGGATCGGTGATCGGCACCGCGGCGTTCCGCCGACGCGTCCTGGTGCTGGGCGATGGACTGCGAGCAAGGCGGATCAAGGAATTGGCGGAGCGACCGGAGAGCGGTTTCGCGGTGGTCAGCTTCATCGGGATGAACGAAGGTTCTCCGGTCATCGACGAGGCGATCCCCCGCGCAGCGATCCACGACCTTGGCCGCTTCGTCGAGAATATCGGCGCCAGCGAGGTGGTCCTGGCGCTGGAGGAGCGGCGCAATTCGCTTCCGCTCAAAGACTTGCTCCGGATCAAGACCCACGGGGTTCACGTCAGCGATTTCTCCAGCTTCCTGGAACGCGAAACCGGGCGGGTCGATCTCGACACGCTCAATCCGAGCTGGCTCATCTTTTCCGACGGGTTCAGCTCGGGACGGGTGGTGTCCAGCGCGGCCAAGCGGGTGTTCGATATCGCGGCCAGCGGCCTGCTGCTCGCCCTGACGCTGCCGCTGATCGCCGTGTTCGCGCTCTTGGTGAAGCTCGACAGCAAGGGCCCTGCGTTTTTCCGCCAGACCCGAGTGGGGCTTTATGGCCAGAGCTTCCAGTTGGTGAAGCTCCGCTCGATGCGCATCGACGCCGAAAAGAACGGCGCTCAGTGGGCGTTGAAGGACGATCCGCGGGTCACGCGCCTCGGGCGCTTCATTCGCAAAGTGCGGATCGACGAGCTGCCGCAAGTCTGGACCGTGCTCACCGGCCGGATGAGCTTCGTGGGTCCGCGGCCGGAAGTGCCGCAGTTCGTCACCGACCTCGAGGACAAGCTGCCGTATTATGCCGAGCGGCACATGGTGAAGCCGGGCATTACCGGGTGGGCACAGATCAACTATCCCTATGGCGCCAGCGTTGAAGACGCGCGGGCCAAGCTGGAATACGATCTCTATTACGCCAAGAATTACACCCCCTTCCTCGACCTGCTGATCCTTCTGCAGACCTTGCGGGTCGTGCTGTGGCCGGAAGGCGCCCGCTGAGATGGCCCACGTGTGGATCGTTGCCGGTTTCTTCCTCAGCCTTGCGGCCGCAGTCAGCTGCACGCTGGTCGCTGCATTCCTGTGGCGCAAGCAAAGCCAACGCCGCGAACGCGGCGCGACCATCGCGGCGCTGGCGATCACCGCGCTGTGGTGCGTGACCCATGCCGCATGGGGACCACAGGCCACTGCTGCCAACCTGCTCGAAAGCGCCCGAAACGTGGCGTGGATCATCGTACTTTACCGGTTGTTCGGCAACGACGGGCGCGATCACAGCCTCGGGCCGATCCGTCCCCTGGTGATTGCGTTGTGCCTGGTCGAACTGCTGCAGGTCGGCGTCGTCATTCTGGATGCGCGTTTCGGTTCTCAGGCTCAGGTGCACTCCGTCACCCTATCCGTAACCGCACTGCTGCGAGCGCTGGTGGCGGTCGGAGCACTGGTGCTGGTGCACAACCTTTACGCCGGTGCCTCTGCCGTATCGCGCCAGGTGATCCGCTGGGCAGCGGCTGCGCTGGCGCTGATGTGGGGATACCAGCTCAATCTCTACACGGTGGCCTGGTTCGCGCGGACGATGCCTGCAGAGATGGTCGCGCTGCGCGGACTGGTCCCGGTGGTTATGGCGGTGCTGTTGGCGATCGGCGCCAACGCGCGCGCTGCTGATCTTAAGCTGTCCGCCAGCCGCACAGTTGCGTTTCAGACCTTGTCGTTGATCCTTATCGGCGGTTACCTCTTGGGGATGCTGCTGCTGTCGCAGTCGCTCAGTCTGCTGGGAGGCGATTTCGCCCGGTTGACGCAAGTTGCATTCCTATTCGCCGCTGCGACCGGTGCGCTGTTGTGGCTTCCGTCGGCGAAGCTGCGCGGCTGGTTGCGGGTCAAAGCCTACAAGCACCTGTTTCAGCACCGGTACGATTATCGGGCCGAGTGGCTGCGCTTCACCGGCACCATCGGCCGCGCCGGTCCCGAAGCGCCCGCGTTACCTGACCGCGCTGCGCAAGCGCTGGCCGACATCACCGACAGCCAGGGCGCAGTGCTGTTGCTGCCAGCGGAGGACGGCCGTTTTCAGCTGGCCGGTCGTTGGCAGTGGCCGGAGGTCACCGTGCCGGCGGAGGCGTGCTCGCCCGAACTGGTGGCCACGCTCGAACGGGCCGGCAGGGTTGTCGAGTTGGACGAGGTGCGGGCAGGCGCCGGTTCATCCGGCGAGCAGTCCGCGGTGCCGCCGTGGATGTGCCACGATCCCCGTGCCTGGGCTGTGGTGCCCCTGCTGCATTTCGATCGGTTGATCGGCATCGCGCTGCTCGCGCGCCCTCCGGTCGCGCGACGCCTGGATTGGGAGGATTTCGACCTCCTCAAGGTGGTGGGCCGGCAGCTTGCCAGCTATCTCGCGGAGCAGGCGGGTCACGAAGCCTTGATGGAAGCGGCGCAATTCGACGAATTCAATCGCCGGATCGCCTTCGTGATGCACGACATCAAGAATTTGGCGAGCCAGCTTTCCCTGTTGTCGCGCAATGCGCAGCGCCACGCCGATAACCCCGAGTTCCGCCAGGACATGCTGGTGACACTGACCAAGAGCGCCGAAAAGCTCAACGCACTGCTTGCCCGCCTCGGCCGTTATGGCGCCAGCGGTAGCGCATCGCGGCAGTCCGTCGATCTGACAGCTCTGGCGCGACGGGTCGCCGGCCGCTGCGCCCCGCTGCATCCGGTGGACCTGACGCGGGCGGATCAATGCACCGTTTTGGCCGACCCGGAAGGGCTGGAGCAGGCGTTGGTGCATCTGGTGCAGAACGCTATCGACGCGAGCCCGCCTGGCGTGCCGGTCTACCTCGACGTGTCGTGCGATGGGTTGCAGGGCCGGATCGAGATCGTCGATTCCGGCACGGGCATGAGTCCGCGCTTTGTGCGGGAGAGCCTGTTCAAGCCGTTCGTGTCTTCGAAGAATGGCGGCTTCGGCATCGGCGCGTTCGAGGCGCGCGAGCTGGTTCGCGCAATGGGCGGGCGCCTTGATGTCGAATCCCGCGAAGGACTGGGTACCCGCTTCTCTATCGCGCTCCCGTTATCGGCGGCTGCCGGATATCTCGAAAAGAACTTTGAAAGTGAGGCCGCGTGATGCGCGAGGGAAAGCCACGCCTGCTGGTGATCGAGGACGACGAAGGGCTGCAAGCGCAGCTCAAGTGGGCTTACGAAGACTTCGCGGTGACGATCGCCGGCGACCGCGACAGCGCGCTTGCCGCCCTCCGCTCAGAGGAGCCGGCAGTGGTCACGCTTGACCTGGGGCTGCCGCCGGATCCCGACGGCACCAGTGAAGGTTTCGCGGTGCTCGATGCGATCATGGCGCTGAAGCCCGATACAAAGGTGATCGTCGCCTCGGGCCATGGCGCACGGTCGAGCGCACTGGAAGCGATCGAACGCGGCGCATACGACTTCTACCAGAAGCCGGTCGACATCGACGCGCTGGGCCTGATCGTGCGCCGCGCGTTCGCCCTGCGTGAGATCGAGGAAGAGAACCGACGCCTTGCCGCCAAGGTGGGTGAGGACAAGACCGTGCTCGGCACGATGATAACTGCGGCACCCGAAATGGCCAAGGTCGCGCGCACGATCGAGCGAGTGGCCAACACCAACGTGTCGGTGATGCTGCTTGGCGCCAGCGGGACCGGCAAGGAGCTGCTCGCCCGCGGGTTGCACCAGGCGAGCGACCGTCGGGGCGGGGCGTTCGTCGCGCTCAATTGCGCGGCTATTCCGGAGACGTTGCTCGAGGCGGAGCTGTTCGGCCACGAGAAAGGCGCCTTCACCGGCGCCGTGCGCACCAACGAGGGCAAGATCGAATTGGCGCACGGCGGCACCCTGTTCCTCGACGAAGTGGGCGACATTCCGCTACCGTTGCAGGTCAAGCTGCTGCGGTTCTTACAGGAGCGCACGATCGAGCGGATCGGCGGACGCAAAGCGATCGAGGTGAACACCCGCATCGTCTGCGCCACGCATCAGGACCTGGAAGCCATGATCGGCGCGGGGACGTTCCGCGAGGACTTGTTCTATCGCTTGGCCGAGATCGTTGTGAAAGTGCCTACGCTCGCCGAGCGCCCGGGCGATGCCGTGCTGCTGGCGAAGTCGTTCCTTAGTCGCTTCGCGGCCGAGATGAACCCGCGCGTCAAAGGGTTCGCTCCCGATGCGCTCGCCGCCATCGACGCATGGCAATGGCCGGGCAACGTGCGGGAACTGGAAAACCGGGTGAAGCGCGCGGTGATCATGACTGATGGCAAACTCGTCAGCGCCGTGGATCTCGACCTCATTGCTCCGGTCGATGACGGCTCGGCCGAACTGCTCAACCTCAAGAGTGCCCGCGAGAAAGCCGATCGAACGATGATCCGCCATGCGCTGGCACGCAGCGAGGGCAACATCTCCAGCAGTGCCAAGCTGTTGGGCATCAGTCGTCCTACGCTTTACGATCTGCTCAAGCAGTATGATCTCCACGCGTGAACTGACACTGGCTCTCGCGCTGGTGCTGTACGGCTGCGGGGGCGGAACAGGGGCGGCGCGGTCCGATGACTGGCGGGCGGCACTCGCGCAAGGGGACGCCATCAGCGCGGAGTGGGCGCTGAAGCGTGAACTTGAGGCAGGGCAGCCTGCGAACGAGTTGGCGCCGTTCCTGGGGGAGGCCGAACTAGGGCAGGGTAACCTGTCGGAGGCGGGGCGCTGGCTCGGCTCGGTGGACTTCGCCCCGGCCGTTGCGGCGCACGGGTTCCACATGCTCGGCCGCCTGCGCATGGCAGAGGGTGACCTGGCGGGCGCGGGTCAGGCATTCGACCGCGCGCTGACGGGCGCTCCGGACGATCCTGAGCTGTGGGTCGATATTGCTCGCCTGCGTTATCGCGGCGGGGAGCAGGTGCAGGCAGCCGAAGCGTCGCATCGCGCCCTCGCGCTTGGTCCAGACAACGTGGCGGCGTTATTGTTGCGTGCGCAGATGGAATGCGATGCGCATGGCAATGCCGCTGCTTTGCCGTTGCTCGAACGGGGGCTTTCGGTAGCTCCTGACGAACCCGATTTGCTGGTCGAATATGCCGCTACCCTTGGGGAACTGGGCCGCGCCAACGGGATGCTGGTAACAGTAAGGCACCTCGCCGCGGTCGCACCGGGCGATGGACGCGCGCTCTATCTTCAGGCGGTTCTCGCGGCCCGCGGAGGCCGCTTTGACCTTGCGCGATCCCTGCTGCAGCGCAGTGGTGGCGCGGTTCAAAAAACGCCGGCGGCACGGCTTCTGCTTGGAGTACTCGATTTAGAAGGAGGGAATCCCGCCAGCGCGGCGCAAGTATTTGATGGGGTGTTGCGACGTCAGCCCGACAACCGGCGTGTGCAGGTCCTGCTGGCGCGGGCTCTGTTCATGGCTGGCTCCGATAGGGAACTGATTGGGCGGTTTTCCCAGGAGCAACTCGATCCCTACGTCGCCCTGCTGGTGGCACGAGCGTACGAGAACCAGGGTGATCGCGCCCACGCCGGCCTGTACCTGGACCGTGCACTGGCGCGATCGGCGGAGATGCGGGTGGGTGTGCTGCCCCCAGCGACATCGCTCGGCATGGCGCCGACGCGCGTTGTCGCGAGAGGAGCGGACGCCGTAACGTTGGTTCGTGGACTGATCCGCGCAGGGCGCACAGAAGACGCCCGCGCAGCTGCAAAACGCTGGCTGCTGAAACATCCCGGCTCGGCCGAAGCCATGGCCCTTGCGGGAGATGCAGCGTTTGCTGCCGGCGATTGGGCGGGAGCGATGCGGCACTACCACTCTTCAGCCGCGATCAAGCAATCATGGCCGCTCACGAAGCGGATGGCAGCCGCGCTGAAGGCTGGGGGACACCCCGGAGCGGCCAAAGATCTCGTCGCCGCGCATGTTCGGGGCGGACCCGCCAATGCAAAGGCCGCTGCCGTACTCGCTCGCCGCAGCGCATCCTTCGGCGGCTGACGCTCGACAAGCGCCGAACGGCCCGCCACAGGCGCGATCGTGCGGCGCTTGTTTTCCAGCATCGATCTTATGGTGCGCCTGCTGGTGCTCGCGATTATTCTGGCTAGCGTCTTTCCGGCGACTGGCGCTACGCGCGAAGTGGCACAGGACGTGTCGAGCGCCGCCATCTTCGTGCTGTTTTTTCTCAACGGGCTGCGGTTGCCGCGCGCCGAGGTGGTTCGGGGCATCGGGCACTGGCGCTTTCTGGTGCCGCTTGCCCTGTGGTGTTTCCTGGTGATGGCGCTCGCTGGCAAGGCATTCGAACTGGCCTTGGCACCAGCCGTGTCGCCGCTCGTGGCGTTGGGGTTCCTCTACCTCGGAGCGATGCCGTCGACAGTACAGTCCGCAACCGCATACTCGTCGCTTGCGGGCGGCAACGTCGCCAGTTCGGTCGTGGCGGCCGCCCTGCTGAACGTGGCGGGCGTGTTCGTCGCTGCCCCCTTGTTCGCAGTGCTGGGAGGCGGCGGAGCGGCGGAGATGGACGCCTCCGGCCTCGGCAAGGTCATGCTGATCCTGATCCTGCCGTTCGCTCTCGGGCAGGCGCTACAGACCCGGCTCGCCCGCTGGGTGGGCGATCATCGCTCGCTCGTGAGCTGGATGGACCGCCTGTCGATTGCCATCGCCGTCTACGTGGCCTTTTCAGGCGCGGTCGAACAGGGACTGTGGACGGTGATCGGAGCACGAGAGTGGCTGGTGCTGCTCGCCGGCGTGGTGCTATTGCTGGCGATCGCTTTTGCCGGATCGTGGATCACGGCGCGAGCCATTCGGCTGGATCGCGGCGATCGGATCGCGTTCCTGTTCGCCGGGGCGCACAAGAGCATCGCCATGGGCGCCCCGCTTGCGGCGGTGCTGTTCCCGCCTGAAGTGGCCGGCATGGTGCTTCTGCCGTTGCTGATCTACCACCTGCTGCAGTTGGTCGTATCAGCGCCGCTTGCTACTCGGCTGGCGCGACATCCCCTTCCGGATGCGTCCGATTGAAGCGCACGGACCACCACAACGACAGTCCGATGAGGATCGCACCGATCAGGCCAGTGATGGTTTCCGGGATGTGCCAGCGCGCTGACAGCAACATGATCGCGCCCAGCACGATGATCGCCCAGAAGGCTCCGTGTTCAAGGTAACGATACTGCGCCAGCGTTCCTTTCTCGACCAGATGGATGGTCATGGAGCGCACGAACATCGCGCCGATCGACAGGCCCAGCGCGATCACGATCATGTTGTTCGACAGCGCGAAGGCGCCGATCACCCCGTCGAAGCTGAAGCTGGCATCGAGGATGTTGAGGTAGAGGAACCCGCCAAGTCCGCTGCGCACCGCCGCGCCGAGCAGCCGCTGCTTTTCCTCGTGCAATTCCAACATGGTGCTGACGCCTTCGACCGCGATGAAGGTGACCAGCCCCAGGATCGCCGCGACCACAAACGTGAGAGCGTCCGCCGATTCCAGCGTCAGCGAGATACCCCAGACGGCAAGCAGCAATAGCGCAATCTCTGCTGCTGGCAGCGCGGCGAACCGGCCAAGAAACCGCTCGATCGTGCCGATCCAGTGAATGTCTTTCTCGCCGTCGAAAAAGAATTTCAACCCAACCATCGCCAGGAATGCGCCACCGAAGCCGGCGATGCCGATATGCGCGCTGGAAACGATCCGCTCGTATTCAAGCGGGTCGTTAAGCGACAGGCTGACCGCGTCAATCGGACCCAGTCCCGCAGCGATCGCGACGATCGCAAGCGGGAACACGATCCGCATGCCGAAGACCGCAAACAGGATGCCCCACGTCAGGAAGCGCCGTTGCCAGACGTGGTCCATGTTCTTCAGCACTGAGGCATTGACCACCGCGTTGTCGAAGCTGAGCGAAATCTCGAGGACCGACAGGACCACGATGATCCACAGCATCTGAGCGGTGCCTGACATCGTGCCGGTGCTTTCCGCACCGTACCATACGCCCAGTCCCAGGCAGATAAGGGTGAAGATCAGCGATAAGCCGTAAAAGCGCTTGAGCGTGTCCATGGGGGGCGAGTGGCCTTACTTGGGCTGGTAGGTTTGGTCGGCGGTGGGGAATGCGCGGGCGCGCACCTCCCCGGCGTACGTGGCGGCAGCGTTCGAGATGACGCTGGCGAGATCTTCATACCGTTTCACGAACCGTGGCACGCGTTCAAACATCCCGAGCATGTCTTCCGTCACCAGGACCTGGCCGTCGCACTGTGCCGATGCACCGATGCCGATGACGGGTATTTCGAGGCTTTGGGTCAGCGCCACCGCGATGGGTTCGACCACGCCTTCGGCAACGACCGCGAAGGCGCCTGCCTCCTGCACCGCCTTGCCGTCGGAAATGATCTTGGCGTGCTCTTCCTGGCTGCGTCCGCGGGCGCCATAGCCGCCGAGGGCGTTCACCGCTTGGGGGGTCAGGCCGACATGGGCCATCACGGGGATTCCGCGGCCCGACAGGAACGCGATAGTCTCCGCCATCGCCTGGCCCCCCTCAAGCTTGACCGCCGCGCATCCGGTTTCAGCCATGATCCGGCTGGCGCTTTCAAACGCCCTTTGCGGACTCGCTTCGTAGGCGCCGAATGGCATGTCGACGATCACCAGGCTGTGATAGCTGCCGCGCACCACGGCGGCGCCGTGGGCGATCATCATCTGGAGCGTCACCTGCAGGGTCGAAGGCAGGCCATAGATCACCTGGCCTAGCGAATCTCCCACCAACAGCATGTCGCAATGTTCATCGAGCAGCTGCGCCTGGCGCGCGGTATAGGCAGTCAGCATGACCAAGGGCTCACCGGTTGCGCCGCCGGTCTTGCGACCCTTGATCGCCGGGACCGTCAGCCGGCGCATCGGCTGGGGGGTCGGATTTGCGCGGCTGGTCGCGGTATCGAGTTGGAAGGTCGTGGACATCGCCAGCGCTTTAGCGGCGAGGCGTGGGTGGGGAAAGCGTTTCGAATAGGCTTGCCATGGCATCCAGCGACGTTAGCTACTCACCTCATGAGGGAGGCAGGCCGCCCACGGTCGCCTGACAAGAGGGATACGGGTCCATGATACTCGATCGCGTCAAGCCGCTCGACGCCATTCTGGCGACGGCGCAAAAGAAGTCGCTGCATCGTTCCCTGGGTTGGTTTCAGCTGACCCTGTTCGGGATCGGCTGTGTGATCGGCACGGGGATCTTCGTGCTTACCGCAGCAGGGGCACAGAAAGCCGGCCCGGGTTTGATGCTGGCGTTCGCCATAGCGGGCGCCATCTGCATCGTCGCGGCGCTTTGCTATGCGGAAATCGCGGCGATGATCCCGGTGGCGGGATCAGCTTATACGTACACTTATGCGACCATGGGCGAACTGCTCGCCTGGACGGTCGGATGGGCGCTCGTGCTTGAATATGCCGTCGCTGCCAGCGCCGTGTCCGTCGGCTGGTCGGGCTATTTCACGGGAACGATCCTGAACGAATTTCTGGGCATTCAACTGCCCGCGTACCTTTCGGGAGCCCCGCTGGCGCTTGGCGGGGTCGAGGGTGGGTTCATCAACCTTCCCGCGGTCGTGATCGCTTTGCTGGTCACCTGGCTGCTGATGATCGGCACCACCGAAAGCGCGCGGGTCAACGCGGTGCTGGTGGCGATCAAGGTGACGGCGCTGACCGCGTTCATCCTGCTGACCCTGCCGAGCGAGTATTTCTCGAGCGAAAAGTTCAATCCGTTCCTCCCCGCCGGCGTGTTCGGCGGTTTCGGATCCGGTCTTGGAGCGGTGGGCGCGGCGGCGACCATCTTCTTTGCCTACGTCGGGTTTGACGCTGTCTCTACGGCGGCGGAGGAAACCAAGAATCCGCAGCGCAACGTACCGATCGGCCTGATCGGATCGCTGCTGTTCTGTACCGTGTTCTATATCCTCGTGGCAGCAGGTGCCATTGGAACGGTCGGCGGCCAGCCGATCATGGGACCCAACGGCGTGCCGTTCCCTGCCGGCTCCGAGGAACTGGCTCGCCAGTGCGCCACCTACGCCGCCGACGCGCTGCCGCTGGTCTGCTCCAACGAGGCGTTGGCGCATGTGCTGCGTCAGATCGGCTGGTCCGGCGTGGGCAACATGCTGGGCATCGCAGCTTTCGTTGCGCTTCCTTCGGTCATCCTGATCCTGTTGTTCGGCCAGACTCGCGTGGCGTTCGTCATGAGCCGCGATGGGCTTCTGCCCCAATCGTGGAGCCAAGTGCACCCCAAGTGGAAGACCCCGCATGTCATCACGGCCATCACCGGCGTCGCCGTGGCGTTCGCGGCGGCTTTCCTGCCGGTCGGCAGGCTGGCGGACATCGCCAACGCCGGCACGCTCTATGCATTCATGATGGTTGCCATTGCGGTTATGATCCTACGCAAGACCGCTGCTGACGCGCCGCGCAAGTTCAAGACTCCCGCGCTGTGGCTCATCGGCCCGCTGACGATCGCGGGGACGATCTTCCTGTTCCTGAACCTGCCGATGGATGCGATGCTGGTGCTGCCAATCTGGGGAGTGATCGGCCTGGTGGTCTACTTCGCATACAGCCGCCGCCGGAGTCACCTCGGCCAAGGGATCGTCGAAGTGGTCGATGACGTCGCGGGTGAGGAAACCATGGTGCCGATCGATCCACCAGCGCGCTGACAAGGCTCAGCGGTTGAATTGAAGAAGGGGCCGCTCCTGGTTGCAGGAGCGGCCCCTTCTTCAATTTTGACGGAGGCAGAGGTTAGAGACGGGCTTCGGTATGGCTGTCGGCGACATCCTCGCGCACATCCATGCCCATCGCCATCTTGGCAGTTGTAAGAATGCCCTGGTCGGCCGCCCACAATTCGGCATTGCCGAGATCCATGCGTAGCATCAGCAGGTTGGGATCGTCCTTGCCGCCTGGGAAGTATGCTTCGACGAAGTTCGACCACTGCTTGTCTAGCCGTTCACGGCTCGTTTCCTCGGTCAGGACACCTTCGAAACGGGCGAACATGTCGTGCCCCTTGCTGGCGAATGTGCAGGTGGCGGGGCCCATCTGGGCGAGATGGTTGTCCTTGGAAGTGAAGAACCAGATCGCGTGATTAGCGTCCTTGTCGAGCTGCGCGGTCATCACCACCGCGTCGTTGGCGGTCGATTGCAGCGACACGAAAACAAAGGGGGAGTCAGCAAACGCGTGCCAGAACTTCTGCTTCAGCTCATCGGCGTTGCCCTGATCGTACTTCATGTGTGGGTCTCCTTGTTCGCAAGGTGAACGGAATGCCATGAACGAGGTTCCGCGTTGCGAATCGATCTGCCTTGGAACATACAGGGAACAGAGTCGTTTCACCGCCATGACCCACGCTGCTCTTCCAGCCGCTCTTGTCCCTGCTTCCGAGCTGGCGCGTGTCTCCACCCGTGCGCCCCGGTGGCGGCCGGGGCTGGCGCCGCCGCATCACAGCGAAGTTTTCGCGCCCGCCAACGAAGCGAGCGGAGCCGCGGCGGCGCTGGCGCTGGCCATTGATGCCTTGCGCATGGGGCGGCTCGGTGCGGCTGAACAAGCTGGGGATGATCGCCCGTTGCTGTGGGTGCAGGACCGTGCCGCGCTCAAGCTTAGCGGGCGGCCCTATCGTGCGGGGTTGCCAGCCAGTCTGCGCCACCATCTGATCCACGTCATCTGCGAAAGCAGCGAAGACGCGCTGTTCGCGCTCGAGGAAGGCCTGCGCTGCCGCGATGTCGCCGCGGTGGTCGGCGAAGTGGTTGGCAATCCCAAGGCGCTTGATTTCACCGCTTCACGCCGGTTGACGCTGACCTCCGAAAAGCATGGCGTGCCGTTATGGCTGGTGCGGCTTGATGCCGCGCACGACCTGTCTTCGGCGCGCATGCGATGGGACGTGCGCGCCGCCCCGTCGCCGCAGCCGTGCTGGAACCATGAGGCACCCGGCACTCCCACCTGGCGCGCGGACCTGTTCCGCGCCCGCATGCATCCTCCCGGCACATGGATCCTGAACGATGGCGGAAACGCTCTCGCCGCGGCTCACCCCGCCGATCACCCGGACGTCT
The DNA here is from genome assembly GCF_004337455.1 of Parafrankia sp. BMG5.11. Taxonomy (NCBI): domain Bacteria; kingdom Bacillati; phylum Actinomycetota; class Actinomycetes; order Frankiales; family Frankiaceae; genus Parafrankia; species Parafrankia sp. BMG5.11. The sequence goes on along the minus strand of NZ_SJXI01000014.1, from coordinate 126,916 downwards.
CCGCCACGCCGTATCCTGTCGGTCTGGCTTTCGCGGCTGGCGATCGACAGTTGGCGGCTTGGTGAAGGGCTGGCACGCGGGGAGGGCGCCGACGCCGAACCGCTCGCGCTGATCACCGAAACCGCGCACGGTCCGCGGATCGATGCCGCCAACGATGCCGGTCTGGCGGCGGGCGCGCGCCCAGGCATGATGCTGGCCGATGCCCGCGCGCTGTGCCCGCGGATCGCGGTGATGCCGAGCGATCCCGCGGGCAATCGCGCGCTCCTCGAAAAGCTTGCGGTATGGGCGCTGCGCTGGGGCCCATGGTCGGCGCTCGACGAACCGGATGGACTGCTAGTCGACGTGACCGCCGTGGCGCATCTGTTCGGCGGCGAGGAGCAGCTAGTCGCCGATGTGCGGGACAAATTCGCCGCTCGCGGGTTCTCGCTGCGCTGCGCGATCGCACCGACCGCGGGCGCGGCATGGGCGCTGGCGCATCACGGGCCCGGCGGCGCGATCCTTTCTCCGGCGGATGACATGGCCGCCGCTCTGGCTGACTTGCCGGTTGCGGCTCTGCGGCTTGATGAGGACGTGCTCACCGTATTGCGCCGGCTGGGTCTCAAGCGGATTGGTGATCTGACCGTCCGGTTTGGGGAAGCCCGGGGGCGCGACGCGCTGCATCGACGGTTTCGTAGCAAGTCTCCCACCGCCAACCCGCTGATCCGCCTCGACCAGCTGCTGGGACGCATCTCCGAACCATTGCTGCCGGTTACGCCGCAGACGATGCCGCTGGTGCAGCGCCGACTGATGGAGCCGATCCGCCACCGCCCGCTGCTCGACACCGTGGTCGCCGATCTGGCTGCCGACATGGCCCAGGCTCTGGAAGCCCTGGCCCAGGGCGCTCGCCGGCTGGAGCTGGGCATGTGGCGGGTCGATGGCGAAGTGGCGGTGCGCCAGCTCGAACTCGCCGCGGCGACGCGCGAACCGGCGCATATCACCCGGCTGTTTGCCGCCAAGCTGGATGACATCGATGCCGGTTTCGGCATTGAGACCGTGCGCCTGCGCGCCAGCTGGACCGAGCCGCTCGCGCTTGCACAATCCGATATCGAGGCTGCAGCCGAGGTGCAGGGCACCAGCCTGGCCGCGTGCATCGACCGGCTGACGGTGCGCCTGGGCCCCGATGCGGTGCGGCGCCCGGTGGCGTATACCAGTCATGTTCCGGAACGTGCGCAGCGCTGGCAACCACCGCTCGATCCGGCACCCCCGACCCAAGGGCACCTGGCGTTTCATGCCCGCCCTCTGAAGCTGCTCGACCGCCCGGAAAGGATCACCGTTATCTACCCCACTCCCAAGGGGTACCCAAGGTCGTTTCGCTGGCGCGGTCACCTCCATGAAATCGTCCGTGTCGAAGGACCCGAACGGATCGCACCCGAATGGTGGCGCGAGAAGGGCAGTACCCGCCTGCGCGATTACTACCGGATCGAGGACCGGGAAGGCCGCCGCTACTGGATCTACCGACTGGGCCTGTTCGGCGACGGGCGCGGCGGAGAGCCTGACTGGTTCCTGCAGGGATTATGCGCCTAGCGCCTCGGCCAGCGCCAGCGCATCACCGGTCGCGGCTGACGAGGCGGTGTTATCGAAGATGCACCAGGCCTCGCGCCCAGCTTCAAGCTCATCCCGCAAGGCCTGCGCATAATGTCCGATCCGGTCGGCATAGCTTGACCGGTACATCACCGGCGATCCGTGCAGCCGCCAGTAACCGAGACCGCGCCACCCACCTGGTTCTCCGGCACCCGGATGACGCGCAGGATCGGCTGCCACCCGCGCGACCCTGAGCTCGCCAAGCAGCGCATCGGCCTCATCTGCAAACCAGCTTACATGGCGCGGTTCGCAGGCGATCGCCGCGGTGCTGCGGGATGCCAGATCGACAAAGAACCGCCGCGCCACATCTGCATCAAACGCGAGGCTAGGCGGAAGCTGGACCAGCAACACCGCAAGTTTTTCGCCGAGCCCGTCCGCCTCGCCAAGGAACGTCGCAACCGCTTCGCCGCAGCCGATCAACCTCGCCTCATGCGTGATTACCTTCGGCACTTTGACTGCAAACCGGAAATCGGCCGGTACGCTGTCGGCCCAACGCTCCCAAGTGGAAAGGCGGTGCGGGCGGTAGAACGAACTGTTGATCTCCGCCGCGTCGAACACGGCGGAATAGCGCTGCAACCCGCTGCCTTCGATCGGGAACCGGTCTGCCGCCTGGCGGGCGATGCTCCAGCCGGCGGTGCCGATGCGAAAGGTGCCCATGAACTCTCAACGCATCCGGAAACGACAGGTTGCGCAGAAACCCTGTTGGCGAATCCTACACAAGAACATATATGGAACAGATGGGCCCGCAAACGATCATCGAGAAGCTGGAAATCCTTGCCGACGCGGCCAAGTACGATGCCTCGTGCGCATCCTCCGGCACGGTCAAACGCAGCTCGGCGGGTGGGAAAGGGATCGGCTCGACCGAGGGGATGGGCATCTGCCACGCCTATGCGCCCGATGGCCGGTGTATTTCGCTGCTCAAGATCCTGCTGACCAACCATTGCGTGTTCGACTGCCATTACTGCATTAACCGCAAGAGTTCGAATGTGCGCCGCGCGCGGTTCACTCCCCAAGAAGTGGTCGACCTGACGCTGAGCTTCTATCGCCGCAATTACATCGAGGGGCTGTTCCTCTCTTCAGGCATCGTGAAAAGCTCCAACCACACGATGGAGCAGCTGGTCGAGGTTGCGCGCATGCTGCGCGAAGAGCACGACTTTCGCGGCTATATTCACCTCAAAACCATTCCCGAAGCTGATCCCGAGTTGGTGCACCAGGCGGGTCTCTATGCCGACCGGGTATCGATCAATGTCGAATTGCCGACCGATGCCGGGCTGGTGCGGCTCGCGCCTGACAAGAGCGCGCGCCAGATCGAAGGCGCGATGGGCAAGGTGAAGAGCGACATCGTCGAGGCGAAGGATGCGAAGAAGCGGTTCAAGCATGCGCCGCGGTTCGCCCCTGCCGGGCAATCGACGCAGATGATCGTCGGTGCCGACGCGGCAACGGATGCCGATATCGTCGGCAAGGCCAGCCGGCTGTACGACAACTTTCGCCTGCGCCGGGTTTACTACAGCGCCTTCAGCCCAATCCCCGACGCGAGCGCGGTCCTGCCCCTGAAGCGGCCGCCGTTGATCCGCGAGCACCGGCTCTACCAGTCTGACTGGCTGATGCGGTTTTACGGCTATCAGCCGGCCGAGGTCATGCAGGCGACTGAGGCCGATGGTAACCTGCCGCTCGACATCGATCCCAAGCTGGCCTGGGCGCTCAAGTTTCGAGAGCGATTTCCGGTCGATGTGAACCGCGCGCCGAAGGAAGCCTTGCTGCGCGTGCCGGGCCTGGGCGTGCGCGCGGTGCAGCGTATTCTCGCCAGCCGCCGCCATCGGACGATGCGGCTCGACGACGTGGCCAAGCTGACCGTGTCGATCGCCAAGGTGCGCCCGTTCATCATCACTGCCGACTGGCGACCGCTGATGCTGACCGATCGCGCGGATCTGCGCGCGCTGCTGGCACCCAAGACGGAGCAGCTGGAGCTGTTCGCGGCATGAGTGCGCCGTTCCGCGACATGCGTTTGCCGGGCGCGTTCTGCGTCACCATGCTCGAGCCCGATGACTTCGAGTTCTGGCGCGATCAGGCGCGGGCGATGGTCCAGTGTGACGTGCCGCCCGACCGGGTCGCGTGGAGCGATCCAAGCGGGGCGGGGGATTTGTTCGCCGGTGGCCGCCGTCGCCTTCCGGCGATACCGCCTGGGGCCCGTCCGGTGCGCGCCAGTCGCGCGTTCGTGCAACTCGCCAAGAGCGCGATCTGCCATTCGGATGCAGCGCGATTTTCGCTGCTCTACCGCTTGCTGTGGCGGTTGCAGGCGAACCCGCGGCTGCTGGAGGACGGCGCCGATGCTGATGTCCGGCGGCTGGAGGATCTGGCGAAGGCGGTGCGGCGCGACATCCACAAGATGCGGGCCTTTGTTCGTTTCCGCCTGGTCGAAGAGGGTGATGAAGAACACTACGTCGCATGGTTCGAGCCTGAGCATCACATCTTGCGGGCAAACGCCGGGTTTTTCGTCCGCCGCTTTGCCAACATGCGCTGGTCGATCCTGACGCCCAAAGGATCGCTTCACTGGGATGGCGACCGGCTGGAGGAAGGCCCGCCCGCCCAGCGCTCCGATGCTCCTGCCGGTGATCCGACCGAGGATTTATGGCGCAAATACTATGCGTCGATCTTCAACCCTGCGCGTTTGAAGATCGGGGCGATGCTTAAGGAAATGCCTCGCAAGTACTGGAAGAACATGCCCGAAGCGGCGCTCATTCCCGAGCTGGTCGCCGGGGCACAAGCGCGGGAGTCGCAGATGGTCGCCGCAGGCACGCTGGACATGGGTGAACGGCCGTCCTCGCTCGAAGCGATCGACAAGGCGATCCACGCCTGCCGGATGTGCCCTATCGGTCTGCTCGACAATCACGCTGTGATGGGCGAGGGTCCGCAGGACTACGCCAAGGGCTTTTCCGGCTTGATGATCGTGGGCGAACAGCCGGGGGATCAGGAAGACCTCGCCGGTCGCCCCTTTGTCGGACCTGCGGGGCAACTGCTCGACCGCCATCTGGAGCGTGTCGGCATCGACCGGCGCAGCGCTTACGTCACCAACGCGGTCAAGCACTTCAAGTTCGTCCAGCGCGGCAAGCGCCGGCTGCACCAATCGCCAACATCCAAGGAAATCGACATCTGCCGCTTCTGGGTGGAAGGCGAGCGTGCGCTGGTCCAGCCCAAGCTGGTCCTGGCAATGGGTGCCAGTGCCGCACGCGGGATGCTGGGCAAGACGGTCAGCATATCTCGGGCGCGCGGCGTGCCGCATGCGTTGGAAGACGGCAGCGAACTATGGGTCACTGCACATCCGTCGTACCTGTTGCGCCTCGACGGGCCCGCTCGCGACGAACAATCGCGCCTGTTCGATGCCGATCTTCTGGCAGTGAAGGAACGGCTCGCGCAACTGGTTCAAGCCTAGGCCTGTGAGGTGCCCGAAAACGACCTTCAGGTTCCGCGCCGCCGGATCGAACTCGATCCCGGACTGATCGCGCGCCCGGCGTGGTCGCCGTTCGTCGAACTCGGCCTCGCCAGCTGCTTTTCCTTTTTAAGCGGCGCTTCGGACCCGGTCGATCTGGTGATCACCGCGCATGCCCTGGGCTACGACAGTATCGCCATCGCCGACGTCAATTCGATGGCCGGCGTGGTGCGCATCCATACCGAGGCGAAGAAGCTGCACCTGCGCCCGCTGATCGGATGCCGGATCGAAACGGTCGAGGGTCTGGCCTTCCTCGCCTATCCCGTCGACCGCGCGGCCTATGGCCGATTGTGCCAGCTGATCTCCGCCGGACGGATGAGCACGCTTGATGGCGAGTGGCAGGACAAGGGGGCGTGCCACATCTCGCTCGCCATGCTGGCCGCGCATCCCGAAGGGGTGCAGCTGATCCTGCTGCCGCCGCGTGACCTGGGCCAGCAACTGACCATCGCGGTGCCCAGCAACGTGGTCGCGTTTCCCGGCCAGACCCGCGTGGAAGGCGAACAGATGGCGCTGACCGGCGCGTTCACCGATCTCCTGCCACATCTTACCCGACAACTGCCCACCCTGCGACATCTGGCGGCGAGTTATCTTTATGGGGAGGACGACATCGCGCGGATCAACCGGCTTGATGTACTGGCCCGGGATCACGGCCTTGCGCTGCTGGCGACGAACGATGTTCTCTATCACCTGCCGGAGCGGCGCCCGCTGCAGGATGTGATGACCGCCATCCGGCACAAGACCACTGTCACCGATGCCGGCCTGCTGCTCAATTCGAACGCCGAGCGGCACCTGAAATCACCGCGTGAGATGATCGCGCTGTTCGCCCGCTGGCCCCATGCGATCGAAGCGACGCGCGAGGTTGCGAACAAATGCCGGTTCAGCCTTGACCAGCTGCGATACGAATACCCTGAGCGCGCGTATCCGGACGGCCTGACTCCGCAGGCGTACCTCCGCCGCCTGACCTGGCAAGGGGCCAGGCGGCGCTATCCGGTCCGCCTGCCCCCGAAGGTCAAGAAAACGTTGAAGCGTGAGCTGCGGCTGATCGGACAGCTGCAGCTGGCACCCTACTTCCTGACCATCAAGGAAATCGTCGACTTCGCGCACGGCGAGGGCATCCTGTGCCAGGGGCGCGGGTCGGCGGCCAATTCGGCGGTCTGCTATTGCCTTGGGATCACTGCGGTGGACCCGGCCAAGCACCAGCTTCTGTTCGAACGCTTCATCACCAAGGAGCGCCGGGAGCCGCCCGACATCGACGTCGATTTCGAGCATGAGCGGCGGGAAGAAGTGATCCAGTGGATTTATCAGACGTATGGCCGGCAGCACGCGGGACTGTGCGCAACGGTCATCCACTATCGTCCGCGCATGGCGATCCGGGAAGTCGGCAAGGCGATGGGCCTGTCCGAAGATGTCACCTCGGCGCTCGCGCGTACGGTGTGGGGGGGGCATGGCCGCGAAATCAACGAAGAGCATGTCCGCAATGAAACCGGGCTCGACCTGAGCGATCCGCAGCTCACCCGCGTGCTCAAGCTCACCGAGCAGATGATCGGCATGCCGCGGCACCTCAGCCAGCACGTCGGCGGTTTCATCCTTACCGACAAGCTGCTCACCCAGACGGTGCCGATCGGGAACGGCGCGATGCCGGATCGCACGTTCATCGAATGGGACAAGGACGACATCGACGATCTGGGCATTTTCAAGATCGACGTGCTGGCATTGGGCATGCTGACCTGCATCCGCAAAACCCTGAAGATGCTGCAGGACCACCACGGTCAGGATTACGATCTGGCGACGATCCCGCAGGAGGAGCCGGCAGTCTACGACATGCTGTGCACCGGCGATTCGCTGGGCGTGTTCCAGGTTGAGAGCCGCGCGCAGATGAACATGCTCCCGCGCCTGCAGCCGCGCGAATTCTATGATCTGGTGGTGCAGGTGGCCATCGTCCGGCCCGGGCCCATCCAGGGTGACATGGTACACCCATACCTGAAGGCGCGGCGCGAGTACCGGGCAGGGCGGCGGGATTTCAACCTGCCATCGCCGGCGCCTGAATGCGGGCCGCCGGATGAGCTGTCGTCGATCCTCAAGCGCACTTTCGGGGTGCCGATCTTCCAGGAACAGGCGATGAAGATCGCGCTCGACGCGGCCAAGTTCTCGCCGGCAGAGGCCGACCGGCTGCGCAAGGCGATGGCCACGTTCCGCAGTCGCGGGATGGTGCACGAGCACCAGGACATGATGGTCGGGAACATGATCGCGCGCGGCTATGATCCCGAGTTCGCCCATCGCTGCTTCAACCAGATCAAGGGCTTCGGCGAATACGGTTTTCCCGAAAGCCATGCGACCAGTTTCGCGCACCTGGTGTATGTCTCCAGCTGGCTTAAGTGCCACTACCCCGCCGCGTTCGCTGCCGCGCTGCTCAATTCGCAGCCGATGGGGTTCTACGCACCGTCGCAAATCGTGCGCGATGCGGAGGAGCACGGGGTCGCGGTGCTGCCGATCGATGTGAATCATTCGAACTGGGATTGCACGCTGGAGCCGGTTGACGAGCCCAGGCACTCCCGGCCGCGCTTTCGCGCCGGGCAGGATCGGTGGCGGCACGACCGGGGCTGGGCGGTGCGGCTGGGCTTGCGGCAGATCGATGGGCTGCCGGAGTCCGTGGCTGCCAGGCTGGTTGCCGCACGGCAGGCGAACGGACGCTTTGGGGACGTGCGCGAAGTCCGCGATCGGGGCCGGGTTCCGCCCGCGCATGTCGAACGGCTCGCCGCAGCCGATTGCTTCGGCTCTATCGAGCTGCCGCGCCGCCAGGCGCTATGGCAGGCGCGCACGCTGGTGGGGGCGGAAGACCTGCCTCTGTTCGCCGCCATGCGCGAGCGCGAGGAAGGGGCTGAACGCAAGGACATCCTCCTACCCGAAATGGCGCTCGCCGAAGAAGTTGTGGCCGATTACCAGACTCACCGACTGAGCCTGAAGGCGCACCCCTTGAGCTTCCTGCGCCCTTCGCTGACCGAGCGCGGTTTCCACCGGGCGGACGACCTGCGGGGGCGCAAGTTCCGCTCGATGGTGCAGGTCGCGGGCGTGGTGCTGATCCGCCAGCGCCCCGGTAGTGCCAAGGGGGTGTGCTTCATCACGCTGGAGGACGAAAGCGGAGTGATCAACCTCGTCATCTGGCCCGACATGATGGAAAAGTACCGCAAGGTCATCATGGGCGCGCGCCTGATGGAAGTGCGCGGCCGGGTCGAATACGATGAGGAGGTGATCCACGTCATCGCGCATCATCTGACCGACGCCACGCAGGATCTTCACCGCCTGTCGGATGACCTGATGCCCGTGACGATCGCGCGCGCCGATCACTGCAACAATCCGCTGCCCAGCCGGTGGGGACCCGGCGGGGTGCTGGTCGATGACGAGGGGCAGGAACAGTCGCCGGGCAAGGGTGTGCCATGGCAGCCGCCCGGGCCGGGCAATCGCGATTGCGGTTATCATGGACCGAGCGCCGGCGGCCATCCGCGCGACGTGCGGATCGTGCCCAGGCTGCTGCCGCTCCCGCCCAGCCGCGACTTTCACTAACCGTGCCGCTATGGGCCGCTCCGCCAGTTTGCGGGACCAGGCGCTGACGAACCTGTATAGTCGCTGCGAACATCCGGAGTAGCCGATGCTGAAGCGTGTTCTGATCGCCCTCCTGAGCCTTACCAGCGCGACCGTTGCGACGGCATACGACCCGATCGTGCTGAAGCGCGGATGGTATCGGGCCGACCGCACCAGCGACGGCGCATGTCTAGGAGAAGTCGGCACCAACGGCCAGTTCTACGTCCTGACCGTTGCCGGACTGATTCCCGGCGAAGAGGCGCGGCTAGTGATCACCAACGGTGACATGAAGCCCATCGATCGGATGGTACGTGCCGATGGTGCCGGTCGGTGGCAGGAGTACTACATCCCCTTCCGCTCCAACAACGGCGAAGGCGCGGTGGTATCCGCCGACATCACCAGCGAAAGCTGCGCGCTGCCCCTGCAATTCACCTGGCAGCGTAAACGCGCCTGACCCCTTCCGATGCCAGCGTTTGCTAAGCGCCGGCGCAACGGGGAACGATCGAGCATCCCTGCGGCTTCATAGTCCATGCGCCTTTTCTCGCCCGGCCGCTTCGATCGCTGGGCCTTTCCCCTGCTTATCTTTGCTGCGCTGCTCCTGAGCGGACAGGGTTGGCTGATGGCGCATCCCGAGCACAGCCCGTGGGCCCCGCTCGACCTGCGCGACCCGCCGGGTTGGGCGACGGAGCGCAAACTGTCAGCATTGCGCGAGGATGCCGCAGGCTGTCGCGCCGTACTTGCACGGAGCGGCGTCGCGTTCACCGCGCTGGCGCCTGCCGGAGAGGGCACCTGCGCCCGTCCCGACCGGACAGTCCTGACGGACTATCCGCTCAGCCCGCGCCAGCCGCCGACCACCTGCGCTGTGGCCGCTGCGCTCGAATTGTGGCTGCGCACCGGAGTGCAGCCGGCGGCGCGGGAACTGCTCGGCACCGATGTGGAGCGGATCGAACACTACGGCGTCTTCTCCTGCCGACGGGTCTACGGTCGGGGCGAGGGCGCATGGAGTGAACATTCCACCGGCAACGCGATCGACATCGCCGCGTTTGTCCTGGCGGACGGCCGACGGATCACTGTCGCGGGCGATTGGGCAGGGGCGGAGCCTTCGGCGGAGTTTCTTCACCGGGTGCGGGACGCCGGCTGCCAGGTGTTCGGGACCGTTCTCAGCCCCGATTACAACGCCGCACACCGGGACCACCTGCACCTTGACCAGCAGGCGCGCAGTCTGGGCGGAGTGTGCCGCTAGACGCTGCCGCAGCCGCGGCGTCAGCCTTCGAGGGAATAGCCTGCACTACGGACCGTGCGCACCGGATCGTCCGCGCCTTCGACCGCAATCGCCTGCCGCAGGCGGCGGATGTGGACATCGACCGTGCGCAGCTCGATCTCGCTCTCGTTACCCCAGACCCCGTCGAGCAGCTGATTGCGGCTGAACACCCGGCGCGGGCTTTCCATCAGAAATCGAAGCAGGCGATATTCGGTCGGACCAAGGCGAACCGGCTGTCCGCGGCGCGTCACCCGATGGGCCACCGGATCGAGCGTGAGATCGCCCACTGTCAGCGCCTCGCCAGCCAGTGCCGGGCGGATGCGCCGCAGCACTGCTGCAACCCGCGCCAGCAGCTCGCGAGGTGAGAACGGCTTCGTCAGATAGTCGTCCGCCCCTGTCTCCAGGCCGCGGATCTTGTCGTCCTCGCCTTCGCGCGCGGTCAGCATCACGATCGGCACGTGCGCAGTCGCCTTGTCGCGCCGCAGCCGGCGGCATACTTCGATCCCGCTGGTGCCTTCGATCATCCAGTCGAGGATGATCAGGTCGGGGACGTCTTCCGCCGCCATCAGCAGCGCTTCGTCGCCATCCGCCGTAAATCGCACCGAATAGCCTTCGTTTGCGAAGCGATATTCGAGGAGCTCGGCGAGCGCCGGGTCGTCCTCGACCAGCAGCAGCTTGGCCGCGGCCATGGCTAGTTGTCCATGTCGGCGGGGTAAGCGCCGGTCGCGGCAAAGTGGACCATTTCGGCCACGTTAGTGGCATGGTCGCCGATACGCTCGATGTTGCGGGCGACGAACAACAGCTGAGCCGCCGAACTGATCGTCGCCGGGTTTTCGACCATGTGGCTGACCAGGTTGCGGAAGATCGATTCGTAGAAGTTGTCGACCTTTTCGTCCGCCGCGATCACCTCGCGCGCAAGCGCGGCATCGCGCGCGGCGTAGGCGGTGAGTGCGTCGTGGACCATTTCGGCAGCGATGTCCGCCATGGCGGGTACCAGCGTGAGGGGGCCGAAGCGCTTGCGGCTTTCGATCTGGCGGCTCGCTTTGGCGATGGCCTTGGAATAATCGCCGATCCGTTCGACCACGCCAGCGATCTTTAACGCCGCGATCACTTCGCGCAGGTCGTCGGCCATGGGGGCCCGCAAGGCGATGATCCGCACCGCGAGCTTGTCGACTTCCGCCTCGATCGCGTCGATCTTCTTATCATCGGCGACGATCTGGTCGGCCAGGGCGTCGTCGCCTTTGACCAGCGCGTCCATCGCGCGATTGAGCGCCACTTCGGCCATTCCGCCCATTTCGGCGATCAGGCCACGCAAGCGGGTGATGTCCTCGTCGAACGCCTTGACGGTGTGTTCCATGATCCTTGAGTCCCTTAGCCGTATCGGCCGGTGATGTAGTCTTTCGTCCGCTCCTCGAGCGGATTGGTAAAGATGTCCGATGTGCGCCCGTATTCCACCATTTTGCCCAGGTGAAAGAATGCCGTCCGCTGGCTGACGCGCGCTGCCTGCTGCATCGAGTGCGTCACGATGACGATGGCATAGCGGCCGCGCAGTTCGTGGATCAGTTCCTCGATCCGCGCGGTTGCGATGGGATCGAGCGCGCTGCAGGGTTCGTCCATCAGGATAACCTCGGGATCGACCGCGATCGCACGGGCAATGCACAGCCGCTGCTGTTGTCCGCCGGACAGGGCCGTCCCGCTGTCGGCCAGCCGGTCTTTCACCTCGTTCCACAGGCCGGCGCGGGCGAGCGAACGCTCGACGATCCCGTCGAGTTCAGCCTTTCCTTCAGCAAGACCGTGAATCCGCGGACCGTAAGCAACGTTTTCGTAGATGCTCTTGGGGAATGGGTTCGGTTTCTGGAACACCATGCCCACGCGCGCGCGAAGCTGGACCACGTCCATTTTCGACCGGTAGATATCCTGGCCATCCAGCTCGATCGATCCCTCCACCCGCGCGGATGCAATGGTGTCATTCATCCGGTTGAGTGTGCGCAGAAAAGTCGATTTGCCGCAGCCGGAAGGGCCGATGAATGCGGTCACGTACTGCGAGGGAATGTCGATCGACACATCGTCGATCGCCTGCTTGTCACCGTAAAACACCGACACGTCGCGCGCGCGCATCTTGGAGTCAGTGTTCTCGAGGTTGGGATGGACAACGGTCACCATGTTTTTTCGAACCTGTTTCGCAAGTAGATCGCCAGCCCGTTCATGACGAGAAGGAACACGAGCAGCACGATAATGGCCGCACTGGTCCGCTCCACGAAACCGCGGTCGATTTCATCCGACCACAGGAAAATCTGGACCGGCAGCACAGTGGCGGGTGCGGTCAGGCTGTCGGGCGGCGTGGCGACAAACGCGCGCATGCCGATCATCAGCAGCGGCGCTGTTTCGCCCAGAGCACGGGCCATGCCGATGATCGTGCCGGTCAGCATCCCGGGAAGGGCCAGCGGCAAGACGTGGTGGAACACTACCTGCACCGGAGAGGCGCCGATCGCCAGCGCACCGTCGCGGATGCTGGGGGGGACGGCCTTGATCGCGTTGCGGCCGGAAATGACGATCACCGGCATGGTCATCAGAGCCAGCGTCATGCCGCCGATCAGTGGAGCGGAGCGCATGTTCGGGAACAGCCAGAGGAATACCGCCAGTCCCAGAAGCCCAAAAATGATCGACGGCACTGCGGCAAGGTTGTTGATCGAGACTTCGATTAGATCGGTCCACCGGTTCTTCGGCGCGTATTCCTCGAGGTAGAGCGCCGCCAACACGCCGATCGGAAACGCCAGCAACAGCGTTACCAGCATCGTCAGCATCGACCCCTTCAACGCTCCCCAGATCCCTACTGCCTGCGGATCGGTCGCGTCCGAACGGGTCAGAAAACCCGGATCGAACCGCTCGGCCAGCTTGCCTTCGCTGGAAAGCGTCTGCGCCAGTCCGTGCAGTTCGGGCTTACCTTCGCCGGCAAGTGCGGCTGCCAGGTTGGAACTGGCGGGCAGGTCGAAGGTCGCCTTACGCTGCAGCAATCCCGGGTCGGCGATGATCGCGCTGCCTACCTCACGCCAGGCTTCAGACGACAACTCTTCGGCACCCGGCTCACCCAGTTCGGAGGCGGCAGAGAACTGCACAAGTTCGGGGAGACCTTGCGCCTGCAAACGCTGCAGCGCATCGGGCTGCGCGAGCGTTGCCGCATCGACCGACACGCTGCCCTGCGTGAAGTCGATGGGAACGCGCAGCTCCGCCCGCTGGAACCCGCCGGCGCCGTTGAGCAACATCGTGCCGAGCAGGAACAGCAGCACAGCCACCGAAAAGAGAACGGCGGTCAGGCCTAGCGCCTTGAAGCGCTGCTCCGAACGATAGCGCTGCTTGATCCGGGCCTCGAACGCGGCGGTGCGGGTGGGCAGGGTGTCAGTCATATGCCTCCCGGAAACGCTTCACGACCCGCAGCGCGATGAAGTTGAGGGCCAGGGTGACCATGAACAGCACGAACCCGAGCGCGAACGCGCTGAGGGTTGCCGGATGATCGAAGCTGCCTTCGCCAGTCAGCATGGCGACGATCTGCACGGTCACCGTGGTCATCGCCTCCAACGGGTTTGCGGTCAGGTTGGCGGCAGTCGATGCCGCCATGACTACGATCATCGTTTCGCCGATCGCGCGGCTCACCGCCAGCATGACGCCGGCCACAATCCCGGGGAGCGCCGCTGGAAGCAGAACCCGCCGGATCGTTTCGGATTTGGTGGCGCCCATCGCCAGGCTGCCATCGCGCATGGCTTGCGGCACGGCGGCGATGCTGTCGTCCGCCATCGAGGATACGAACGGAATGATCATCACGCCCATCACTAGCCCCGCGGCAAGGGCGCTTTCCGAACTCGCGTTCGCGACCCCCAGCGCCTGCGCCGCATCGCGGATCAACGGTGCGATGCTGAGCGCCGCGAAATAGCCATAGACGACCGTCGGCACGCCCGCGAGAATCTCCAGAGCCGGCTTGAGCGTCCGCCGCCACGACGGGTGCGCGTATTGCGTCAGGTAGATCGCGCTCATCAGGCCGAGAGGGATGGCGACGATCATGGCGATGATCGCGCCGATGAAAATCGTCCCCCAGAACAGCGGCACCGCGCCATAACGGCTGCCGTCCACAGCGGCGGGATCGGACATGGGATCCGGCGACCAGTGGGTGCCGAACAGGAAATCGATCGGCGAGACCATGCCGAAGAAGCGCACCGTCTCGAAGACCAGGCTCACCAGAATGCCCAGGGTCGTCAGGATCGCCACCAGCGATGCCAGCAGCAGGATCAGCATCACGATCCGCTCAACCCGCGTGCGGGCGGCGAAATCGGGTTTGAGACGCAGGAACGCGAAAGCTCCGCCGGCCAGGCCTATGGCAATCGTCGCGAGAATGCCGATGAGATTATAACGGGCCAGCGCTTCGCGGTACGGTTCGACCAGCGTGGCCGCTTCGGGCAAAGAGACCGTCGCGGTCGCTCCGCGGGCCACGGAATATGCTTGGGCCAGCAGTGCGTTGCGCTGAAAATCGAACTGCGGCAAATTGGCGGCCGCAGGGTGCGCCAGGACCGCCCGGTCGATCAGGCCGGGCGCTATCGCACTCCACAGCGCGATGAAGGCGATCACCGGCAGCACGATCGACAGCGCAGCGTACCATCCGTGATAGCTGGGCAGAGCAGCCAGCCGCGTATGTCCCTGGCGCCGGAACCCCCAGGCCCGCGCGCGCGCGGTCAGCCATCCGGCCAAGCCCAGGCCAAGCATCAGCAGGAGGAGAAGCGAAGACGACATGGGTTGGAAAAGATGTCCGTCGGATCTGTTGGGTTGGGCGGATGCTACAGTTGTGTGACAGTATCGTGACTAGCGGAGTTATCGCCCCGCGCAATCGGCAGGCGAATGGTGACGGTGGTGCCGGCGCCGTGCTCGCTGGCGATGTCCAGGCGTCCGCGATGCCGCTCGACGATGTGCTTGACGAGGGCCAGGCCTAGCCCGGTTCCGCCCGACGCCCGGCTGCGACCCGGATCGACGCGGTAGAACCGCCGCGTGAGATGCGGCAGGTGGTCGGGGGCGATGCCGTCGCCCTGGTCCGCGACCGTTAATTCGGCAGCTTCCCCTTCGCTGGTCAACGAGATGCGCACGCGGCCGTCATCGGCCCCGTACTTGAGTGCATTGTCGACCACGTTGCGCACGGCTTGCTCAAGTTGGGGGACGTCGCCCTGGATCGTTGTATCTTCCAGCGCGAAATCGATTCGATCCGCCCGGGCGGGGCCCGCAGCATCGCGAGCGGCCAGCAGGACAAGCGGTGCTAGATCGATATGCTCAGACGGCAGGTCATGCTCGCCCGCCTCGACACGTGACAGCGACAGCAGATCGTCAACCAGTTGCTGCAACCGCTTTGCCTCGCGCAAAATCGTCTGGTGAAACCGTGCGCGCAACGATTCGTCGCCGGGCTCGTCGATCAGCGACTCCACGTATCCTATGATGGAGGCGAGCGGGGTGCGCAGTTCGTGACTGGCGTTGGCGACGAAGTCCGTGTGCGCGCGACCAACGTTCGCGCCCGCAGACTGATCCGTTAGATCAATCACCGCGTAATCGCCGTTGAACGGCTTGCGGCTGACCAGCCACACGTCGCGTCGCCGCGCGAGATTGTACACCGTCGCGGACGCGGGTTCGTCGTGCTCGGCAAGAGCGATTGCCTCTGGATGACGCAGCGCGATGCGCACGTCCTGGCCGAGGATATGCGGACCCAGCACGTCACGCGCCGCACGATTGGCAATCGTCACCCGGTCGCGCCTAGTGAGGAGGAGCGGGGTACCCGAATGCTCGATCAGCTCGGCCATGGTGTCGCGGGTCAGGCCGGCTTCGCCAGACGCTGTCTCCATGGATGGCGGTTCGTCGAACTTGAGCCACAGCGATCCGATCCAGATCAGCAGAATGGCGAGCGCAAACCACGGCTTCTCGTCCATGATCGCCAGAGCGGCGCATGCCAGTATGGCCAGCGCGATACCGGTCCAGGGCTTGGCTGCAGGCTGCTCCATCACCGGGCGCCCTAGCGCGCACGTACCCGCCGCGCCAGCAGTGCTTGGATCAGGCAAAGATCGGTGGGGCTGAAAGCCTGTCGAGACAAGGTTGCGATTACTACCGGCGCGTCCTCGCCCGCGCGAATCTGTTTAACGTGGGTTTGGTAGTAGCCGAACGCTGACGGGAGAAATGGTGACCCCTACGGGAATCGAACCCGTGTTTCAGCCGTGAGAGGGCCGCGTCCTAACCGCTAGACGAAGGGGCCAAACCCAAGGTCCGGCGCGCTCCCGATGGTGACCCCTACGGGAATCGAACCCGTGTTTCAGCCGTGAAAGGGCCGCGTCCTAACCGCTAGACGAAGGGGCCACGCCGGGAAGCGTGGCGGGCGCATTAGGGGGGAGGTGATGCGCGGTCAACCCTCGCACTGATGCTGAAGTTGATCCCGGCCAAAAGAGCGTTTGCAGCCGTTCAGGAAAGGCGGTTGGATTTCGCTGCCAAGCTTCGGCGACGGGCGCTCCACGTGCCGCCGCTAGTCTGCCCAGGCGGCGTCCTCTAGATGAAGTTCCGCTTGCAGCCGGTCGCCCCAGTCGTCGATCTTGGGCCGCCCGGCGAGCCACAGGCTTCGCCCGCGCGAGCCGTGGAGCAGCGCTTGGCCTAGCGGGCTTTCGGCGGCCCGGAAGGCGATCGCCTTGAAGCTGCGACCGTCATTCCCGCTTGCGACCAGCCGAACATGGTCGTTGCCGACGAGATCCGCGCGGACGAGCCGCACTGGTCCCACCGCGATGCGAGGGCCTGGCCAGCCCATCCCGAACGGACCGGCGCCGTCGAGGGCGTCCACCAGCTCCGGTGTGAGGCCGCCAGGCGCCAGCGCCAGGTCGAGCGGCATTGTGCCGCTTTCCATCGCCCGCGCGACGGCTGCTCCCAGCCGGTCGTCAAGCCAATCGGCCAGAGGGCCGAGCTTTTCAGCCGCGACCGTCAGGCCCGCAGCCATCGCGTGTCCGCCCCCCGCCACGAGCAGCCCCGATTCGCGCGCGGCAATGATGGCGGCGCCCAGGTCGATGCCGCCGATCGAACGGCCAGAGCCTTTGCCGCTGTCTCCATCGAGCGCGATGACCACCACCGGCTTGCCGGTCTTTTCCTTGATCCGCCCGGCGACAATGCCGATCACACCCGGGTGCCAGCCCCGGCCAGCGAGCACGTGCACCGACCGGTTGTGCTGGCCTTCCAGCATGGCTTCCGCTGCGGACTGGACCTCCGCCTCAATCGCCCGCCGTTCCTCGTTCAGCGCGGACAACTGCTGGGCGATCTCCGCCGCCTCATCCGGATTCTCGGTGGTGAGGAGGCGCACGCCCAGCGTCGCCTCGCCCACTCGACCGCCGGCATTGATCCGCGGACCAAGCGCAAAGCCGAGGTCGCTGCAGACAGGCGCGCGTTTCAGCCGGCTGGCGTCGATCAATGCCGCCATGCCGACGTTGGCGCGGCGGCTCATCACCTTAAGGCCCTGGGCCACGAACGCCCGGTTGAGGCCGCGAATCTGGGCGACATCCGCCACCGTACCAAGCGCGACCAGGTCGAGCAGGCCGATGAGATCGGGCTCTGGCCGGTCCGCAAAGAAGTCGCGTGCGCGCAGGGTCCGGACGACCGCGACCGCGAGCAGGAACGCCACGCCTACTGCGGCGAGGTGTCCATGCTCCGCGCCATTTTCGCTTTCGTCGAGCCGGTTGGGGTTGACCAAGGCAACTGCGCGGGGGAGTTCGGCCGAGCACTTGTGGTGATCGACCACGATGACGTCGACCCCGGCGGCGTGCGCCTGGGCCAACGCATCGTGCGCCATCGCGCCGCAGTCGACGGTGACAACGAGGCTCGCCCCTTCTTCTCCCAGTCGCACGAGCGCTTCGCCGCTGGGTCCGTAACCCTCGAGCAGACGGTCCGGGATATAGTAGCGGGCAGGGCGGCCCAGCATGCGCAGCAGGCGGATCAGCAGTGCGGCACTGGTGGCGCCGTCAACGTCGTAGTCGCCGTAAACGGCCACCGTCTCCTCGGTCAGCACGGCCTGGGCGATCCGCTCGGCCGCAATGTCCATGTCGCGGAAGTGGGAAGGGTCCGGCAAGAAGGCCCGCAGCGTGGGGGTGCGATGCCGGTCGAGATCATCCCGCGCCACTCCGCGAGAGAGCAGCAGCTGGGTGACCAGATCGTCGAGCGAGCCGTTGCCGTCGCTCAGGTCCATATTGCCGCCGCGCCAGCGCCACGTCTTGCCTGAGAGCGAACGCTCGATACCGAAGACGGAACTAACGGTGGAAGCCATGACGCCGCTTGTAAGCCACTGGCGAACCTACCGCAAATGGGCGATGGTCTGAGGTGTGGACCGAACCCTGCTGATCGTCTGGCACAGCCGCACCGGGACGGCCCGGGCCATGGCCGTGGCGGCTGCGCACGGCGCGGGCGAAACAGCCCGCCTGCTCAGCGCACAAGAGGTTCAACCTGCCGATTTGCTGGACGCTGGCGGCTATCTGTTCGTGTGCCCGGAAAACCTCGCGAGCATGAGCGGGCTGATGAAGGAGATGTTCGACCGCTGCTATTATCCGGTGCTCGGCCGGATCGAAGGCCGGGCGTATGCCACGGCCATCGCGGCGGGATCGGACGGGGCGGGGGCCCAGCGGCAGATCGACCGCATCGCCATCGGCTGGCGGTTGAAGCGAGTGGCCGATCCCCTGATCGTCAATCTGGCGGCGCAGACCCCGGAAGCAATTCTGGCGCCGAAAACGGTGCTACCGGCAGAACTCGACCGGTGCCGCGAGCTGGGGGCGGCGTTGGCCGAAGGACTGGCGCTGGGGGTGTTCTAGCTCACACCACCTTGGCGGCAAGTTCCTGACGGGCGGCGCGGTATTCCGCCTCCAGCCGGTCGACCCGGTCGGCCACGCTTTCGACCGCCTGGACCATGCCGATACCCTGGCCCGAGCCCCAGATATCCTTCCACGCCTTCGCCTCGGTGTTGCCGCCCGAGCCGAAGTTCATCGCGGATGGATCGCTCACCGGCAGGTTGTCGGGGTCCATTCCGTTCGCTTCGATCGAGGAGCGCAGGTAATTGCCGTGCACCCCGGTGAACAGGTTGGAATAGACGATCCCGTCCGCGTTCGCTTCCACGATGGCGTCCTTGTAGCGCTGGTCGGCATTGGCCTCCGTCGTCGCGATCCAGGGTGAGCCGATGTAGGCGAAGTCCGCCCCCATCGCCTGCGCCGCCAGCACCGAGCGGCCATGCGCGATCGAGCCGGACAGCGCGACCAGCCCATCGAACCAGGTGCGGATTTCCTGCAGCATGGCGAACGGCGAAAGCGTCCCGGCATGGCCGCCCGCACCGGCGGCGACGGGGATCAGGCCGGTCGCCCCCTTCTCGATCGCCTTGCGGGCGAAACGATCGTTGATCACGTCGTGGAGCGTGATTCCGCCCCAGCTCGATACCGCGGCGAACACATCCTCCCGCGCGCCCAGCGAGGTGATCACCATCGGCACCTGCCACTTCGCGCAGACGTCCATGTCCTCATCGAGCCGGTTATTCGATTTGTGGACGATCTGGTTGACCGCATAGGGGGCCGCGGGACGATCCGGGTTGTCGCGGTTGTGCGCGGCCAGTTCCTCGGTGATCCGGTGCAGCCATTCGTCAAGAACGCCCGATGGGCGCGCGTTCAGCGCGGGGAAGCTGCCGACAATCCCCGCCTTGCACTGGGCGATGACCAGTTCCGGTCCCGACACGATGAACAGCGGCGAGCCGATGACCGGCAGGCGCAGGCGATCGAACGGGGCGGGAAGGGGCATGGACAAATCTCCGGAATGGATCAGCCGCGGTCGGGGCCGAGCACCAGCTCGTCGTACGCGGCATTGTAATCGAGCGGGATTCCCGCGCTGCGAATGCGGTCTAGGGTGACGAACTCGTCTGCGGCGGCGGACTGGCGCAGCTGGGCGAACAGTGCCGGTTCGATCTGCGCGGCGACCAGGTCGAGCACCTGCCCGATGTGCACCGACACCTGTTGCCCGCTGACCTGGAACTGCACCGCGCCCAGCATCTTGTCGCCCGAACGGACGGCCAGGCGCTGCTCAGGAGCGGATGCGTCGATCTGCGCGATATACGCGGCGCGAATGCTGTCCGACACTTGTGAGACGAAGGCGGGGCTGTCGTTCGTCCCGCTTGCGGCGATCGCGGCTAGGGAAGGGGCGGCGTCAGGCAGCGCGGCGATGGCCGGCTCTGCTTCGCGGATGGCGACCTGGGTCGCTGGAACCAGCGCGATGCCCGGTTCCGCCGAGCCCGGCGCAGGCTGGGAAATGAGCACAGGCATGACTTCGCGCTCGCTGGGATCGACCGGCGCGACCGGCATCGTTGCTAGGATGCCGAGTGCCGGCTCTGGATCCGCCGGGACGACCAGCTGGACAGGGGTTGTGCGCCGCTGCGGTGGCGAAGCGATCGTTACGGAGGCGGACGCCGCCGGGCGCGGTGCGGGCACGACAGGTTTCGTGGTTGGAGCCGCCACCGCAAGTGCTCGCGATGAATCGACCTGGAGTTTGGGCCCAGTCGCCGGGCGAGACGCCGGCGGGTTCAGCGCCATGTCGATGCGCGCAAGCGGCGGACCCGGATACACCTCGGCGGGCCGGTCCCGGTCACCGCCACAGCCGGTTGCAAGGCTCAACGAGATCAGCGCAGCCGAACTCACAATCAGCCGATGGGTGCCATGCCTGTCGCTGTGTGGCCGCGCCATGTTCAAGCCACCTCCCCCGGGGCCGCATTCCGGGCCGTTAATGGCGCAAGCGTCCGGTCAGCACAAGCGCGGCGAGGCAGGGCGTGTCAGGCTTGGACGAGCAGCCGCTCCAGCCCGTAGACCTGCGCCGCCGTGCCGGCAAACAGTGCGCGCTTGTCCGCATCCGACGCCCCGGCGGCCAGGCGCTTGAAGGCGTTCCACAGCACCGGGTAGCTCGCGCCCCAGCGGTCCACCGGGTAATTGCTTTCGAACATCGCGCGGCCCGGGCCGAAAGCCTCGATACAGGTGTCGATGTAGGGCTTCCACAAGCCAGCCAGTTCCTCCGAACCGCGACCCGCGGCGGGGCCCTGATCCGGCAGCTGGCAGAACGCCATCGCCAGCCCGCCCAGCTTGATCGTCACATTCTCGCACTCGGCGATCGCCTGGATCGCGCTGCGCCAGCGGCCGAAGTTCGCCTCCAGCTGGCCGCGATAACTCGCGATCCCCAGCGGCGTGCCGCAGTGATCGAGCACGATCGGCTGATCGGGAAAAGCGCGCGCGAGCTCGAGCACATCACCCAATTGCGGTTCGAGCACCCAGGCATCGAACGTCAGGCCGCGCTTGCCGAGTTCGGCGAACCCCTCGCGGAACGTAGCGTCGCGATAGAGGCCTTCCGGTGCGTGGAACGGCGGGCCGAGCACCTCGGGATCGGCGTCCCACGCGGCGGCATGGCGGATCCCGACAAAGCGCGGCGAGGCCGCCTGCAGCGCATCGAGCACTTCGCCCGCCCGGGCCCCCAGAGTCAGGTCCGCATGACCCACGATCGCAGCGCATGGACGGTAATCGCCATAGAGACCACTGGCCCCTTGCGCGGCAACGCCGTTGACGAATTCCACCTCGCCGACGACTTTCAGGTCATCGCCCCGGCTGTTGTCGTAAAACGCGCCGCATTCCATGAACACGGTCGCGATCACGTTGTGGCCGCAGCGCGCATCGGCCTGCAGCTGGTCGAACGTATAGTGCGCCGCGCCCGCCAGCGTTTCCAGGAAATCGTGCCGCGGTTCGGGAAACGCGCCCAGGACCGGCCGCAAGTCCCACAGATGGTGATGCGGATCGATGATCGGCAGGTCGGGTTCGAGAATGTCTTCGCTCATCGTGCCGCTCCTCTCATCCGCCAGTGCCGGTGATGCCTAGCGTTTCTTCTTGTTCTTGCGCGCGGCGTATTTCGCGTCGCGCTTGGCCTTGCGCTCTTCTTCGGTCAGCTGCTTGGCGGCTTCCGCTTCCGCTTTCAGGCGCTCCTGCTCGGCGATGGCCTCGGCCTCGAGCCGCTCCTGTTCGGCCTTGGCAGCGGCATCGGCCTGGATCTTGGCTTCCTTGGCGGCGCGCCGCTTCTCGAATTCGGCGGCCTCCTTCGCTTCGCGCTCGGCGCGGCGGCGGGCCTGCTCTTCGGGATCGACCGGTGGCTTGGGCTTGATCTTCCCTACCGCCTTCGCGCGCGCATTCTGCGATGCCGCGCGCCGGTCGTTGAAATCGGGAAGCTTGAAGCCGGCCATCTAATCGAATCCTGTACGTGCTGAGTTATGTTCCACCGCGCGCTATAGAGCGCTCCCGCCAGCGCGCCACCCCATGCGGCGCATCACGGCGCGACCGCGGCGTTGGCGGCGCTGAGGACGGACCGCACGCTCGCGGTCGCGACGTCTTCGTCGATCCCGACACCCCACACGATAACGCCGTCGCCCGTGCGGCACTGGAGAAAAGCCGCCGCGCGTGCATCGGCCCCCGCGCCCAGCGCGTGTTCGGTGTAATCCAGCACCTCAAGCTCCACCCCGAAGCTGTCGCGCAAGGTGCCGACGACCGAGGAAATCAGCCCGTTGCCCCGTCCGCTGACCGATTGCGCGCGGCCCTCGACCGCGATGGTGCCGGCGAAGATGCGGGTGCCGTCGGCGCCGCGCGTTTCCTCGTAATCCAGCAGCTGGAAGCGTCCGCCTTCGTTGTCGACGTGATAGGTTTCACGGAACGCCAGCCAGATATCGCCTGCGTTGAGTTCGCGGCCCAGCTCGTCGGCCATGCGCTGCACCGCCTTCGAAAAGTCGGCCTGCATCGCCTTGGGCAGTTTCAGCCCCTGGTCCTGTTCCAGCACCCAGGCGAACCCGCCCTTGCCGGATTGCGAGTTGACCCGGATCACCGCCTCATAACTGCGGCCCAGATCCGCCGGGTCGATCGGCAGGTACGGGACCCGCCAGCGTTGGTCGTTCTGGACTGCGAGCGACTCGAACCCCTTCTTGATCGCGTCCTGGTGGCTGCCGGAAAAGGCGGTGAACACCAGTTCGCCGCCGTAGGGGTGACGCTGATGGACCGGGATCTGGTTGCAGTACTCCACCGTCTCGATCACCCGGTCGATGTCGGAGAAATCGAGGCCCGGATCGATCCCTTGCGTGTACATGTTGAGCGCGACCGTCACCAGGCAGCAATTGCCAGTCCGCTCGCCATTGCCGAACAGGCAGCCTTCGACCCGGTCGGCGCCGGCCATCAGGCCCAGCTCGGCGGCGGCCACCCCGGTGCCGCGATCGTTGTGCGTGTGCAGCGAGATGACCGCGCTGTCGCGATCCGGCAGGTTGCGGCAGAAATATTCGATCTGGTCGGCGTAGATGTTGGGGGTCGCCGCCTCCACCGTTGCCGGCAGGTTCAGGATGATGGGGCGGTCGGGGGTAGGGCGCAGCACCTCCATCACCGCCTCGCACACCTCGATGCTGAAATCGAGTTCGGCGGTGGAGAACGTTTCCGGGCTGTATTCGAAATGCCAGTCGGTGCCGGGCCGGGCGGCCGCTTCGTCGCGCAGGACCTTGGCCCCGCCGACGGCGATCGCCTTCACCTCGGCGCGGCTCATGCGGAAGACGATGTCGCGCCACGCGGGGCTGACCGCGTTGTAGAGATGGACGATCGCCGCGCGCGCGCCGTCGAGGCTGGCGAAGCTGGTGCGGATCAGGTCCTCGCGGCTTTGGGTGAGCACCTGGACCGTCACGTCATCCGGAATGCGGCCCGAGCGAACGAGGCCCTGGATGAAATCGAACTCGGTCGCCCCGGCGCTGGGGAAACCGACTTCGATCTCCTTGACCCCGATCTCTACCAGCAGGTCGAAAAAGCGGTTCTTCTTCACCGCGTCCATCGGATCGACGATCGCCTGGTTGCCGTCGCGCAGATCGGTGCTGAGCCAGCGCGGCGGGGCGGTGATCGTGCGGCTGGGCCAGTGCCGGTCGGGCAGCGGGACCTGGGGGAAAGCGGCGTACTTGGCGCCGGGCTGTCGGAGCATGGGCATGATAAAACTCGTGACGGTGTCTGCTGGGATGCGGGCGGGCTCCCTTGGGCGCGTGGCGCGCCGTCAGGCAGCGCGCAGCGTCACGCCCAAGGGCGCATAAGTCGTAGCAGGCACAGAGTTTCGCGGGTCACCCCCGCAACATGCGGCAAACCGCGTGGCTCGGCAAATGTTACATTTGCAACGACCGCCTAGCCGCAACTGGCGGAGCGGATCACGTCGGTACCCTTGTCCATCCGCACGTTGAGCCGCTCTGCACGGTAATCCTGCGTGACGATGCTGTCGGGATAGAGCCAGCGGATCATCTTGGCGCCCGTCGCGGCGGAGATTTCGGCGCGCACCGCAGGGGTCGCTTGCTTCCCGAACCAGGGCTTCACCTTGTCACCATTGCAGGCGTTCTCCGCCGGTGCCGGCATAGGCTGCGGCTCGCTGGCGCCCGCCTTCTTCTCGAACGCCGCGGACAGGTCGAGTTCCACCTCGTCCGAAATCAGCGGAATGCCGTTGGTGATGCCGAAGTCGGAGCGCTTGATCAGCGCGCGGCCGGAGAAGCCCACCGTCTCCGTTCCCCGCATCGCGCCCGCCCCGGTGAATTGCGCCTGGATCGCGACCGGCCTGGTGATGCCGTTGAGGGTCAGGTTGCCAAGGATGTATGCGCCCATGCGATCCGCGCCGGGGGCGACACTGGTGGAAACAAACCGCGCCGGCGCCTGTCCGGGACCGAAGAAATCGGGCTTACCACCATCCTTGCCGGGCCGCAGCAGGTGTTCCTGCAGACCCTTGCTGGCGACCACCGGGTTGATCGGGATGGTGACGTCCACCCGCGCCGCCGACAGGTTGGCCGGATCGATCGTCAGCGTGCCGGTGACGTCGCCGAACAGCCCGAAGTAGTCGCTGAAGCCCAGGTGATCGACCCGCCAGCCGACGAGGGTATGGGCCGGGTCGGCCTGGTACGTGCCGCCAGAAACGCGCGCGGCATCACGCGCGCCGGGCTTTTCCGTCGGCATCTGCGCGGTGGCGGCGACGGCCAGGGTGGCGGCGGCGAGCAAGGCGGCGGGCAGCAGTCTGGGCATGGCAAATTTCTCCCGAAGGTTTGCGCCAGAGTGCCGCTTCGCCGCCCCGCTGTCCAGTTGACGGCGCTAGTTGACCGCCTTGTCGACCAGCTTGTTCTTGCCGATCCAAGGCATCATCGCGCGCAGCTTGGCGCCGACCTGCTCGATCGGGTGCGCCGCGGCGGCCTTGCGCGCGGCCTTCAGTTCGGGCTGGCCGGCGCGGTTGTCGAGCACGAAATTCTTCACGAACCGGCCCTGCTGGATGTCGGCGAGCACGCGCTTCATCTCCGCCTTGGTCTCTGCGGTGATGATCCGCGGGCCGGTGGTGATGTCGCCGTATTCGGCGGTGTTGCTGATCGAATAGCGCATGTTGGCGATCCCGCCTTCGTACAGCAGGTCGACGATCAGCTTGGTTTCGTGGAGGCATTCGAAATATGCCATCTCGGGCGCGTAGCCAGCTTCCACCAGCGTTTCGAACCCGGCCTGGATCAGGTGAGTGATGCCGCCGCAAAGCACCGCCTGCTCACCGAACAGATCGGTTTCGCACTCTTCCTTGAAGTTGGTCTCGATGACGCCGGAGCGTCCGCCGCCAACGCCGCTGGCGTAAGCGAGCGCGATGTCATGGGCATTGCCGGTCGCGTCCTGGTCCACCGCGATCAGGCACGGCACCCCGCCGCCGCGCTGGTATTCGCTGCGGACGGTGTGGCCGGGACCCTTGGGCGCGATCATGATCACATCGATATCGGCGGGCGCCTCGATCAGGCCGAAATGGATGTTGAGGCCGTGCGCGAAGGCGATTGCGCTGCCGGGCTTCATGTTGCCCTTGAGGTCGTTCTCCCAGATCGCCGCCTGATGCTCGTCCGGGGCGAGGATCATGACGATGTCCGCCCACCGGGCCGCCTCCCGGTTGGACATGACCTGGAAGCCGGCACCCTTGGCCTTGTCCGCGGTGGCCGAGCCTTCGCGCAGCGCGATGGCGACGTCCTTCACCCCGCTGTCGCGCAGGTTCTGCGCGTGCGCGTGGCCCTGGCTTCCGTAACCGACGATGGCGATCTTCTTGCCGGTGATCAGGTTCAGGTCGGCGTCGGCGTCGTAATAGACTTTCACGTGTGTTTTCCCGCTGTTGGGTGGTGGTCTTCAGGCGCCCTCGGCGCCGCGCATCATGCCGACGATCCCGGTGCGGCCGACTTCGACCAGCCCCAGTTCGCGCATCAGGTGGACGAAGCTGTCGATCTTGTCCGGTGCTCCGGTGATCTCGAAGATGAAACTTTGGGTGGTGGTATCGACCGGCTTGGCGCGGAAGATGTCGGCCAGCCGCAGCGCCTCCACCCGTTTTTCTCCGGTGCCGACGACCTTCACCAGGGCAAGCTCGCGCTCGACATGCGGGCCTTCCTCGGTGAGGTCGACGACCTTGTGCACCGGGATCAGCCGTTCCAGCTGCGCGCGGATCTGGTCGATCACGCGCGGCGGCCCGTTGGTGACAATGGTGATCCGGCTGACCGCGTGGTTTTCCGAAATGTCGGCCACGGTCAGGCTGTCGATGTTGTACCCGCGCGCGGTGAACAGCCCGGCGATCTTGGCCAGGATACCC
This sequence comes from Parafrankia sp. BMG5.11, assembly GCF_004337455.1. NCBI lineage: Bacteria > Bacillati > Actinomycetota > Actinomycetes > Frankiales > Frankiaceae > Parafrankia > Parafrankia sp. BMG5.11. The sequence goes on along the minus strand of NZ_SJXI01000014.1, from coordinate 100,280 downwards.
GCTTCGTTATCGACGGTGACGGCGAGCACGTGCCGCTCGGCTTCGGCGTGGGTGATGCGCATCAGACGAGCGCCTTCGCTTCGTCGTCCAGCGTGCCTTCCACGCGGTCGCCGTAGAGCAGCATGTCGGTATGCGCCGCGCCGCTGGGGATCATCGGCAGGCAGTTCGCCTCCTGCGCGACGCGGCAATCGACCATGACGGGGCCGGGGTGGTCGATCATCGCCTGAATGCCAGCGTCGAGATCGGCCTGGTCCTCGATCCGGATGCCTTTCCAGCCGTATGCCTCCGCCAATTTCACAAAGTCTGGCAAGGAGTCGCTGTAACTGTTTGAATACCGGCTTTCATAGGTCAGTTCCTGCCATTGCCGGACCATCCCCATGTACTGGTTGTTGAGGATAAACACCTTGACCGGCAAGCGGTACTGGCTGGCGGTGGCGAGCTCCTGAATGTTCATCTGGATGCTTGCTTCGCCCGCGACGTCGATCACCAGCGCGTCTGGATTGCCGAGCTGCGCCCCGATGGCTGCGGGGAGGCCATAACCCATCGTGCCCAGGCCGCCGCTGGTGAGCCACTTGTTGGGCGCTTCGAACCCCAGATACTGCGCCGCCCACATCTGGTGCTGGCCGACCTCGGTCGAGATGATCGGCGCGCGGTCGTGAGTCAGCGCGTTGAGCCGCTCGACCGCGTGCTGCGGCATGATCTCGGACCGGGAGGGCGGGTAGGCCAGGCTCTCGCGTGCGCGCCAGCCGGCGATGCGCGCCTTCCATTCGCCCAGATCGCGCCCACGCTGATCTCCCCACGCGGCGAGGATCTGTTCGAGGACCGCTGCGCAATCACCGATCAGCGGAAGGTCGACATCGACGGTCTTGTTGATGCTCGCCCGGTCGATATCGAGGTGGATCTTCCGCGAATCCGGGCTGAACGCATCGAGCCGCCCGGTCACCCGGTCATCGAACCGCGCGCCGATGCATACCATCACGTCACAGCGATTCATCGCCATGTTGGCTTCGTACGTGCCGTGCATCCCCAACATGCCGAGCCAGTCGGGATGATCGGCGGGGAAGGCGCCGAGGCCCATCAGGGTGCTGGTGACCGGCGCGCCGGTCAGGTCCTGCAGCCGGCGCAGCAGTTCGCTCGCGCGCGGGCCGGAGTTGATCACTCCGCCGCCGGTGTAGAACACGGGCCGTTCCGCGTTCGCGAGCATCTCCACCGCCTCGAGCACCGCTTCGATCGGGGCGGTCGAGGGCGGGTCGAAGCGAGTGGACGGCAGGGCGGGGGCGCCCGGCGCGGTCCACGGGGCGGCGGCGACCTGCACGTCCTTGGGGATGTCGATCAGCACCGGACCGGGGCGGCCGGTGGTGGCGATGCGGAACGCCTCGGTAATGGTGGCCTGCAGCGCGGCGGGGTCTTTCACCAGGTAGTTGTGCTTGGTGCAGTGGCGGGTGATGCCGATGGTATCGGCTTCCTGGAACGCGTCGGTGCCAATCAGCGGGGTCGCGACCTGGCCGGTGATGATGACGAGAGGGATCGAATCCATGAACGCGTCGGCGATGCCGGTGACCGCGTTGGTCGCCCCGGGGCCGCTGGTGACGAGCACCACGCCCGGCTTGCCGGTAGAGCGCGCATACCCCTCGGCGGCATGCGCAGCGCCGGCTTCGTGCCGGACCAGGATGTGGCGGATGGAGCTGTGGGCGAACAGTTCGTCATAGATCGGCAGCACGGCGCCGCCGGGATAGCCGAACACGAATTCGACCCCCTGTTCGACAAGGCTATCGATCAAGATTCTGGCGCCGCTGCGCTCGTCCACCGTCTGGCTCCTTCTTCCGCCGGCGGGGTAGCCGGGGCCCGAGACAAAAGCGACCCGACGCGTGGGGCGCGCGCCGGGCCTTTTCTCTATGCGAGACAAGCTGGGCTTAACGACATAATCTTAGGTGTCAAGCCACATCAGCGCAATAATGATGCAAACGAGACCTCCTCGTCGAAAGGTTCTTCTTCGATGCGCGGCCAGTGCGGCGGGGGCTGGGCGCGCAGCCAGGTGAACTGGCGGCGGACGTACTGCCATGTCGCCCGCTGCCCGCGCAGTTCCGCTTCCTCGCGTGACCACACCCCGCCAAGCCAGCCGGCGATCTCCGGCACCCCGATGGCGCGCATCACCGGCAAGTCGGGTGACAGACCCCGGTCGAGCAAGGCGCGCACTTCCTCGACCGCGCCTTCATCGAGCATGCGGGTAAACCGCGCCTCGGTGCGCTCGCGCAAGGTGGACAGCGGGGGGCGAAGGATGACCGGATGCAGCGTCACTTCGTTATCGATCCCGCTGCCGTTGGCCTGCTGCCAGTACGCCAGCGGCAGTCCGGTGGAGCGGACGACCTCCAGAGCGCGGGCGATCCGCAACTTGTCGTTCCGGTGGAGGATGGCCGCGCGCTGCGGATCTTCCAGGGAGAGCGCGGCGTAGGCGTCGCCCGGCGCCAGGGCGCGCACCGCTTCCCGCACGGCCGGATCGATGACGGGCACCTTGGCAATACCGTCGATCAGCGTGCGCAGGTACAGTCCCGTGCCGCCGACCAGGATCGGGACCGCTCCGGCGGCGTGGGCGCGGGCGATCTCCTGCCGCGCGGCCTGCGCCCAGTCCGCCGCTGAACAGGCCTGCGCGCCGTCCCAGGTGCCGAACAGGCGATGGTCGATGCCTTGCATCTCGTCCTCGCTGGGGCGGGCAGAGAGCACGCGCAGGTCGGCATAGACCTGTGCGCTGTCGGCATTGATCACGATGCCCGTGCGGCCGCGCGCCTTCAGCGCCAGCGCCAGTCTGACGGCCAGATCGCTCTTGCCGCTGGCGGTGGGCCCTGCGATGAGCGCCACCGCTGGCTTTTCCGGAGATGTCCTGGTGCTCATCGCGCGGCTGATAGCAGACCCGGCCGTGCTCGAAAGAGGCGGGCTGGAGGCGCGGCTGGACGCCGCCAGCGCGGCGCTGGAGGCGGAAGGGCTGCGGATCGCGGCTGCGGCGATGCTCGATTTCTGCGGCGACACGCTGCAGATCGCGCTGCCGGACGGCGACCCGGCGGTGCTGCGGCGGGTGCTGGACGAACATTTCTCCCCCGCCGATTTGCTGGTCTCCACCCGCGAGATCGAGGTGCCGCGCCTGTTCGTGTCGGACATGGATTCCACGGTCATCGAGCAGGAATGCATCGACGAACTGGCCGACTTCGCCGGTTTGAAAGAGCAAGTTTCGGCCATCACCGAGCGGGCGATGGAGGGTGAGCTCGATTTCGTGAGCGCGCTGACAGAGCGGGTGAAGCTGCTGGCCGGCCTTGGCGAGGATACGGTCGCCACTTGCCTTGCGGAACGGATCCGGCCCACGGCAGGCGCGCGCACGTTGATCGCGACCCTCAAGGCGCGCGGGTGTCACACGGTGCTGGTGACCGGCGGCTTTCATCACTTTGCCGATCCGGTGGCGGAGCAGATCGGGTTCGATCACGTCGTCGCCAATCGCCTCGGCGTGTCGGGCGGCAAGCTGACGGGCGCGCTGGTCGGCGGCATCACCGACAGCGCGGTCAAGCGGCAGGTCCTGCTCGACGAGGCGGCGCGGCTGGGGGACGATGTCGCGACGCTGGCCATCGGCGACGGGGCCAACGACGTGCCGATGTTGCAGGCGGCGACCTGGGGGATCGCCTACCGCGCGAAGCCCAAGGCACGCGACGCGGCGGACGGCTGGATCGACCGCGGCGACCTCACCGCCGTGCTCGACCTGCTGGGCATTCCCCGCGAGGACTGGGTCGCGGGGTGAAACCGCTTCCCAGAGCGGAGCATTAAAGCTATATTGACACCGATGTCAGTAGAGGCCCTGCAATGACCGACCTCCAGCCGATCCCGCCCGCCGATCCGAACCTTGCCTGCGCGGCTGACGGAACCGTGTTCCGCAACCCCGCGCGCACGATGCCCAAGCGCGACGTGGGCAAGGCCATCGCCAAGTTCCGCGAGCTGATCAGGGACAAGGAGAACACCAAGCTGGTGTTCGAGATCTACGAGGCGTTGCCGTCGAAATCATTCATGCCGCGCGCGCGCGCCGCAACCTTGAGCGAGCACGGTCAGGCCTTGCGCGAGGCGGAGCCGTTCCTGCCGCCGATGCTCGATGACCATGCCGAACTGCGCAAGCTGCCCAAGGGTTCGGTCGCGCATGCCTATTGCGATTTCATGGAGAGCGAGGGGCTGTCGGCCGCCGGGCTGGTCGCCGAATCGGAGAAGATGGGGCGTCCCAAGTACGGCGACCTGATAGAATGGTATGGCTTTCGCCAGCGCGACACCCACGATCTGATGCACATCCTCACCGGTTACGGTCGCGACGCGCTGGGCGAACAGTGCGTGTTGCTGTTCACTCACGGACAGCAGCCTGCTGCCGGCCACTTGCTGCTCGGCTATGCAGGCGCGTTCAACATCACCAAGCAGGTCAAGAGCAAGGCGCCCGTGTGGCGCGCCGTTCGCGAGGCGCATCGCCGGGGCAAGAGCTGCCCGCCGCTGGTCGAAATGTCGATCCGTGAGCTGCTGGCGATGGACCTGGCCGATGCCCGTGCGAAGTTCGGCATCGGTGAGCCCACGTGGTACCGCCGCTGTCACCAGGTGTGGCAGAGCGAGGGCGTGAACCCCTACGACCTGCTCGGCAAGGCTGAGGCGGTAGAGGAAAAGCGCGCTGCCTGAACGGGCGGGAGTTAGCTTTCCATCCAGTCGCGGAAGAAACTGTCGCTGGCTTCGCGAAGATCCGCCAGCGCGACCGACTGCCCGCCGATCACCAGCGCATCGCCGCCGGTGGTGCCGATCCGTTCGAACGGCACCTGGCCGCGGTCCAGCTCCACGCCCGGGGTGACCGTCACGAGATAGCGGGCCTGCCCTTCATTGAAGGCGAACTCGCTGGTCATCGCGTCAACCTGCGCGCCAATGCCGCTGGCCAGCGCCATCTCCGCCAGCGCGACCAGCAGGCCGCCGTCACTGATGTCGTGAACCGCGGTCACCTTGCCATCAGCAATCAACCGGCGGACGATCTCGCCATTAAGCCGCTCGTCGGCCAGGTCGACCTGCGGCGGCTCGCCGTCCTCGCGGCCGTGAATCTCGCGTAGCCACAGCGATTGGCCAAGCTCCGGGTAGTGCGCACCGATCGCCAGGATCGTGTGACCCTCCGCCTTGAAAGCGACGGTGGCCATCTGCGCGTAGTCGGCGATCACCCCGACGCCTCCGATCGCGGGGGTGGGCAGGATCGCGCTGCCGCCGCCGGTCGCCTTGCTTTCGTTGTACAGGCTGACGTTGCCGCTCACGATCGGGAAGTCGAGCGCGCGGCAGGCATCGCCCATGCCGTCGAGACATCCGGTGAGCTGCGCCATGATCTCGGGCCGCTGGGGATTGGCGAAGTTGAGGCAATTGGTCACCGCCAGGGGCCGCGCGCCGACCGCGCACAGGTTGCGCCATGCCTCGGCAATCGCCTGCTTGCCGCCTTCATAGGGGTCGGCATAGCAATAGCGCGGGGTGCAATCGGTGGTCATCGCCAGCGCCTTGCGCGTCCCGTGGACCCGTACCACCGCGGCGTCGCCGCCCGATAGCTGGAGCGTATCAGCGCCGACCTGGCTGTCGTATTGCTCCCAGATCCACTGGCGCGAGGCGAGGTCGGGTGAGGCCATCAGCTTGAGCAGATCGGCTCCCAGATCGGTGCTCGCCGGCACCTCGCCCAGCGGCGCGACCTTGGCCCACGCCTTGTAGTCCTCGCGGCCCATCGCCGGCCGGTCGTAGAGCGGCGCATCGGCAGCAAGCGGACCGAGGGGGATGTCGCACACCACCTCGCCTTCGAATTCCAGCACCATGTGCCCGGTATCGGTCACCTCGCCGATCACCGCGAAGTCCAGCTCCCACTTGCGGAAGATGGCTTCGGCCTCCGCCTCGCGTCCCGGCTTCAGCACCATGAGCATCCGCTCCTGGCTTTCCGACAGCATCATCTCGTACGGGGTCATGCCGTCTTCGCGGCAGGGAACGTTGTCCATCACCAGCCGGATGCCGGCCTTGCCATTGGTCGCCATCTCGACGCTGGAGGAGGTGAGGCCCGCCGCGCCCATGTCCTGGATTGCCACGATCATGTCGGTCGCCATCAGTTCGAGGCACGCCTCGATCAGCAGCTTTTCGGTGAACGGATCGCCGACCTGCACGGTGGGACGCTTGGCATCGGCATCGTCGCCGAAGTCCGCGCTCGCCATGGTGGCGCCGTGGATGCCGTCGCGCCCGGTCTTGGACCCGACATACACGATCGGATTGCCGACGCCGGTTGCCGCCGAATAGAAGATGCGGTCGGCATCGGCGACGCCCACCGTCATCGCGTTGACCAGGATGTTGCCGTCGTAGGCGCGGTGGAAGTTGGTCTCCCCGCCGACGGTCGGCACGCCGACGCAGTTGCCGTAGCCGCCGATGCCGGCGACCACGCCCTTCACCAGATGCTTCATCTTGGGGTGGTCGGGCCGGCCGAAGCGCAAGGCATTCATGTTGGCGACGGGCCGCGCGCCCATCGTGAACACGTCGCGCAGGATGCCGCCAACGCCCGTGCCGGCACCCTGGTACGGCTCGATGTACGAAGGGTGGTTGTGGCTCTCCATCTTGAAGATGGCAGCCTGCCCGTCACCGATGTCGATCACGCCGGCGTTCTCGCCCGGGCCGCAGATCACCCACGGCGCCTTGGTCGGCAGCTTCTTGAGGTGGATGCGCGACGATTTGTAGCTGCAATGCTCCGACCACATGACCGAGAAGATGCCCAGCTCCACCAGATTGGGCTCGCGTCCCAGCGCGTGGAGGACGCGTTCGTATTCTTCGGGGCTGAGGCCGTGGGCCTCGACGACTTCGGGCGTGATTTCCGGCATGGCCGCGCCCTTAGCGGCGGGGGAGGCCAGCCGCTAGCCCCGCATGGATATGCGCCGGCGAGTCATCCCCAGCCACCAGGCCGAAAGCGTCGCCAGGCCATAGGCGAAAAAGGCTAGGATGCTGGTGCCGGGCGTCACCTCGGTAGGCTCGGGCCCGAACCAGTTGGTCGCCTGCAACGCCAGCAGCACCAGTCCCAGCACGATCGGCGGGAGCGCCGGGCCGCGGGTGCGCGACAGGTAGTATGCCAGCGCGCCGAACGTCAGCGCCAGTTCCAGCGGCATCGCAATGGCGGGGTAGTTCCACAGGCCAAGCCCCAGCGGCGGCGGTGCGCCAGCGATCGTCAGGTCCGGGCGATGCACCAGCAGGTCGAGCAGCCAGTGGCTCAGCACGACCATCCCGGCCAGCAGCGCGAACCGGAAATCCCGCCGCCACAGCCACACGATCAGCGCAAAGCCTGCCGCCCAGGCCGCACTGCCCAGCAGGCTGTGCGTATACGGCATGTCATACAGGTCCATCGGGTTCATCGCGGTGATGCCCGGCGCCACGCGCATGTGTTCCGTCCCGGTAAGGAGAAAGGCGAAGAACGCCCAGTCCACCAGCTGCGCCGCCACGAACAGGGTGCCCAGCCGCGGTTGGCGCCGGCTGACGACTGCTGCCGCCAAAGCCGGCGCCCAATGGCCGATGAACATCGCCGCAAATCTCCCCTTGATCCCCGCGGCCAGCTTGACCGGGCGGGGGCGGACCGTCAATGGATGGCGCATGGCCGACACCGTTCCCGATATCGCCGCGATGACCTTCGAGGATGCCTTGCGATCGCTGGAAGACGTGGTCCGGCGGCTGGAAAGCGGCGAGGTGCCGCTCGACGAGTCGATCACGCTGTACGAGCGGGGCGAGGCGCTGCGCGCGCACTGCCAGGCGCGACTGGATGCAGCGCAGGCGCGGATCGAGAAGATCGTCGCCGGCCCTACCGGCCAGGCAAACCACTCCGTGCCGTTTGACAGCGATGACTGATCTTCATGACTGACGATCTTTCGTCAGGCGACGCCTTGCTGAGCGACGCGCTCGCCCGCATCCAGCGCGAGGTCGACGCTGCCATGGCTGGCTTCCTGCCGGTGCCCGACGACGCGCGCGCCCCGTTGGTGGAGGCGATGCGCTATGCCGCGATCGGCGGGGGCAAGCGCGTGCGTCCGCTGCTAACGGTCGCCACCGCCAGCATGTACGCGGTGAGCCGCGATGCGGCGGTGCGGACCGGCTGCGCAGTCGAAGCGATCCATGTCTATTCACTCGTGCACGACGACTTGCCGTGCATGGACGACGATGAAACCCGCCACGGCAAGCCGACCCTGCACAAGGCTTACGACGAAGCGACGGCGGTGCTGGCCGGAGATTCACTCCACGCGCTGGCGTTCGAGATCCTCTCCATGCCGGAAACCGCCGGTGATCCGTTCGTCCGTGCCGAACTGACCGCCGCGCTTGCGGCAGCGAGTGGGTGGAACGGCATGGCCGGCGGGCAGATGATGGACATGGCGGCCAGCGCCGGCGACTATGATCTGCCGACGATCACGCGGCTCCAGCAGCTCAAGACCGGGGCCCTGCTGGGCGCGGCCGTGGAGATGGGCGCCATTCTGGGCCGGGTCCCGGAAGAGGGGCGGGGCCACCTGCGTGCCTATGCGCGCGACATCGGCCTCGCGTTCCAGATCGCCGACGACCTGCTCGACATCGAAGGTGACGAGCAAGCGGCGGGCAAGGCGCTGCGCAAGGACGAGAGCGCGGGCAAGGCGACGTTCGTATCGTTGATGGGGGTGGAAGCGGCCCGGATGCAGGCGCGGGCGCTCGTCGATCAGGCGGTCGGCCATCTGGCGGCGCATGGCGACGAAGCCGACCTGCTGCGCTCGCTGGCGCGGTTCATCGTGGAAAGGGACCGGTAATGGCTGAACGCATCGGCATTTATCCCGGCACCTTCGATCCCATCACGCTGGGCCACATGGACATCATCGAGCGCGGCTCGAAGCTGGTCGACCGGCTGATCATCGGGGTCACCACCAACATCGCCAAGTCGCCGATGTTCTCGGATGACGAGCGGATCGCGATCGTGAAGCGCGAACTTGCCGGGGTGGGCGGCAATATCACCGTGGTCGGTTTCAATTCGCTGCTGATGGATTTCGCCGAGGCGCAGGGCGCCTCCGTGATCATCCGCGGGATCCGCGGCGTCACCGATTTCGAATACGAATATCAGCTCACCGGCATGAACCGTCAGCTCAACGACCGGATCGAGACGATCTTCCTGATGGCAGATGTCAGCCTGCAGCCGATCGCCAGCCGGCTGGTCAAGGAAATCGCGCTGTACGGCGGCGACATTTCCAAGTTCGTCACCCCTGCCATTCGTACCGATGTGATGGCGAAAGTCGATCAGGTCGGCCGCCGGGGCGCGGGCTAACCATTCATTGAACCGACAGTCGGTGCCCGCTACAGCGCGCGGCGACGGACGATCACTTCTGGACGGGAATTACATGCTGAACCGCCTGCTCGCTGCCGGAGCGCTGTGCGCGCTGGCGCTCGCCTCTGCCGCTTCCGCGCAAGACGAGGCTGCGGCACCAGTTGCCGCCACTGAATCGGTGGCTGCCGCGGCGGAGGCTCCGGCCGCGCCGCGGGTGTACGCTCCGGTCGATTTCAACATCGCCAACGATCCCGAGAACATCCTCCTGCTCGACCTGTCGAACGGGCAGCGCGTGGCCATTCGCCTGATGCCGAGCTGGGCGCCCAATCACGTGGAGCGGATCAAGACCCTGACGCGCGAGGGGTTCTACAACGGGGTGAAATTCCACCGCGTGATCGAAGGCTTCATGGCGCAGACCGGCGATCCCACCGGCACCGGACGCGGCGGATCTTCGTTGCCCGACCTCAAGGCAGAGTTCAATCCGATGCCGCACCTGCGCGGGACCATCTCGATGGCCCACGCGGCGAGCGACGATTCGGCAAACAGCCAGTTCTTCATCACGTTTTATCCCCGCTTCAGCCTCGACCGGAAATACACCAATTTCGGACGGGTCATCGCCGGGATGGATGCCGTCGACGCGATCAACCGGGGCGAGCCGCCGGCTGAGCCTACCGTGGTGCTGCAAGCCTCCATCGCCGCGGACGGAAAGCCGCAGGCGGTGGCGCCGCCGGCGCCCGCGATCGAATCCCCGGTCAGCGTTGACGAGCTGAACGCGCCGCTGACGCAGTAAGCGGGCGCGCAGGCGGGAATCCGATGCGCGTAGACCTGTTCGATTTCGAATTGCCGCCCGAACTGATCGCGCTGCGGCCGGCCGCGCCGCGCGACGCGGCACGTCTGCTGGTGGTGCAGGGCGCAGAAGCGTTCGCCGACCGCATTGTGCGCGATTTGCCGACGTTGCTCAATCCGGGCGATGTGCTGGTGTTCAACGACACCCGCGTGATCCCGGCGCAACTGGAAGGCCGCCGGGGCGAGGCGCGGATCGGCGCGACGCTGCACAAGCGGATCGACCTCAGGCGGTGGCAGGCGTTCGTGCGCAACGCCAAGCGCCTGCGCGAGGGCGACACGGTGGTGTTCGGCGCGGACGTCGCCGCCGTGGCCGAAGCGCGCCATCCCGATGGTTCCTGGACCCTGGCGTTTGCCGGCGACGAGCCGGTCGAGGTCCTGCTTGAGCGGGCGGGCCGGATGCCGCTGCCGCCCTACATCGCCGGCAAGCGCCCGACGGACCAACGCGACAGAAGCGACTACCAGACGATGTTCGCCGCGCGCGACGGGGCGGTGGCGGCGCCGACCGCCGCGCTCCACTTCACGCCGGAACTGATAGCCGCGCTGGAGGCGGCTGGCGTGGCGCGCGAAATCCTCACGCTGCATGTCGGCGCGGGCACATTCCTCCCGGTCAAGGCCGACGACACCGATGACCACGCCATGCACGCGGAGTGGGGCCGGATCGATGCGCCGACCGCGGCGCGCCTGAACGCCGCGCGAGAGGCGGGGGGCAGGGTGATTGCGGTCGGCACCACATCGCTCCGCCTGCTCGAAAGTGCCACCGGCCAGGACGGCATCATCCGCGATTTTGCGGGCGACACCTCCATCTTCATCACCCCCGGCTATCGATTCAGAGCCGTGGATGGGCTGATGACCAACTTCCACCTGCCGAAATCGACCCTGTTCATGCTTGTATCGGCGCTGATGGGCCGCGAGCGGATGCAGGCGGTCTATGCCCGCGCGATCGAGAGCGGATATCGCTTTTACAGCTATGGGGATTCGTCGCTGCTGCTCCCCTGATTACGCGGGGGATGCCGCTACTCGGTCGTCTTGCCGTCGAAATGCTCGTGGGCCGACTTCGCCTCGTCCGGGGTCCGGTGAACGGTGCCGTCGATATGTTCGGGCGGGCCGTAGATCGTGTACATCTTGAGCGGCTCGCTGCCGGTGCAGCGCACGTTGTGCCGCGCGCCCTGCGGCACGATCACCGCATCGTCGGCTTTGACGCGGTAGGTGGTGTCATCGACCATCACCTCTCCCTCGCCGGCTTCGAAGCGGAAGAACTGGTCGCGGTCCTCGTGCACTTCGGCGCCGATTTCCTCGCCCGGCGGGATGCTCATCAGCACCAGCTGGATATTGTGCCCCGTGTACAGGACGCGGCGGAAGTCCGTGTTGCCCTCGGTCGCGCTCTCGATGTCGCCGTGATAGCCCTTCATTCGCTGCTCCTTGGATATCTGGTGAACTTACGCCCGGTCAAACGCGCCGTTCCCCAGATCCAGGAAGGATCCGGGGCAGATCAATTGCTCGATCAGCGCATCATCCGCGGGCAGCCGCTTGTCGAGCATCAGCATGGCAATTCCGTGACCGAGCGACCACGCCTGGAGGGCAAGCCGGCCTGCCGCGGCGCCATCCCCGCCGCACAGTTCGGCCGTGGTTTCGTGCAACAGCGCGGATGCGGGGTCGGACTTGTCCCCAGATGGTTCACCATGGGCAAAGATCAGTCGGAACAGCGCGGGGTGGGCCAAGGCAAACCGCACGTAAGCGCGGCCGATCTCCACGAAACCCGCTGGACCGCCGCCCGCCGCATCGTGCGCGCTGCGCTGCGCGGCACCCAGCAGCGCCAATCCCTCGCGCGCCAGAGCGGCCAGCAGCGCGTCCTTGTTGGGGAAGTGCCGGTAAACCGCCGTTGGCGAAACCCCCACTGTGCGCGCCAGTTCGCGCAGCGACAGATCGAGCCCGTCCGGCCCCTCGAGCGACTTCATCCCCGCAGCGATCAGCGCATCGCGCAGAGATCCGTGATGATAAGTCGATTCAGATGTTGACACTGTTTACATAGCCGGTAAGTTGACGCTGTTCACATTGAGCTAGGCCGAGGAGTCGACAATGGCAAGCGTGCTGGAGAAAACCATTCGCGGAGCGGTGACCGCAGGCGTGACAGGCCTTGCCGGGCTCAACCGCAAGCGGCTGAGCGATGACAGCCCATTCCTGAGCGGCCTGCATACGCCGATGGCGGACGAGGTGACGCTGACGGATCTGGCGGTAAGCGGACGCATTCCGCCGGAACTCGACGGCCGCTATGTCCGCATCGGGCCCAATCCGCATTTCGCCGATGGCAAGGGACATCACTGGTTCACAGGCGACGGCATGGTCCACGGGATCAAGCTGAAGGATGGCCGGGCCGAATGGTACCGCAACCGCTACATCCGCTCGAACGCGTTGCAGGAAGCGGGCGGTCCTTCAGCCGCGCCGGGCCCGCGGCGCGGGATGAGCGACACGGTCAACACCAACGTGATCCAGGTCGCCGGTAAGACACTGGCGCTGGTAGAGGCGGGATCATATCCCGCCGAGCTGAGCGACGAGCTTGAAACGATTGCGTACAGCGACTTCGGCGGCGGGCTCGCCGGTTCGTTCACTGCGCACCCGCACCACGATCCGGTCACGGGCGAGTTCCACGCGATCTGTTACGACGCCGCGGCGCCCAACCGGGTCACCCACGTCGCGCTCGATGCCCAAGGCACGGTTATGCGCGAACTGCCAATTGCCGTTCGCAACGGACCCTCGATCCACGACTGCGCGCTGACCGCGCATTATGTGGTGATCTTCGACCTGCCCGTGACGTTCTCAATGAAAGCGCTGCTGAGTGGGCACAAGTTCCCCTACCGCTGGAACCGCGAGCACCGCGCGCGCGTCGGTCTGGTGCGCCGCGATGGCGGTCCGACGAGCGTGACATGGCACGATGTCGATCCCGCTTACGTCTTTCACGTCGCCAACAGCTATGAAGATGAGCAGGGCCGAGTGGTGATCGACGCCTGCGCTTACGAGACCATGTTCGATGGCGACGGCGGCGGTCCAGCGGGACGCAACCTGGGGCTGGAGCGCTGGACCGTCGATCCGTCGGGCGGCGCCGTGACGCGGGTTACCCTGGATGCGACCCCGCAAGAGTTCCCGCGGCCGGACGAACGGTACTTCGCGCAGCCGTACCGCTATGCCTGGGCGACCGGACTGCCAGAGAAGGAAAGCGCGGACTTCGTCGGTCCGGCACCGCTGATCCGGCACGATCTGCAGGCAGGGACGCAGATCGAGCGCCAATTCGGACCGCACGCGGTGCTGGGCGAGTTCGTGTTCGTCCCCCGGCACGCCGACGCGCCGGAGGGTGAAGGTTGGGTGATGGGCTACATCATCGACCGGGACAGCGAGACCACCGACCTCGCGATCCTCGACGCTGCCACCTTGGAGGACGTCGCACGGGTCCGTGTGCCGCACATCATTCCGCCGGGCTTCCACGGGAATTGGCTGCCGGCAGCGTAGACTGGTTGCGCCCGGCGCGGCGGGCGGCAATGGTCGGTGGCGAATGGAAACGATTCTCGACATCGCCGGGCTGACCAAGGTCTATCCCAGCGGGCTCAAGGCACTCGACGGGGTGGATCTGCAAATCCGGCGCGGGGAAATCTTCGCGCTGCTGGGGCCCAACGGCGCCGGCAAGACGACGCTGATCGGCGCAGTCTGCGGGCTGGTGCGGGTGACCGAGGGGCGCATTACCGCCTTCGGCCAGGACCTGTCACAGCATTGGCGGCACGCGCGCAAGCGGATCGGGTTGGTGCCGCAGGAACTCGGCTTCGACATGTTCGATACCGTTGAGCGGCAGGTCGCCTATTCGCGCGGACTCTTCGGATCGCCGCCGGACCCCGCCCGGATCGAAGAGGTGCTGCGCTCGCTCAGCCTGTGGGACAAGCGCAAGGAGCAGATCCGCGCCCTGTCCGGCGGCATGAAACGCCGCGTATTGATCGCCAAGGCGTTGAGCCACGATCCCGAACTGCTGTTCCTGGACGAGCCGACCGCCGGCGTGGATGTGGAACTGCGGCGCGACATGTGGCGGCAGATCGATCGCCTGCGTGACCAGGGCGTCACCGTGATCCTGACGACTCACTACATCGAGGAGGCGGAGGAGATGGCCGACCGGGTTGGGGTGATCAATCAGGGGCGGCTGCTGCTGGTCGACGACAAAGCCGCGATCATGGCCCGGCTCGGCCGTACCGAGGCGCGTTTCCGCCTCGCGACACCCTTGAGCGCGGTGCCGGACAGTTTGTGCGCTTACCCGCTGCATCTGGAGGACGACGGCCTCACGCTCGCCTATCGCGGCGGCGACGGGGCGGGGAAAGGCAAGGCGGAGATCGCCGCGGTCGCGCAGGCGCTGCCGCAGCAAGGGATCGCCTACACCGCGCTCGATCAGAAGGAGTCGAGCCTGGAGGACATCTTCGTCGGTCTGGTCGAGGAGGGCGCGGCATGATCAACTGGCGCTCCACTTATGCGATCTATCGCAACGAACTTATGCGTTTCATGCGTACCGTGTTCGGTTCGCTGGTCTCGCCGGTGCTCACGACCAGCCTCTATTTCATCGTCTTCGGCGCGGCGATCGGCGGGCAGATGAACGATGTCGGCGGAGTGGATTACGGCGCCTTCATCGTGCCCGGCCTGCTGATGCTGACGCTGCTGTCCGAAAGCACCAGCAACGCGAGCTTCGGGATTTACATGCCCCGCTTCACCGGCGCGATCTACGAATTGCTCTCGGCTCCGGTGGGCGTGGCCGAGACGTTGCTGGGATTTGTCGGCGCGGCCGCGACCAAGAGCCTGATCCTGGCTGCCGTGATCCTGCTGACGGCGACGCTGTTCGTCGACTACACGATCGCGCACCCGTTCTTCGCGCTGCTGTTCATCCTGCTGGTATCGGCAAGCTTCTCCTTGCTGGGATTCATCCTGGGTGTGTGGGCCGAAGGGTTCGAGAAGCTACAGATGGTGCCGCTGCTGATCCTGACGCCGCTGACGTTCCTGGGCGGCACGTTCTATTCGATCGACATGCTGGCCGAGCCGTGGCGCACGATCGCGCTGGGCAATCCCATCGTCTATCTGGTGAACGGTCTGCGGTGGACGTTCTATGGCAAGGCGGATGTAAGCATCGGCGTATCGCTCGGGCTGACGCTGGCATTCCTGGCGATCTGCATTACGATCATCGCGTGGATTTTCCGCTCTGGCTGGCGGCTCAGGAGTTGACGAAGTCGGCGCTTTCCAGCCGGGTGTCCTTGTAGGCGACGAAACGGCGGGTCATCCGTTCGAAAAACCCGGCGCCGATGCGTTCCGCGAAACGCTGCGCCTGTTCGATGTCGGAGTACCACTTGCCGGTGCGTGTCGGGGTGACGAAGCGATATTTGGTCATTGTACCGGAATAATGATGTTCGCCCGACGCGGTTCCAATGTTGCGCTTGGTTAGCATAACCAGCCGCTCCACGGGCTGGCGGCTTCCCGGATGAGAGGCTAGGCGCACGTCATGACGCCCCGTTTCCAGTTCAAGATCGACGCCACCGATGGCGCCGCGCGTACCGGCGTGATCGCCATGCGCCGCGGCGAGATTCGTACGCCTGCCTTCATGCCGGTGGGTACCGCCGCCACGGTAAAGGCGATGAAGCCGGACAGCGTCCGCGCCACCGGTGCCGACATCCTGCTCGGCAATACCTATCACCTGATGCTGCGGCCGGGCGCGGAGCGGGTCGCGCGGCTGGGCGGCCTTCATCGGTTTATGAACTGGCCGCGCTCGATCCTGACGGATAGCGGCGGCTATCAGGTCATGAGCCTCGCTAGCCTGCGCAAGCTGACCGAGGAGGGCGTGTCGTTCTCCAGCCATATCGACGGGTCCAAGCACCTGCTGACGCCCGAACGATCGATGGAGATCCAGCGTCTGCTGGGTAGCGACATCGTCATGGCGTTCGACGAATGCCCGCGCACCGATCGTCCGTTCGCCGAGATCGAGGCGAGCATGGAGATGTCGATGCGCTGGGCCAGGCGCAGCCGCGACGCCTTCGATGCAGGGGGCGAGCACGCGGACAACGCCGCGCTGTTCGGCATCCAGCAGGGGGCGCTCGACGAGGGTCTTCGCGCTCGGTCGGCCGGCGCGCTGCGCGAGATCGGCTTCGATGGCTACGCCATCGGCGGGCTGGCCGTGGGCGAGGGGCAGGAGGCGATGTTCGCCACCCTCGATTTCGCGCCCGGGCAGTTGCCGCATGATGCGCCGCGTTACCTGATGGGGGTTGGCAAGCCCGACGATCTGGTGGGCGCGGTGCTGCGCGGCGTGGACATGTTCGATTGCGTCCTGCCAACCCGATCGGGCCGCAATGGGCAGGCGTTTACCTGGGCTGGCCCGGTCAACCTGCGCAACGCGCGTCATGCAGAGGATGCCGAGCCGCTCGACCCGCGCTGCTCGTGCGAGGTGTGCGGCCGTTACAGCCGCGCCTATCTCCATCACCTGATCAAGGCTGGCGAGATGCTGGGCGCGATGCTGCTGACGGAGCACAACCTGTCGTTCTACCAGGAGCTGATGCAAGCCATGCGAAGCGCGATCGCCGAGGGGCGGATGACCGCCTTCGCGAGCGCCTTTCTCGCTGAATACGGCGCGAAAGGATGACGTGGTCTCGCGCCGTGGTGATTGGCGCGAGCGGAGGCATCGGCAGCGCGCTGGCAGCCGAACTGGACAAGCGTGGTTGCGTGGTCGTGGGCCTGTCGCGCAGCGGCCCGGAAGACAGGTACATCGATATCGAAGACGAACAGTCGATCGCGCGGGCGGCTGAGCGGGTTGCGGCGGGCGGGGCGGCCGACCTGGTGATTGTCGCCAGCGGTGCGCTCTCGCTAGGCGGCAAGGGGCCGGAGAAAAGCTGGGCTGCGCTGGATGCAGACTACCTCGCCCGGCTGTTTGCGGTGAACGCCACCGGGCCCGCGCTGGTCGCCAAACACTTTCTGCCGCTGTTGCCCCGGCAAGGCCGCAGCGCGTTCGCGGTTCTCGGCGCCCGCGTCGGCAGTATCGGCGATAACCGGCTGGGCGGGTGGTACGGCTATCGCGCGTCGAAGGCCGCGCTGGTGCAGCTCGTCCGCACGCTGGCGGTGGAACTTGCCCGCAACAGGCCCGATGCGCTGTGCGTCACGCTCCATCCCGGGACTGTCGCCACCCCCTTGAGCGCGAGGTTTGCCGCCGGCCGGGAAACCTTTGCCCCTGATGAGGCCGCGCACCATCTGCTCGCAGTCCTCGACCGTCTCACGCCCGCCAGCAGCGGCCGTCATTTCGCGTGGGATGGGGCGGAGATCGCCCCCTGAAACGCAAAAGGGCGGCCCCGCGGGACCGCCCTTTCGTATCATTCCGAACGATCGGCGATCAGCGCGAGTAGAACTCGACCACCAGGTTCGGTTCCATCGTCACCGGGTAAGGCACTTCGTCCAGCGTGGGCACGCGGGTGAAGGTGATCTTGTCGGTGCCGTCGGGGCTGACGTAATCGGGGATGTCACGCTCGGGCAGGCTCTGCGCTTCGATGACCAGAGCCATCTCCTTGGCCTTGTCGCCCAGGCTGATGACGTCGCCCGCGGCGATGCGGCGGCTGGCGATGTTGCACTTCACGCCGTTGACGCGGATGTGACCGTGGCTGACGATCTGGCGCGCGGCGAAGATCGTCGGCGCGAACTTCGCGCGATACACCACCATGTCCAGCCGGCGCTCGAGCAAGCCGATCAGGTTCTGGCCGGTGTCGCCCTTCATGCGGCTGGCTTCGGCGTAAGTCGACTTGAACTGCTTCTCCGTCACGTCGCCATAGTAGCCCTTGAGCTTCTGCTTGGCGCGCAGCTGGAGGCCGAAGTCGCTGGTCTTGCCCTTGCGGCGCTGACCATGCTGGCCGGGGCCATACGAGCGGCGATTGACGGGAGAACTGGGACGCCCCCAGATGTTCTCGCCCATCCGGCGGTCGAGTTTGTGCTTGGCGCTCTTGCGCTTCGACATGGTGTCGTTCCTTCAATTTGCAGGACCGCCCTAACGGCGGCCGTTTAACCCGGCATCGCCCGGCGGACCAAATATGTCCGCCGCGATCTCCGCTTCACCGGGATACGGGATCAAATGCGAAGCGCGCCCCTAGCAGGAACCGCGCCAAGGTCAAGGTCGCGCTCTCGACAAACGCGTGCCGAACGGCCAACGCGCGCGCCATGACCGAAATCGTTTCACCTGACGATTGCCAGACCATGCGCGAAGTTCGCGCGGGCGTGGACCAGACCGACCGCGAGCTGATCGATTTGCTGGAGCGCCGCTTTGGCTACATGCGCGCCGCGGCTCGGATCAAGCAAGACCGGGCGTCGGTCCGCGACGAAGGGCGAAAGGCTGCGGTGATCGCCGCTGCGGCCGACCGGGCGGCCGCGGCGGGCCTTCCGCGCGACAGGATCGCGGAACTGTGGGACCAACTGGTCGAGGCATCGATCGCCTACGAACTGATCGAGTGGGACCGTCTGCGCAGTTAGTACCGATCGGGCTTGGCCAGGTGGCTGAGCACCCCGCGGACGGTGCGGACCTCCAAGTGATTCCACGCGGGCTTGGTCAGCAGGCTCCGCAAGGTGCGCCGGGTATGTTGCCTGCGGTCTTCCGGCCGGAAGAACCCTTTTGGCTCAAGCATCGTCTCGAGCTGGGCGATCATCCCCTCCAATTCGACCTGCGGGGCTGGGGGCAGTAGCTCCTCCTCGGTCGGTGAGCTGAGCGCCTGGGATTTTGACCATTCATAAGCGACGAGGATGACCGCCTGCGCCAGGTTCAGGGAGCCGAATTCGGGATTGATCGGCACCGTCAGGATCGCGCGGGCGAGGGCAACGTCATCGGTCTCCAGCCCCGATCGCTCGGGCCCGAACAGGATCGCGCTGCGGCCGATCTGCGAATGGATTTCACGCGCGGCTGCCTCGGGCGTCACCACCGGCTTGGTGACCCCGCGCTTGCGCACCGTGGTCGCATACACGTGCGCGCAGTCAGCGACCGCATCGGCGGTGGTCGCGAAGACTTGTGCCTTTTCAAGCACGATGTCCGCGCCGGATGCCGCAGGCCCGGCCGAGGGGTTGGGCCAGCCATCGCGCGGCTCGACCAGGCGCAGTTCGGTAAGCCCGAAGTTGAGCATCGCCCGCGCCGCCTTGCCGATGTTCTCGCCTAGCTGGGGGCGCACTAGCACGATGACCGGGGCATCAGCCACCGCCGATGTCCCGTACGCTGCTGGCGAACTGTTCGAAATCGCGCGCTTCGCTGAAGTCGCGGTACACGCTGGCGAAGCGGATGTAGGCGACGCTGTCGAGTTGGCGCAGCCCCTCCATCACCAGTTCGCCGATTCGCGCCGATGGCACCTCGCTCTCGCCGGACGTTTCGACCTGGCGCTGGATGCCGCTGATCAGCTGGTCGAGTCGTTCCTGCTCCAGCCCGCGCTTCCGCACCGCGAGCGCGATCGACTGTTCGAGCTTCGCGCGGTCGAACGGCTCACGCCGCCTTTCCAGACCATTGGCGCCTGATTTCACCACCACCACTTCGCGCAGCTGGACCCGTTCGAAGGTGGTGAACCGCGCGCCGCAGCGTTCACACTGGCGGCGGCGGCGGATCGCGGTGCTGTCCTCGGTCGGGCGGCTGTCCTTGACCTGCGAATCGTCGTGGGCGCAGAACGGGCAGCGCATCCGGCCTGGCGCGCCTTACTTCTTGACGCGGTTGTAGAGCGCGATGCCCGCGCCGGCGACCAGTCCCACCGGCAGCGACACGAACGGCAGCAGCACGCCCGCCACCGCGCCGATCGCGGCGCCCGCCAGCACCGGCTTGGTCGACGGGTGATGCATACCTTCCTTGGCCATGCCGCTGACTTCGGTCTTCACATCCGCGACCCAGTCCTGGCCCCCGCCGTTGTTGTTGCTGTTCTGGTCCATCATCAATTCCTTCCGGGATACACGGGAAATGCTTCGCACAGTTCGCTGACGCGGCGGCGAACGCTTTGTTCCACCTGGGCATCGCCGTCAGGTCCATTGCGCGACATCCCATCGACGACTTCGGCGATCAGCCCGCCGATCGTGCGGAATTCCTCCGGTCCGAAACCACGGGTGGTTCCTGCCGGGGTGCCGAGGCGGATCCCGCTGGTCACGAACGGACTGCGCGTATCGTAGGGAATGCCGTTCTTGTTGCAGGTGAGGTAGGCGCGGTCCAGGCCATGCTCGGCCGCCTTGCCGGTCACGTCCTTGGGCGTCAGGTCGACCAGCATCGAATGATTGTCGGTGCCGCCCGACACCACCCGCAGCCCGCCGGCCTCGACGCCCGCTGCCAAGGCACGCGCGTTCTCCACGATCCGCTGCGCGTACTCGGCGAAATCCGGCCGCAGCGCTTCACCGAATGCCACCGCCTTGCCGGCGACAACATGCATCAGCGGACCGCCCTGCAGGCCCGGAAACACCGCCATGTTGAGCGGCTTGGACAGCGCCTCGTCATTCCACAGGATCACGCCGGAGCGCGGACCGCGCAGGCTCTTGTGCGTCGTCGTCGTCGTCACGTGCGCGTGCGGCACGGGGGAGGGGTGGGCGCCGCCGGCCACCAGGCCCGCGATGTGGCTCATGTCGACCAGCAGGTACGCGCCCACCTCGTCGGCGATGCGGCGGAAGCCTTCCCAGTCCCATACTCGCGAATACGCGGTGCCGCCGGCGATGATCAGCTTGGGCTGGTTCGCGAGCGCGGTGGCGCGGACCTCGTCCATGTCGATCCGCTCATCTTCGCGGCGCACGCCATAGCTGACCGGATTGAACCACTTGCCGCTCATGTTGACCGGCGAACCGTGCGTCAGGTGACCGCCCGAGTTGAGGTCGAGGCCCATGAACGTATCGCCCGGTTGCAGCAGCGCCAGGAATACCGCCTGGTTCATCTGGCTGCCGCTGTTGGGCTGAACATTGGCGAACGCGCATCCGAACAATTGCTTGGCCCGCTCGATCGCGAGGTTCTCGATCACGTCGGCATGTTCGCAGCCGCCGTAATACCGCTTGCCCGGATACCCTTCGGCATATTTGTTGGTGAAGACCGATCCGGTCGCTTCCAGGACCGCGCGGCTGGTGATGTTCTCGCTGGCGATCAGTTCGATGCGGGTCCGCTGCCGCTCCAGCTCATCGCGCACCGCAGCCGCGATCTCCGGATCCGCGGCCTCGAGATCATCCCCCCAGAAGCGGTCGAGGGCATCGGTGGAAGTCTGACGGTCGATGGTGGCTGCGGGATTCATGCCGGCTCCTGGAACGGGGGCGGGTTGGAAAGCTTGTCGACCCGGCGCTGGTGTCGTCCGCCACCGAATTCGGTGCCGATGAACGCGCCGACGCACGCCTTGGCCATGTCGATTCCCGTGAGACGAGCGCCGAGCGCGATCACGTTGGCATCATTGTGCTCGCGCGCCAGGGCCGCCGAAAGCGGCTCCGACACCAGCGCGCAGCGTACCAAGGGGTGGCGGTTGACCGAGATCGATATGCCGATGCCCGATCCGCACAAGGCTACGCCAAGACCGGCAGTGCCATCCGCTACAACCTCGGCCAAACGATAACCGAAATCGGGATAATCGACGCTGTCGTGGCTGTCGGGGCCGAGGTCCGCGACCTCGTGGCCTTCGTCGATCAGCCACTCGCGCAGGGCGGCCTTGAGGTCGACCGCAGCATGATCGGAAGCAATGGCGATGCGCATGGCGGCGCACATAGGCGCTCGGCAGGCGGATCGCTACCTCAAAGCAGAGCTGTCCCCCGCCAAACGCAGCGCCTCATTCTGCGCGAGCGGTTGCCAAAGCGTTCACCACGGCAGCGATGTCATATGGCTTCGTCAACGTCGGGACGTTCGCATATTCCGCCGGGTTCAGCGTGTCGCCGTATCCCGACGCAAACACGAATGGAACCGAACGGCGAGCCAGGATCTGCGCGACCGAGTAGCTCTTTTCGCCGTGGACGTTGATGTCGAGGATCGCTGCATCGAACGACCGCGCGTCCAGCAGCTCATGCGCACGCTGGATCGACCCGGCGACTTCCGGCTGCGCGCCCGCGTCCTCAAGCTGTTCTTCCAGCGCCATCGCAATGATCGGCTCGTCCTCGACAACGAGGATCTTCAAACCGGCCAGACTCATCGGCTACGCCCTTCAATTCGCATTACAAAATGGCACTGCAGGCCATCGGGGTGGAAGTCGAGCGTTACCTTGTTCTCGCCTTCCGCCGATAGGCCCCGTTCGATAAGCCGCGTGCCAAACCCGCGCCTGGTAGGTTGCGCGACCGTTGGCCCACCTGACTCCCGCCAGTCGATCGTCAGCACGCATGCATCCTGTTCAGGCTCGGTGGTCCAGTCGACGGTCACCTGGCCGTCATCAGCCGACAGCGCGCCGTACTTGATCGCATTCGTACTCAGCTCGTGCAGGACCATGGCCAGCGACACCCCGGTTTGCGGGGTGAGCGTCATGTCGGGCCCGGACAGGGTGAACCGGCTGATGTCGGTCCCCACGGTCGCCTCCACCGCGCTGCGGACGGTGTCCGCCAGCTGCGCCGGTTCCCAGTTGCGCTCGGTCAACAAGCTGTGTGCGGCGGCCAGGGCTTTCAGCCGGGCATCGAATGCGTGCAGCGCCTCGTTCCCGTTCTCAAGCTTGCGAAAGGACTGCGCAGCCAGACCCTGCACGATGGCGAGGGTGTTCTTCACGCGGTGATTGAGTTCGTTGATCAGCAGCTTTTGCGCTTCCTCGGCTGCGACCTCCTCGGTGACATCATGGCCCTGCACCAGGATCGCTTCGACCTGGCCGTTGCCCATGATCGGCTGGTACGCGAAGTTGAGGAAGCGGGACGAAAGCTCTTCGGACCCCTCGGTTCGCAACAGGACCTCAGCCCGTTCCCCCAGATACGTCTTCCGCTCCGCGCGTACCTTGTCGAGGATGCCGACGAAGCCTTGGTCCGCGACTTCCGGCAGCGCATCGAGAACTGATTTGCCGATGATTTCGCGTCCACCGACGAGCCTGTGATAGGCGGCATTCGCCATCAGGAACACGTGCCTGGACCCGGCAAGAACCGCCACAAAGCCGGGCGCTTGTTCAAAATAGGCCCGGAACCGGTCCCGCTCCTTGGCCAGGTCGAGATTGCGCGCCTGGATCGCTCCGGCCCGCTCGAAGACACCGGCTTCATCCCGCAATCGCCGCAGCCCGTGAAGCTCGGTGACGTCTACCGTATGCTGCAGGATATAGCGGACAGTGCCCGCATCGTCGTGGACGGGCGTGTGAGTCGCGCTCCAGAACCGGGTGTCCAATTCGCCCGACGTGTTGGCGATGTCGTAGCGGATCAGCGCCAGCTCATCGACTTCGCCGGTCCGCAGCACCCGCGAGAAAGAGCTTTCCAGCGATCGGTGGCTTTCGCTTGCGGGGTCGCTGGGAAATGCCTGGAACATTCCCTGGCCAAGAATGTCTTCTCGCTGCCGACCCGTCGCTGCAAGATAGGCGTCGTTCATCCATACGATCGTCAGGTCGCGATCGATCAGGACGTAAGGATTGGGCGACTTCGCCAGCAGGGCGGCGAAGTCAATCGGCAGGTCCGCGTTCATGACCCGGCATCCTTGCACACGGAACCTACGCGCACGTAAGCCTCCCGCACGGGCAGACTGCCCCGTCCGGTCGACAACTGCACAACAACGGTGACGGCGACGCGCTCGTTACTGGTCGAGGAAGCTGCGCATCTTGCGCGAGCGGCTGGGGTGCTTGAGCTTGCGCAGCGCCTTCGCCTCGATCTGCCGGATGCGTTCGCGGGTCACGGAGAACTGCTGACCGACTTCTTCCAGCGTGTGATCGGTGTTCATGCCGATGCCGAACCGCATGCGCAGCACACGCTCCTCACGCGGGGTAAGCGACGCCAGCACGCGGGTGACGGTTTCCTTCAGGTTCGACTGAATTGCCGCATCCACCGGGATGATCGCGTTCTTGTCCTCGATGAAATC
The DNA here is from genome assembly GCF_004337455.1 of Parafrankia sp. BMG5.11. Classification (NCBI taxonomy): domain Bacteria; kingdom Bacillati; phylum Actinomycetota; class Actinomycetes; order Frankiales; family Frankiaceae; genus Parafrankia; species Parafrankia sp. BMG5.11. The sequence goes on along the minus strand of NZ_SJXI01000014.1, from coordinate 76,134 downwards.
GCCCAGATGGCTGTCTTCCTCGTCCCCGATGGGGGTTTCGAGAGAGATCGGCTCCTTGGCGATCTTCATCACCTTGCGGACCTTCTCGAGCGGCATCGACAACCGCTCGGCCATTTCTTCGGGCGTAGGTTCGCGGCCCTGTTCGTGGAGGAACTGGCGGCTGGTCCGCACCAGCTTGTTGATCGTCTCGATCATGTGGACTGGGATGCGGATCGTGCGCGCCTGGTCGGCGATCGAGCGGGTGATCGCCTGCCGGATCCACCAGGTGGCATAAGTGCTGAACTTGTATCCGCGGCGGTACTCGAACTTGTCCACCGCCTTCATCAGACCGATGTTGCCCTCCTGGATCAAATCCAGGAATTGCAGCCCACGATTGGTGTATTTCTTGGCGATGGAGATCACCAGGCGCAGGTTCGCCTCGACCATCTCCTTCTTGGCGATCCGCGCCTCGCGCTCGCCTTTCTGGACCATGTTGACGATCCGGCGGAACTCGGGGAGCGACATGCCGGTGGCGCTGGCGATGTCGGCGATTTCCGCCCGGATGCGCTCGACGGCGTCGGCTTCCTTATCGGCGAAGGCCGCCCACTTCTTGTCCTTCTTCGCATTCGCCTGCAGCCAGGTGTCGTCCAGCTCATTCCCGATGTAGGCGCCCAGGAAGTCGGCGCGCTTCACCTTGTGCCGTTCGGCCAGGCGCAGCATCTGCCCACCCAGCGTGGTCAGCCGGCGGTTGAAGGAATACAGGTTGTCGACCAGGAATTCGATCTTGGTGGCGTGGAACTGCACGCTTTCGACCTCGGCCGTCAGCTGCTCGCGCAGATCCTCGTATTTCTTTTCCTTGGCCTTGGGGAAATCCTCGCCCCGGCCAAGCACGTCGACGCGCTCGTTCTGCAGCTTCTCGAATTTCTTGAACAGGTCGGTGATGCGGGCAAAGGTCTCAAGGGCAGCCGGCTTCAGCGCAGCTTCCATCTGGGCAAGGGAGAGGGTGTTGTCCTCCTCCTCTTCCTCTTCGACCCGGCGTGACCGCGGCTCGCCGTCCTCGTCCTCGTCGGCTTCCTCTTCTTCCTCGACCTCTTCTTCTTCCTTGTAGGTCGGGCCGGCGGTCTCCTCGGAGATTTCGCCGTCTTCGTCGTCCTCGGCGCCTTCCTCCATCTTCTCGACAGGCGGCTCCTTGGACAGCATGGCATCGAGATCGAGGATCTCGCGCAGCTGCATCTCTTCGTTGTTGAGCGCTTCTGACCACAGGATGATGGCGTGGAACGTGATCGGGCTTTCGCACAGCCCCATGATCATCATGTCACGGCCCGCTTCGATGCGCTTGGCGATGGCGATCTCGCCCTCGCGGCTGAGCAGTTCCACCGCGCCCATTTCGCGCAGGTACATCCGCACCGGATCGTCGGTACGCTCGATGACCTCTTTCTTCTTCGCGGCCGCGGCAGGTTTCGACGGCTTGTTGGACGCGCCTTCGTCGTCGTCGTCCTCGTCGGTGCCGACTTCTTCGACGTCTTCCTCGGACTCACCGTCTGCTTCGGCATCCTCGTCGTTTTCGACAATGTTGACGCCCATTTCGCTGATCGCGGACATCACGTCCTCGATCTGCTCGCTCGACAGTTCGTCCTGCGGCAGCGCTTCGTTCAGCTCGTCGACCGTGACATAGCCACGGCGCTTGGCCTTCATGATGAGCTTCTTCACCGACGCTTCGTTGAGGTCGATGAGCGGGGCGTCGTCCTTGCCGTTGGCGTCTTCTTGAGTGGCCATTTCGTCTCGTGTCATTCAGTTTTCGTCCGGAATGCCGGGGTCTGCCACCGGAGAGTCAATTTCGGGTTGAGCCGCGCGCGCGGCCCTGCGGCTCGCCATTAGCCCGAGTCGTTTCTCGAACGCCAGCTTTCGTTTGAGCAGCCGCTGCTGCTCCGCGAACGCGGCCTCCGGCTCGGTTTCAAAGCGCGCGGTGGCGACCGCCAGGGCGGCTTCCAACGCGGGCCGTTCCACCAAAAGCGACACGGCTTCGGCCAAGTCTTCGCGCGCGTCCTGCGGATCGGCGCCTTCATCGAGGAAGGCAAAACGGCTTTTGTCCGGCGGAGGTGCGAAACCCTGCGGTGCGGATATGGGCGTGGCCTGGCCGGGTTCAAGCATTTCAGCCGCTTCGATCAGTGTTTCCAGTGCCGGACCGCTGCGCCCGTCGCTGGATGCGAACCGCGCCAAGGTTTCGGCGTGAGCAAGGATCTGGTCCGGAAAGCGAAGCAGCCCGGCGATCACGGCACTTGCCAGCAGGTCGCGCGATCCACCATCGGCGGCCTGGCGCAGCCGCCCCGCCACGGCGGGGTCGAGTTGAGGATTGGCAGCCTTGGCGAAACCGCCTTTCCATTCGTGCTTTTCGCGCGCGGCGCGCGGCGGGCGTGGAGGGAAAGCGAATGCGGAGAACTTCTCCAGCAGTTCGCGGCGATAGAGCGCCTTGATGTCTGGCTGCTCGATCGCGTCGCAGTGCGCCATCAGCCGCGCCTTCAGCCCGGCCTTGTCTTCCGGAGTGCGAAGCGGTGCCGCGGTCTGTTCGAACGCCCACAGCGTGTCGATCAGGCTCGCAGGCGCGGCAAGCAGGGCCTCCATCGCCTGCGGACCTTGCTGCCGGATCAGGTCGTCAGGGTCGAGGCCGGGTGGCAGCTGGACAATGGACAGGGTCTTGGCCGGGCTCAGCATCGGCAGCGCGCGACTGATCGCCCGCATCGCCGCGCGCTGGCCCGCGTTGTCGCCGTCGAAGCAGAGGATCGGTGCATCCGCCAACCGCCACAGCATCTCCAGTTGCCGCTCCGTCAGCGCGGTGCCCATCGGCGCCACCGCATCCTCGAAGCCCGCCGCCGCCATCGCGACCGCGTCCATCTGGCCTTCCACCACCACGATCCGACCGCTCTTGCGGGAGGCGGGGCCCGCCCGGTGAAGATTGAACAGGGTCCGGCCCTTGTCGAACAGTGGCGTGTCAGGCGAGTTCAGGTATTTGGGCGCGTCTTTCTTGTCAGCGTCCAGGATGCGCGCCGCAAACCCGATCACCCGCCCGCGCGGATCGTGGATGGGGATCGTCAGGCGGTCCCGAAAACGGTCGTACGGCTCCTTCTCGTCCACCGCGATGAGCAGGCCCGCCTCGATCAGCATGGCCCGGTCGAACTGCTTGAGCGCGCCACCGATCGCGTTGCGGGCGTTCGGCGCGTAACCGAAGCCGAACCGCTCCAGCGTATGCGCATCAAAGTCGCGGCTCGCGAGGTACTCGCGTGCTTTCGCTCCGGCGGGCGTGTCGAGACTGGCGCGAAACCAGTCCTGCGCCGCCTGCGTCACCTCGTGCAGGCCGGCCTGCTGCTCGGCGCGCTGGGCGGCGCGCGGGTCGGGGGCGGGCACCTCGAGACCCGCCTCGCCGGCAAGTTCCTTGACCGCATCCATGAACGACATGCCGCGCTGGTCGGTCATCCAGCGGATCGCGTCGCCGTGCACGCCGCAGCCGAAGCAATGGTAGAAGCCCTTCGCGTCGTTGACGTAGAACGATGGGCTCTTTTCGTCGTGGAAGGGACAGCACGCCTTCCACTCGCGGCCGGCGCGCTGCAACTTGGTGGTGCGCATCACCACGGTGCTGAGCGTTACCCGCGCGCGCAGTTCATCAAGCCATTGCGGGGATAGCGCCATGCGCCCTCAATGCGGGCGAATCGCCTTGCGATGCAACCTCAGGTGCAGGCGTTTTTGACGCCCTGCCTGGCCGCTGGGTAGAGACCGCTGCCGATCGCTTCCGTGCTGTCGGCGTCGAACGCATACGCGGGGGCGAGGCCAGCCGGGGGCAGGGTGCTTTGCCAATAGAAGGTCAGCGGCTCTTTCTGCTCCCACTGATCGCCGCCGTCGCCCGCGCTCACCGTCCACACCAGCTTGCCGGCATCGCAGCTTACCACCACGTCCGCCTTGCGGCCGATGGCGGCGAGCGCTTCCGGCTTGGCATAACCCGCGTTGCCCGTGAAACCGTGCGCCGGCATCACCATGCGGAAGGAGGTCGCGCGCTCGATGTCGCTCGCGGTATTGTTCGCGCCGATGCCGGTGCTCTCGTCGTTATCGCCGCCGGGATAAACGACCATGACATAGGTATAGACCGTACCCGTCGGGGCGGTCCCGGGATCGCACGGGTCCATTCCCTTGGGACACGCGACGAAGCTGCGCAGGTCGGCAAAGTTGCCGGCGCTGTTGCGCATCGCCTGCGTTTTCTCCTCGATCCGCCCGCCCAGGGTGAATTCGGTCAGGTCGCCCGCCGTCAAAGCCTTGGCGGCCGCGTCCGCCGCGCCGTCGCTGTCGACGCGGTTCAGGTCGGTGACCTCCTGGTCGCCGACTTCACGCGGCGATGGGTCGCGGTCAGAACACGCCGCCAGTGCCAGCGCGAGCGCCGATGCCGAGATCAGTTTCCTCATGTGTCCCCCTTTGAGCCTGTGTCCCGGTCAGGACAGCGCCTCTTTGACCAACCGGCTGGCGGTCTGCATGTCGAGCACAGTGCCATGCCGGGCTTTTAGTTCCGCCATCACGCGGCCCATATCCTTAATCGATTCGGCGCCGAGGGTTGATTTGATGTCGGCAATCGCGGCGCGGGTCTCGTCCTCGGAAAGCTGCTGTGGCAGGAACTCCTCGATGACCTTGAGCTCCTTGCGCTCCTGCTCAGCCAGCTCTTCGCGATTACCCTCAACGTACATGGTTATCGACTCGCGCCGCTGCTTGGCCATTTTTTGCAGGACATCGACCGCCAGCGCGTCATCGTCGGGCTGGGTCGAGGCCGTTCGCAGTTCGATGTCCTTGTCCTTCAGCTTGGCGAGGATGAGGCGCACCGCGGCGAGCCGTTCCTTGTCGCCGCCCTTCATCGCGTCGATCTGGGCCTGCTTGATGGTATCGCGGATCATTCGGTCTGCCTTTCGGTTGAGCTGTTGAGGCGCCGCTTAGCGCGGGTTGACGCTGCAAGGAACCGGGCCTAGCGGCTGGGACTTAGCGACATTGCCGGAAAAACACTGACTCGGAGGGCCCATGCCTGATCCTGCCACTACGCCTGCGCAACCAGAAGGCGCGACCGGCGTGCTGGTATTGGCCGATGGCACGGTGATCTGGGGCAAGGGCTTCGGCGCGGTTGGCGAAGCGGTGGGCGAAGTATGCTTCAACACCGCGATGACCGGCTATCAGGAGGTGATGACCGATCCCTCCTACGCCGCGCAGATCGTCACCTTCACCTTTCCACACATCGGCAACGTCGGCGCGAATGCTGAAGACGTGGAAAGCCAGGTCGAAGGCGCCGTGGGCTGCGTGGTGCGGGAGGAAGTGACCCCGCACTCCAGCTTTCGTGCGGAGCAGGAACTGGGCGACTGGCTCAGCGCAAAGGGCAAGATCGGTCTGGCGGGCGTGGACACCCGCGCGCTAACCCGCCGCATCCGGCTGTCCGGCGCGCCGCACGCGGTGATCGCGCATCATCCCAAAGGCAAGTTCGACCTCGCCAAGCTGCTGCAGAGGGCGCGAGATTGGCCGGGGCTTGAGGGCATGGACCTTGCCCAGCGGGTGAGCCGCGAGAAGCAGGAGCAATGGGGCGGCGGCGCGTGGGAACTGGGCAAGGGTTATGGCCGCGCGGACTGGAACGGCAAGCCGCACGTGGTCGCGATCGACTATGGCAGCAAGGACAACATCTTCCGCAACCTGGCGCAGGCCGGGGCGCGGGTGACGGTGGTGCCGGCGCAGACCTCGCTGGCCGAGATCGAGGCGCTGAAGCCTGACGGCGTGTTCCTTTCCAACGGCCCCGGTGATCCGGCGGCGACGGGCGCGTACGCGGTGCCGACGGTGAAGGCGCTGCTGGACAAGGACGTGCCGATCTTCGGCATCTGCCTCGGCCACCAGATCCTCGGTCTCGCCGCCGGCGGGCGGACGAGCAAGATGCACCAGGGCCACCGCGGCGCGAACCATCCGGTCAAGCGGCTGGAGGACGGCGTGGTCGAGATTACCTCGATGAATCACGGTTTCGCGGTCGATAACACCGCGTTGCCGGAGGGGGTTGAGGAAACCCACGTCAGCCTGTTCGACGGTTCCAACTGCGGGATTTCGCTCAAGGGCAAGCGCGCGTTTGGGGTGCAGTATCACCCGGAGGCTAGTCCGGGGCCACAGGACAGCTTCTACTTGTTCAAGAAGTTCGTGGGGATGTTGGGGTGAGTAATGACGTCGCGGCCTTCATCCACTGGGCAAACAACCTCGCGGAACGTGCATGTTCCTTTGGGGAGATCAACATCGTCCGGGCTCTCCATTCATCCAATCCATCGGCCTATATTGATGTCGAAGGCGCTGATGGCGGGTTGGGGCGGTTACAATTCCATGAGCGAGGCGGTGCAGTTGCCGATGCTTTCGACAGCGATGGAAACCAAATCGATCTGACAATCCAGGTTCAAAGCCTTGGAGGTTGGGAAGAGGTCGAAACCGAAAACTTCGACGCCGCTTTCGCACCTTTCACGAGCCTCTTTTTGCGCAACGGAAACGCTGGCTGATGCCCAAACGCACTGACATCTCCTCCATCCTCGTCATCGGCGCCGGCCCGATCGTCATCGGGCAGGCGTGCGAGTTCGATTACTCGGGAACGCAGGCGATCAAGGCGTTGAAGGAGGAGGGGTACCGGGTAATTCTGGTCAACTCCAACCCCGCCACGATCATGACCGATCCCGAGTTCGCCGACGCGACCTATGTCGAGCCGATCACGCCCGAAATCGTCGCCAAGATCATCGAGAAGGAGCGGCCCGACGCGGTGCTGCCGACGATGGGCGGGCAGACTGCGCTCAACTGCGCGCTCGACCTGTTCAACGACGGCACGCTGGCCAAGTACGGCGTGCAGATGATCGGCGCCGACGCTGACGCCATCGACAAGGCCGAAAACCGCCAGCGCTTCCGCGAGGCGATGGACAAGATCGGGCTGGAAAGCGCACGCAGCGGCGTCGCGACCACCGTAGATCAAGCGTTCACGGTGCTTGAGCGGACCGGGCTGCCCTCGATCATCCGCCCGAGTTTCACCCTGGGTGGCACCGGCGGCGGGATCGCCTACAACAAGGCTGAGTTCGAACGGATCGTCCGCGAGGGCCTCGACGCCAGCCCAACGACCGAAGTCCTGATCGAGGAATCTCTGCTCGGCTGGAAAGAGTACGAGATGGAGGTCGTCCGCGACCGGAACGACAACGCGATTATCATCTGCGCCATCGAGAACGTCGATCCGATGGGGGTGCATACCGGGGACTCGATAACGGTCGCCCCCGCGCTCACGCTGACCGACAAGGAATACCAGATCATGCGGTCGGCGAGCATTGCCGTGCTGCGCGAAATCGGTGTGGAAACAGGCGGTTCGAACGTCCAGTTCGCAGTCGATCCGAAGTCCGGCAGGTTGATCGTGATCGAGATGAACCCGCGCGTCTCGCGCTCTTCGGCGCTGGCGTCCAAGGCAACCGGTTTTCCTATCGCGCGCGTGGCGGCCAAGCTCGCGGTCGGCTACACGCTGGACGAGATTACCAACGAGATCACTGGTGCCACGCCAGCTGCGTTCGAGCCGACGATCGACTACGTCGTCACCAAGATTCCGCGCTTCGCTTTCGAGAAATTCAAGGGCGCGAAGAACGAACTGTCCACCGCCATGAAGTCGGTCGGCGAAGTGATGGCTATCGGTCGCAACTTTCAGGAATCGTTGCAGAAAGCGCTGCGCGGTCTGGAAACCGGGCTCGACGGTTTCAACCGCGTCGTCGAGCTTGAGGGCGCGCCCAGGGACGAAATCTTCGCCTCGCTCAGCAAGCGCACGCCCGACCGCCTGCTGAAGGTCGCGCAGGCTTTCCGCGAAGACATCGAACTGGCGGAAATCGCCCGGATCACAGGCTACGATCCATGGTTCCTGCGCCAGATCGAAGCGATCATCTACGAAGAGAAGATGCTGGGCCATCAAGGTTTGCCGCGAACCGCTCAGGAAATGCGGCGGCTGAAGGCGATGGGCTTTTCCGACAAGCGGCTCGCCACGCTGGCGGTGCGCTCGGTCGGTGTCGCGGGCGGATTGGGCGAAACTCAGGCCAAGCGGGCAGGGCTGCTGCACGACACCCTGCGCGCGATGGCCGGTGCCACCAGCGAGGCGGAGGTGCGCGATTTGCGCCGCAAGCTGGGCGTCTTCCCGGTGTTCAAGCGCATCGACAGCTGCGCCGCCGAATTCGAGGCGGTCACGCCGTACATGTATTCGACCTACGAGGCGCCCACGTTTGGCGAGCCGGAGGACGAGGCAGCCCCCAGCGACCGCCGCAAGATCGTCATCCTTGGCGGTGGGCCGAACCGGATCGGGCAGGGTATCGAATTCGATTACTGCTGCGTCCACGCCTGCTTCGCGCTCAGCGAGGCGGGGTACGAAACGATCATGGTCAACTGCAATCCGGAAACGGTGAGCACCGATTATGACACCTCGGACCGGTTGTATTTCGAACCCTTAACTGCCGAAGATGTCCTGGAAATCCTGCGGGTCGAGCAGTCGCGCGGCGAGCTGGTCGGGGTGATCGTCCAGTTCGGTGGGCAGACCCCGCTCAAGCTGGCGCAGGCACTGGAGGACGAAGGCATTCCGATTCTGGGCACCTCGCCCGACGCCATCGACCTTGCCGAGGACAGGGAGCGGTTCGCCAAGCTGGTGACCAAGCTCAATCTCAAGCAACCCGCCAACGGCCTGGCGCGCACCCGGGACGAAGCGGCCGCTATCGCGCGGCGCATTGGCTATCCGGTCCTGTTGCGGCCCAGCTATGTGCTCGGCGGGCGCGCGATGGAGATCGTCGACAGCGAGGCGCAGCTCGACAATTACATCGCCACCGCGGTCAATGTCAGCGGCGACAGCCCGGTGCTGGTCGACCAGTACCTGCGCGATGCGATCGAATGCGACGTCGATGCCTTGTGTGACGGCGTGGAGGTGCGAATTGCCGGTGTCATGCAGCACATCGAAGAAGCCGGGGTCCACTCGGGCGACAGTGCCTGCACCCTGCCGCCGTACAGCTTGTCATCTGAGATCGTCACCGAAATGGAGCGGCAGGCTGAGGCGCTGGCCATGGCTCTCGGCGTGCGTGGGCTGATGAACATCCAGTTCGCGGTGAAAGGTGACGATGTTTATCTGATCGAGGTGAACCCCCGCGCCAGCCGCACCGTGCCGTTCGTCGCCAAGGCGATCGGCCAGCCGGTCGCCAAGATCGCCGCGCGGGTGATGGCCGGCGAGCCGCTGTCGAGCTTCCCGCCGTTCAAGCGGACATTCAACTACATGGCGGTGAAAGAAGCGGTCTTTCCTTTCGCACGCTTCCCCGGCTCTGATTCCGTGCTTGGCCCGGAGATGAAATCGACCGGCGAGGTCATGGGCATCGACCGCGATTTCCCGACCGCGTTCCTCAAGTCGCAGCTGGGCGCCGGCGACACCTTGCCGCACGATGGCGTGCTGTTCGTGTCGGTGAAGGACAGCGACAAGGGCGCAATCGTTCCAGCGGTCCGGGCGCTCATCGAGCATGGCTTCACTGCCGTCGCGACCGGCGGCACGCAGCGATTCCTCGCGGAACAGGGGCTCGCGGTGGAACGGGTCAACAAGGTGGCCGAAGGGCAGCCGCACATCGTCGACCGGATCATCGACCGCGATATCGCGCTGATCTTCAACACCACCGAAGGCTGGCAGTCCCTGCTCGACAGCCAGTCGATCCGCGCGAGCGCTCTCGCAACCAAGGTGCCGTATTACACCACCGCGGCAGCGAGCCTGGCGGTTACTCGCGCGATTACCGAGGTGAAGGCCAGTCAGCTTGCAGTGCGCCCGCTGCAGGACTATTATAGCTGACAAACACCACGCGTTCTCCCCGACATCGCGACCGGCACGAGGTTGTCTCTCCGGCAGCCACCCTCGCGAATTGTCCGAGCGCACGAGCAGATTAGAAGGATACGGATGGCTACGATGGAAAAAGTGCCGATGCTGGCCGAAGGTTACGAGCGGATCACCGCGGACCTGAAAGTGCTGCGCGCTGAACGGCCCAAGATCGTCGATGCGATCGAGGAGGCTCGCGCTCACGGGGACCTGTCCGAAAACGCGGAATATCACGCGGCCAAGGAACGTCAGGGCCAGGTCGAAGCGCAGATCGCCGATCTGGAAGACCGCATCACCCGCGCCCAGATCATCGATCCGGCATCGCTGTCAGGCGATCGTATCGTGTTTGGAGCGACGGTGACTTTGCTCGACGATGAAGAAAAGCCGGTGAAGTACCAGATAGTCGGTCAGACCGAAGCAGACGCCAAGCAGGGACGCATCAGCTACAACTCACCGCTCGGCCGCGCGCTGATCACCAAGAAGGTTGGCGATGAGATCGAGGTCACCGTGCCGTCGGGAGACAAGTTCTATCTCGTCGAGAAAGTCGAATTCATTTAGGTAACGAGACAGCCTGAATGCCCGTCGGCACCAGCGTTTCCCGCCTGACGCGGTCCGAGCCGACGCAGGTCTCCTGCAAGCCGAAATAGCTGCCGACCGCTACGCGATGACGCGCGCGCGGTGTGTTAGGTCGTGGCAGGGGCGGGCGCTCGTAGGTGACTGCTCGATCGGCGTGACGTTCGCCGTTAATTCCCGCTGAGCACCGTTGTCGCCAGGGTGACGGTCATCTCGCTACGGTCGGTCGATGACGCTAGTTGCCCTCCGCCCCAGGGTCGAGCAACCGGTGGAGGTGGACGATCACGAACTTCATCTCGGCATCGTCGACAGTGCGCTGCGCGGCGCTGCGCCAAGCCTCGAGCGCCGTCGGATAATCGGGGAAGATGCCCACCACTTCCACGGCATTGAGATCCTGGAACTGAAGCGTCTGTGGGTCGGCTACACGGCCACCCATGACGAGGTGGAGCAACTGCTTCTTGTCGGTCATCGATCGATCCTTGGGGAGAATTCGCGCGCCCCATAGGCAAACCGGCGCGGCAGGGGAACCCCGCCGCGCCGATCGGTTGCGTTTCGTCAAATGGCTTAGTTGGTAATGCGCGAGCGCAGATCGCGGAATGTGCGGGCTGCGCGATTTCCCGCGTCACGTCCGACGGTACCGGCTTCGTCGGCGAAGCCTACCGCGCTTCTGCGAACGGTGCGCGCGCCTTGGCCCAAGGCATCTCCCAGATCGCCCAGCTTGTCCTGTCCCGACCGCGCCGCGCTGCTGGCGCTATCAAGGGCCTGCGACCCGTAGCTGACGGCAAGGTCAGCGAGCATGCCGGCCCAAGCCACACCCTGTTTGGTCGCCTGCTTGCGCAAACGGCGGCCGGGGCCTGGAACGAGGGAGGCGATCAGAACGCCGATCGCTGCGGCGCCCAGGACGGTCGTGATCGGATGCTCCTTGGCGAACGACGTCGCGCTGTCACGCGTTTCGCGCGCGTAGTCGCCGAACGATTGCCCGCCGCTCCGCTCTTGGTTGCGCTTCTCGGCGGCGTCGATCTTGTTCTTGAGTTCGGTGCGCTTATCGCTGTCGGTCATAGTTACCGGATCCCTGAAAGTGTGGCTCGGTTGTCAACGGCTTTGCGTTGGTTCACGTTCCGGAGTGGGCGTATCATCTGTCAGGAGGTCGATGATCGGATGACGAGCGAACCACAGGACAATTGCCGCGACCAGCGCCGCAACCGCCCCCTTGTTGTCCTCGGTCACCGCCACAGCCTCATCAAGCACGTCGGCGGCGCCTTCGGTCAAGTGATGCTTGATACGGTCGGATAGTCCGCGGGCGGCGTAATTGGCCCGCAGGTTCGCAAGATCCGCATCCACCAGCGCGCGCGCCGCATCGCGCACCCTGCGGTCCTCGCGAAAATTCCGCTCGAGCTGATCGGTCATCGCCGGGAGTCTCCGCTGAACGCCATCGACAGTGCCCCGAACCGCCGCTTCGCGATCACGCCCAGCATGATGCCGCCGATCAGGAGCAAGCCGACCACGACCGCAACCGCGCCCCACCGTCCGATTGCGGGTGCCAAGGCGTAAACCGCTCCGATCGCCAGCGTAATCAGGGCAAGATGCAGCAGGAGCAGGGCGCCGACCGCGAAGATCGCGCCGGATCGCCCGCGATTGGCCACCAAGGCCACGCGGCTCTTCTGAAATTGCAGCTCGGCTTCGACGTACGTCTTGCTGTCATCGATCAGCGCGCGAACATCATCGCGCAGGGAATGGTCAGCTAACGACGCAGGATTTTCCGCCGGCGCATGGCCGGCGGAAGTATTCAAGCCAGGTTGGAGTTCGCTCAAGGTGCCCTCCCGGGAACGGAGGGGATCAGTCGTTGGAACTGCGGAACATCCGCGCTAGCAAGAAACCGCCCACAGCGGCGATGCCGATTGCGAGGCCAGGGCTCTTACGGACGAACTCGCGTGCGTCCTCGCCGATCTCGTCTACCGACTTGGCTTCCAGCCGCGCCGATGCATCCTGGAGCGAACGCGATGCGGTGCGGGCGTAGTCGCCGTACTTGGCGCCCAGCTTTTCATCTACCGTCGGAGCGGTGTCGAACACCGCCCGGCCCAAAGCAGCGATGGCTTCAGCGACCCGGCCCTTTCCGTCCACCGCCAGTTCACCGGCCTTGCCGCGCGCCTGATCACCGTAAGTCTTGGCTTCCGCCACCCAATCCTGACTGTGGCTGCGCGCCTGGTCGCGGTACGCAGCCGCACGTTCTGTTGCCTCGCTGCGCAGAGCAGCGGCGCCAGCTTTTGCCTCTTGCAAGGCAGCATTGAACCGGCCCTTGGCCTCGGCCGTGTTGCTGTTGGTCGTCGCGGCAGTAGCCGCTCCGGTGTCAGTCCCCGCGGCGTTGGCACCGGCGCCTGCGATGGCGGCGTCAGCCGACAGGTTGCTGCTGCTCGCCTTGCGCGTGGTCTTGGGTTTGGGAGTCTGGGTCGGCTCAGCCATGTGGTTTGTCCTTCTTGCCCTCGAATACACAAATCGCCGCCGGCCGTGGGCCGGGGGATATTGCTTGGTGAACGCGACTTGCGCCGCATAGTTCCGCCTCATACAGGGCGGCTGCCCTCGATATGGCACTGTCTTACCCCGATACAACACCCTCTTGTCTGGAGCACCCCCATGACCGCGATTATCGACATTCACGGGCGCGAGATCCTCGACAGTCGCGGCAATCCGACGGTGGAAGTGGACGTGGTCCTGAAAGACGGCAGCTTCGGTCGCGCCGCGGTTCCGTCAGGCGCCAGCACAGGTGCCCATGAAGCGGTCGAGTTGCGCGACGGTGACGCAACCCGTTTCATGGGCAAGGGCGTGACCAAGGCGATCGAGGCCGTCAACGGCGAGCTGCGCGAACTGCTCACCGGCGTCGATGCGGAAGACCAGCGCGATATCGACCTGGGAATGATCGAGGCGGATGGAACCGACAACAAGAGCCGCCTGGGTGCCAACGCGATTCTCGGTGTAAGTCTGGCGGTCGCCAAGGCCGCGGCCGATGCGCGCGGACTGCCACTCTACAGCTATATTGGCGGGGTTGCCGCGCACGTGCTGCCGGTCCCCATGATGAACATCATCAATGGCGGCGAGCACGCCGATAATCCGATCGACGTGCAGGAATTCATGATCATGCCCATCGGCGCGCCCACATTGGCGGAAGCGGTGCGCTGGGGTGCGGAGGTGTTTCACACTCTCAAGAAAGCATTGCACCAGAAGGGTCTGTCGACTGCAGTGGGGGACGAGGGCGGCTTCGCGCCTAATCTCGCCAGCACCCGCGCCGCCCTCGACTTCATCATGAGTTCGATCGAGCAGGCAGGGTTCAAGCCGGGCGAGGACATCGCGCTGGCGCTCGACTGCGCCGCGACCGAGTATTTCGACGGCGGGAAGTACGCGATGACTGGTGAAGGCCTGTCGCTGTCGCCGCAAGAAAACGCCGAATTCCTGGCACAGTTGTGTGATGCCTACCCGATCCGGTCGATCGAGGATGGCATGAGCGAAGATGACTTCGAGGGCTGGAAAGCATTGACCGACCGGGTCGGGGGGACGGTCCAGCTTGTCGGCGACGACCTGTTCGTCACCAACCCGCGCCGACTGCGGATGGGGATTGGCAAGGGCCTCGCGAACTCGTTGCTGGTAAAGGTAAACCAGATCGGCACCTTGACCGAAACCCTGGAAGCGGTCAGCCTCGCGCAGCGGTCGGGCTACACCGCCGTCATGAGCCACCGGTCAGGTGAAACAGAGGATTCCACCATCGCGGATCTCGCGGTCGCCACCAACTGCGGTCAGATAAAGACTGGCAGCCTTGCGCGCTCGGACCGGTTGGCCAAGTACAACCAGCTGATCCGCATCGAAGAGGAACTGGGCAGCAGCGCGGTGTACCCGGGCGCAGCGTGCTTGGGCCGTCTGGCGGGCTGAGCGACTTTTCGACGAAAGACGGTTGTACGGGGATCAAGTCTGTTTCGTACCGGCATTGAGCCTCCTAGACGGTGACACTTGCAACCGTTCGGTTCGGGAGAGTCGCCGATGAATACCCGTTTGATGGCCGCCTTGATGCTGGGCGTCGCCACCGCGACGCTGGGGCCTGTCGCCTGCGACATGGCCGCGACCGAGATCGCCTCGACCCCCGGCACAGAGATCGGCATCCGCAAGGACTGGATGGATGTTTCGGCCCAGCCGGGGGACGACTGGTATCAGTACGCCAACGGCGGGTGGCTGGCCAAAACCGAGATTCCGGTAGACCGCTCGGGCGTAGGCGGATTCTGGATCGCGGACCAGCAAACCGAGAAGAACCTGGAGGCGCTGCTTTCCGAGATCGTCGAATCGGATCCTGAGGAAGGAAGCGAGGGCGCCAAGGTAAAGGCGTTCTACCAAAGCTACCTCGACGCCAAGGCAATCGACGCCGCGGGAATGCAACCGATCGCGGCCGATCTGGCCCGCTTTGCGCGGATTCCCGACAAGACAGCGCTGGCGCAGGTCCTGGGTTCGCAGGTCCGCGCCGACGTCGATCCGCTCAATGCGACCGACTTCGGGACTGAGAACCTGTTCGGGGTGTTCGTGACCCAGGCGCTGAAGGGCGGGGAGGTGGTACCGTACCTGTTGCAGGGCGGCCTGGGCATGCCTGAGCGCGAGTACTACCTCTCGTCCGATCCGAAGATGGCCGGGCTGCGCACCGGGTACCGGCAATATATCGCCGAACTGCTGACGGCGGCCGATGTCGCCGACGCCGAAGCCAAGGCGCAGCGCATCTTCGACCTCGAAATGAAGATCGCGCAGGCGCACGCGAGCCGCGAGGAAAGCGACGATTGGGCGACCGCCAGCAGCTTGTGGTCGCAAGCCGATTTCGCGGCCAATGCGCCGGGGATGGACTGGGACACGTTCTTCAAGGCCGCCAACCTGGATGAGTACCAGACGTTCGACGCCTATCACCCGGGCGCGATCACCAAGCTGTCCGCGCTGGTACAGAGCGAGCCGCTCGACGCGTGGAAGGACTGGCTCGCTTTCCACCAGATCAACAGTCACGCCGATGTTCTGCCGAGCAAGCTCGATCAGCTGCACTTCGCGTTCTACGGCAAGCAGCTGTTCGGCCAGGAACAGCAACGCCCGCGCGACAAGCGGGCGCTGGCTGCGCTGAACGAATACATGGGCGATGCGCTGGGCAAGCTTTACGCCGAAAAGTACTTCCCCGCCTCGGCCAAGACCGAAATCCAGGGTATGGTCGACAACATCAAGACCGCGTTCGCCAACCGGATCGAGGCGCTCGACTGGATGGCGCCCGAAACGAAGGCGGAAGCCAAAAAGAAGGTTGAAACGATGGCGGTCGGGGTCGGGTATCCTGACATCTGGGTCGATTACGGCAACCTGACGATCGACCCCAAGAACCCTTATGCCAGCGTGCTCGCGGCGGAGCGCGCACATTACCAGCAGCAGCTTGGCAAGATCGGAAAGCCGCTCGACAAGAACGAGTGGTGGATGAACGCGCAGCTGGTCAACGCGGTTAACCTGCCGGTGCAGAATGCGCTGAACTTCCCCGCCGCGATCCTGCAGCCGCCATTCTTCGATGCCAAGGCTGATCCAGCGTTCAACTACGGCGCGATCGGAGCAGTGATCGGCCACGAGATCAGCCACAGTTTCGACAACAATGGCGCGGCATTCGATTCCACCGGCGCGATGCGCAACTGGTGGACCGACGCCGACAAGCAGAAGTTCGACGAGGCGGGCAAAGCGCTCGCCGCGCAGTACGACACGTACGAGCCGTTCCCGGGGCTCAACGTGAAGGGTGAGCTCACCCTGGGCGAGAACATCGCCGATATCGCCGGCCTGCAGGCATCATACGATGCTTACCGCGCCTCGTTGAATGGCAAGGATGCGCCGGTGATCGACGGCTTCACCGGCGACCAGCGCTTTTTCATCGCCTATGCGCAAGCCTGGGCGAGCAAGATGCGCGAAGCTGCGCTGCGCCAGCGGATCGCCACTGATGGCCACGCTCCAGCCCAGTACCGGGCGCTCACCGTGCGAAACATGCCCGAATGGTACGCCGCGTTTGGCGTGAAGGAAGGTGACAAGCTGTACCTAGCGCCGGATCAGCGCGTGAAAGTCTGGTGATCGGCGGCGGGGGAAGGGCTAAGCCCGCTCCTCCGCTTCCACCTCGTGCTCGATCTTCTTTGCGACCGGCTCGAGCCGATCCATGACCTTGCGGTTCTTCGGGCTCAGCAGGTACTGCCATACCCCGTATGCATTGATGATCAGCAGCACGCCGTTCATCGCCGCGATCGGCAGGGCGTCGCTGGTCAGGCCCGACACGACCCAGGTTATGGCCACGGCGCAGAAGAGCACGAACCCGAAACCCGTGACGCGCCGGCCGAGATCGGCGGCGACCAGACCGGCAGCGATCATCGTTCCGATCGCGGCAATCCATTCAAGCGGTCCGTCCATGATACCCCCGTGCGCAAGCTCGATTGTCATAAGCGACGGCAACCCGTAGCGTTCCTCGCAAAGAGGGAGAGAGCGTGAGCGGATTTCCAGCGCACCCGTCGGCCGTGAGCGCCGAATGGCTGACCGAACGCCTGCAAGCGTCTGGAGAGTTAGAGCGCGGGCGAGTGACAAGCGTCGACTGGCAGCCGATCGGCACGGGCCAGGTGGGCGACAGCGTTCGCTTCATGATCGCGTACGAAGGGGGCGAAGGGCCGGCGACCCTGGCCGGCAAATTTCCGGCGGCCGACACCACGAGCCGCGGCACAGCAGCGGCGTTCGGGCTATATCGCAAGGAAGTTCTGTTTTACCGGGAATTGGCATCGCAGTTGCACGTGCGCGTGCCGCAAACCTATGCCGCAGAGGTCGATGACGCCGGATCCGATTTTATCCTGCTGTTCGAAGACCTGGGTCCATGCCGCCAGGGAAATCAGCTTGGCGGCTGTTCGTTGGCCGAGGCCCTACAGGCGATCCGCCAGGCTGCCGCCATCCATGCGCCCAGCTGGAACAACGCGGAGATGATCGACCGCGAGTGGCTGCACATGCGGCCTGAAGCGCTAGCGCAGGTTAAGGCGCTATATCCGCAGGCGCAGGCCATCTTCGCCGAGCGTTACGCCGATACGCTCGAACCCGAACTGATGCAGGTGTGCGCCGAACTGAACGAGGCGAACGAACAGTGGTTCGGCCGCGAAGGGGGCGATCGCTGCCTCATTCACGGCGATTTCCGGCTCGACAACATGCTGTTCGACATCCGCGGCGGGGCCGAACCGATCGCGGTGCTCGACTGGCAGACCGTGGCGGTCGGCAGCGGGTTGACCGATCTGGGCTATTTCCTAGGCTGCGGCATCGGCGATGACTTGCGGCGCGAGGCGGAGGGCGAACTGATCAATCTCTACTGTGCCGAGATGACCGGACGGGGGATCGCATTATCTCGTGACGCGGTGTGGGATGATTACCGGCTGGGTGCACTGCACGGGGTGTCCACCGCCGTGTTCAGTGCCGCTTTCGTCGAGCGCACGGAGCGCGGGGACGCCAACTTCCTGTCGATGGCGCGGGGTGCTTGCGCGCTCGCACGAGAACACCAGTCCATCGATCTACTGACTGGAAAGGCCTGAGATGCTGTCCAAAGGCGACGATTATCCGATCCACCAGACCGCCGAGCCGGTTGCCTATGCCGGTACGGACCGCAACTTTTACGACCGCTATTTCTTCAACGGCTATGCGCCTGACGGCAGCGGATTTTTCGCGATCGCATTCGGCGTCTATCCCCACCTCGACGTGGCGGACGCCCATTTCTGCGCCATAAGGGGCGGGACCCAACATTGCCTGCACGCCAGCCGCAAGCTGGGCATGGAGCGCATGGACCTGTCCTGCGGCCCGATCCGCATAGAAATACTCGAGCCGCTGCATAAACTGCGGGTGGTGGTGGAGGGGGAGGGGATTGCCGCAGACCTGACCTTTACCGGCCGCGCATTTCCGATCGAGGAGCCGCGCTTCACGTGGCGCGTGGGACCGCGCACGATCATGGATTACACGCGGCTGACCCAGAACGGTCACTTCGAGGGCTGGATCGACATCGACGGCAGACGCGAGAGTGTCGCGTCGGGCACAGCCGGCACTCGCGACCGAAGCTGGGGGGTGCGGCCGGTCGGTGCCTCGGACCCGCAGGCGGCGGGCGGCGGGATTCGCCAGTTCTTCTGGCAGTGGACTCCGGTCAACCTGCCCAGCCGCAGCCTGTTCTGGCATCTCAACGCGCATCAGGATGGCACGCCGTGGAATACCCGAGCAGTCATCGCGCCGGACGGTAATGGTGCCGAAGCTTTCAGCGAATTCGAACACGGTTCGATGGACGCGCCGCCTGCGCCGGGGACACGATGGCCGCAACGCGGGACGCTATCGTTTGCGGATGAGCGGTTCGAGTTCGAGGCACTCGGGCGGTTTCAGATGCGGGGGCTGGGCTATACTTCGCCCAAGTGGAACCATGGCCTCGACCACGGCACCCTGGAAGTGGAGCGGGAGGACATCGACCTCGCGGCGATCGACCCCGCACGGCCCGATAACCTGCATGTCCAACTGATCTGCCGCGTTACTGCAGCGACCGGCGAACAGGGCATCGGCACTTTCGAGCAGCTTGCGATCGGTCCGTACGACCCGCTGGGGCTACAGGGTCTGGCAGAACCCGCCTAAGCCGCTGCGCTCAGTCGTTTAAGCTGGTCGTCGGTCAGTTTCACGCGCGTGAATTCGAGTAGTTGCTGCAACTGCTCGACTGTGCGCGCGCTCGCAATCGGCGCTGGAATGCCGGGCTGGCGCACCAGCCACGCAAGCGCGATCGCTGCATGGCTTGCGCCGGTTTCTGCTGCGACTTCGTCCATCGCCTGCAAGACCTGCGGGCCATTGGTGCCAGCCAGTTCCTTGGCCCGCCCACCCCGAAGCGATTGCGCGAAGTCCGCTTCGGTGCGGTACTTGCCGGTAAGATAACCTGACGCCAGCCCGAAAAAAGGCAGCATCGCAAGGTCGCGCTCCGTCACGAGGCGCTGAAGATCCTCTCCGTAGGCATCCCGTGCCACCAGGTTGTATTCGTTCTGCAAGGCGGAGAACGGCGTGGCGCCAACTGCCTCCGCTTGGTTCAGCGCTGCCGAGAGCCGTGCCGCGTCGAAGTTGGAGGCGCCCAGCGCGCGTACCTGGCCGCTGCGCACTGCACCGTCGAATGCCTCGACGATCTGCGCGATGGCGAGCTCAGGGTAATCCTTGTGCGCGTAATAGAGATCGACCCGGTCGGTCCGCAGTCGCTCCAGCGAGGCGTCCAATGATTGCAGCACACGCGCCGGATCGTAAAGCTCAGCCCCGCCGAGCATTCCGGTCTTGGTGTGGATGCGCATATCAGCGCGGACACCGCTGCGCTCCAGCCATTCGCCGAGCACGGTTTCCGATTCGCCGCCTTTGTGACCCGGAATCCACGCCGAGTAGACGTCCGCGGTATCGATCATCCTTCCGCCAGCTTCGTAGAAGGCGTCCAGCACCGCGAACGCCTCATCGCCCTTGGAAGACCAGCCAAACACGTTGCCGCCCAGAACCAGCGGGATCCCGGCGATGAACTCATGCGCGCTCATGCGTACTGCTCCTTGATCGAAAGCAGGGCCATCGCCGCCTTCGCTGCCTCGCCGCCCTTGTCGCTTTGCTGCGGATCGGCGCGGACGATGGCCTGGGCCTCGTTCTCCACGGTCAGGATGCCGTTGCCGATCGGCACCCCGTCCATCGTGAGCGCCATGATCCCGCGCGCGCTTTCGCCGGCGACGATCTCGAAATGATAAGTCTCACCGCGAATGACGACGCCGATGGCCACGAAACCATCGTAGTCTTCGCTTTCCGAAGCCATCGCGATCGCGCCTGGAATCTCCAGCGCGCCGGGGACCACCATAACGTCGTACTGGTGCCCATGCTTCTTCAACTGGGCGCTTGCCCCCGCGACCAGCATCTCATTGAGGTGGTCGTAGAAGCGCGCTTCGACGATCAGGAACTTGGCCAAGCGAGTGCTCCCATGTGTAGTGGCGGACAGGGTGGGATTCGAACCCACGGTGAGCGTTAACCCACGGCGGTTTTCAAGACCGCTGCCTTAAACCACTCGGCCACCTGTCCGGCGAAAAGCCCGGCTAGCGCGGCAAAATGCCAGTGTCACGAACCGTTTGAGGTTTACCCCGTTATACACGCTATGCGACACAGCCCTATGCGCCTCACCCTCCTTGCTATCCTCGCCTCGTTCGCCGCCGCGTGTTCCTCCGTGCCCTCCGCGGCGCAGGACATGTCGTTCAATTCATATCTGCAGCTACTGGTGGCACGGGCCCGCGCTGAAGGGGTGAGCGAACAAACGATCCAGCGGATGACCTACAATCTTACGCCCAACAACAGGGTGATTGAACTCGATCGGGCGCAGCCCGGTACGCCTTCGGCCAGCGGCAACTTCTCGCCCCTACAGCCGTACCTCAACACCCACGTGGATGCCGCGCGCATCGGCGGCGGGCGGCGCAACTACCAGGCGCTCGGTCCGCTCGCAGCGCAGCTTGAAGCCCGGTACGGGGTGCCGGCGCCGATCGTCGTGGCGATCTGGGGGCACGAAACGAACTACGGCAGCTATACCGGCGACTTCGATCTCGCTCGCAGTCTCGCGACGCTTGCGTGGGAGGGGCGGCGACGTGAGTTGTTCGCGACCGAATTCGTCGATCTGCTAAAGATCGCCGACCTCGGGGTGCAGCGCAGCACGCTGAAGGGCAGCTGGGCGGGCGCCTTCGGTTACCCGCAGTTTCTGCCGAGCATCTATCTCAGGCTGGCACAGGATGGCGACGGCGACGGTCGACGCGATATCTGGAACAGCCGCGCGGATACGCTTGCGTCCATCGCGAACTATTTCCGCGATGCGGGGTGGCGGCGGGGTCAACCCTGGGGCGTCCGGGCAACGGTGCCCAATGGTTTCAACTGGAACAGCGTCCGTTCGAAACTGATTCCGCCCGTGTGCAACCGGGTTCACGAGCGGCACGGTCAATGGCGCACTGTTCGCGAATGGCGGGCGCTGGGCGTTCAGCCGCAGGCTTATCTGGCGGATGATGTCATGAGCGCCCTGTTCCAGCCTGATGGCCCGGGCACACGCGCTTGGCTCTTGACGGCGAATTACAGGGTGATCCTCGAGTATAACTGCTCGAACTACTATGCGATGAGCGTGGGGTTGCTCGCAGATGAGATTGCCCGTTGACGCCGCTGCCCGGCTCCTGATCCTTAAATCGAGTGTGGCTCTCCCAGGCTGAGCGCGGACCGTGCGGCCAAGGCGCTCGATGGCTTTGCGCGTCCATTAAGCAACTTGTTCCGGGTTCGAACCGGCCCCTACATCACGAAGGCACAAGCCGAAGCTGCGCTCGCCAAGGTGCGCGCTGCCGGGTATAGCGATGCGCGAGTCACCACCGCAGGTTGAACCGCCGGCCCCGCTGGCGGCGGGAGCGCACTTGGTCATTAGATGGAAGTTGATGGCGGCTGCGATCGCGCTGCTGACAAGCGCCGTTGCAGCGCGCGCTGACGTGATCCAACCGTATCCGACCTTTGCACCGCCACCGCCAGAGGTGCCGATCGCGTTGATGATCGACCTGTCGAGCGGCCAGACGCTCTACTCGCGAGAGCCCGACCGGCGCTTCATGCCCGCCTCGATCACCAAGGTGATGACCGCATTCACCGCGTTCGAACTGATCGATGCAGGCAAGATCAAGCCCGAACAACTGGTGCTGGTCGACGCGCAGACCTGGACCGATTGGCATGGCGTGGGATCGACCATGTTTCTGGCGCTCAATCAGCGGGTCAGCATCGACGCCTTGCTTCACGGCGTGACGACGGTCTCCGCCAACGACGGCGCTGCCGTGCTGGGGCAGGGGATCGCCGGTTCGCTGCCTAAATGGAACGCGCTCATGAATGCCAAGGCGCGCGAGATCGGGATGCGCAACAGTCATTTCGGCACGCCCAACGGGTGGATGGACGAAGGGCGCACGTTCGTGACCGCGCGCGATTTGGCGACCCTCGCCTCTGCCATGATCACGCGGCACCCGGAGCTGTACAAGAGGTACTTCGGGCACCGCCGGCTCAAGTTCAATGGCTTCGAACAGCGCAATCATGATCCGGTCACGGGCGTGGTGATGGGCGCAGATGGCATCAAGACCGGCTTCACCAACCAGGCCGGCTACGGCTTTCTGGGGAGTGCCGAGCGCGACGGTAGGCGGCTGGTGATGGTAATTGGCGGTGCGCCGTCCGCTCGCGTCCAGCATCAGGCGAGCCGGGAATTCCTGGAATGGGGATTTCAGGCATTCAAAGGCGAGCAGCTGTTCGCGAAAGGTGCGCGTGTGGGCGACGCCCGCGTTCAGGGCGGTTCGCAGCGCAGCGTAGGATTGCTCGCGCCCATTTCTCTCGGTTACGATCTTCCCGTCGGCCAGACCGGCAAGGTAACGCTGGCCATCCGCTACGAAGGCCCCTTGCGAGCGCCCATTGCCGAGGGAGAACAGGTCGCCGAACTGGAGATCCGGACCGAGGGCATGAGGCCCGCACGGGTCCCGTTGATCGCCGCCGAAGCGGTGCCGGTGGGCAACGCGTTCGATCGGCTGGTGAACGGGGTCGCTGGGCTGCTGTGACCGATCGGGGCAAGTTCATCGCATTCGAAGGCGGGGAGGGGTGCGGCAAATCCACTCAGGCCAGGATCCTCGCCGATCGGCTGCGGCAGATGGACATCGCAGTCGAGCTGACCCGTGAACCGGGCGGCACGCCCGGTGCTGAAGCGATCCGCGCGCTGCTGCTCGATCCGCCGGGCGACGGGTGGGGGCCGCAAGCCGAAGCGCTGCTGTTCGCTGCTGCTCGCGCGGATCATGTCGCCCGTCGGATCATGCCCGCGCTCAACGCTGGTCGGTGGGTGGTCTGCGATCGTTTCGTCGATTCGAGCCGCGCCTATCAGGGCGGGGCGGGCGGGATCGGCGATGAAGCCGTGCAAACGCTCCATGCGATCGGCAGCGGGGGACTAAGGCCTGATCTGACCATCTTCATAGCCGTTCCATCTGAAATCGCAGCGGAGCGCCTGACGAAGCGTGATGGTGATGCGGCAGATGCGATCGGGGGGCGTAGCGCCGCCTATCACGGTGCGGTGGCCGATGCGTTTGCGCAGCTCGCGGCGGTCCCCGGCGACGCCCTGATCACGATCGATGGCGCGGACACACCTGAACAAGTCCATGCGCGCGTCTGGCAAGCCGTGGCCCGGCTGCTGCATAGCGCATGACCCTGATCGGTCATGAGAATGCCTGGCGCGAATGGCGCGAAGGCATGGCAGGCGAACGGATGCATCACGCGTGGCTGCTCGCCGGGCCCACAGGTGTGGGCAAGACCGCGTTCGCTCTAGCCGCGGCGCGGGAGCTGGTGGCGGAAGACGGCGTTCCGCAGCCCGATGGTCCGCATCCCGACGTGCTAATCTTGACTAAACCGCCGAAGGATGACAAGGAGGAAAAGAAGCGCGAGGCCGGGCAGGATTACGAGCTCGCCCGCAATATCAAGATCGACCAGATCCGGGCAATGCAACGCCGGCTGTCGACCCGGCCGACTTTGGGCAGCAGGCGCGTGGTCATTGTCGATCCGGCCGACGATCTGGAAACTGGCGGTGCCAACGCCCTGCTGAAGAGTCTGGAAGAACCGCCCATTGGCACTTTCTTCATGTTGGTTGCACACCGACCGGCCCGGCTGTTGCCGACCATTCGTTCGCGCTGCCGGGTATTGCGCTTCTCTCCCTTGGATGACGACGCCGTGACGTCATTTCTCGCCCTGAGGGCACCTGAAGTGGATGGGGCCGCCCGTGCCGCGGCAGTTACAGCCGCCGCTGGGTCGCCAGGTGCGGCTTTGGCTTTCGTTACGCAGAACCTGGGCCCGCTCGACGCGCTCATGCGCCTCATTGTCACCGGAGGTGATGCTCAGTTCACCTTGCGAGGCAAGCTGGCGGAAGAGATCGGAACGCGGCCTGACCGTGCGAGGATCGCGGCGGCGCTCGATCTGGCCCGCGCAAACCTCGCACAATTGACGCAACACGCTCCCAGGGAGGGACTGCCCGCCATTGTCGATGCGCACGCGGACCTGATGCGCCTCGCCGCCCAGGCGCCCACCTACAACTTCGATCCCGGGCTGCTGGTGATGCAAATCGGCGGCTTGCTCGCATCGGCCGCCCCCGCTAGCCAGCGCGCCGATGGACCCTTATTACCTCACCACCGCGATCAGCTATCCGAACGGCAAGCCGCACATTGGCCACGCCTATGAAGCGATCGCGGCCGACGTGATCGCGCGCTTCAAGACCGCGCAGGGTTACGACGTGCGGCTGGTCACCGGGACCGACGAGCACGGTCTCAAGATGGACAGGACTGCGCGCCAAGCGGGGCGGCGAACGCTCGAATTCGCGACCGAAATGTCGAACTATTTCCGCGACATGTGCGATGCTCTTCACATCGGCTACACCGCTTTCAGGCGCACCACCGAGGATCAGCATCACGCCGCAAGCAAGGCCCTGTGGGAAGCCATGGCGAAAGCTGGTGATCTCTACCTCGACCGGTACGAGGGCTGGTATTCACTGCGGGACGAAGCGTTCTACGATGAAAGCGAACTGATCGAAGGCGAGGGGGGGCAGAAGCTGTCCCCTCAGGGAACCGCGGTCGAGTGGAATGTCGAGGAAAGCTGGTTCTTCCGCCTGTCGAAGTATCGCGACTACCTGATTGCATTGAACGAAAATGCTGGTTTTCTGGAGCCAGAGAGCCGGCGTAATGAGGTGCTCGCCTTCCTGAAAGGGAACGAGTTGCGGGACTTGTCCGTCTCCCGCACCAGTTTTGATTGGGGCGTGCCGGTACCCGGCAGCCCGGGTCACGTCATGTATGTGTGGGTCGATGCGCTCACGACGTACCTCACCGGCATAGGTTTTCCCGACCGGGAGGGGGAATTCGAGCGTTTCTGGCCTGCAGACCTGCACCTGATCGGCAAGGACATCGTGCGCTTCCACGCAGTATACTGGCCGGCATTCCTGAAGAGCGCCGGGCTGCCTGCGCCAAAGGCTGTATTCGGGCATGGCTTCCTGCTGCATCGCGGGGAGAAGATGTCGAAATCGCTCGGCAACGTGGTCGATCCGCTGGAACTGGCGGAGAGGTTCGGGGTCGACCAGCTGCGTTACTTCCTGATGCGCGAAGTGGTGTTCGGCAACGATGGCGGATTCTCCGCGGAGGCTATTGTCACGCGCTGCAATGCTGAGTTGGCGAACAGTTTTGGCAACCTGGCGCAGCGTGTCTTGTCGATGATCTTCAAGAACCTGGGCGGTGAGTTGACCGCGTTTGCGCCGAGTCAGGCTGACGAGGCGCTGATCTTGCATGTAGCGCGAGCCTGCCGCGAGGAATTGCCGAACGCGTTCGAGACGCTCGACTTCTCGGTGGGCATTGAGGCCTGGATGCGTGCGGTATTCGCCTGCAACCAGTATGTCGACGAGCAGGCGCCGTGGACCTTGCGCAAGACCGATCCTGAACGAATGCGGGTAGTCCTGCTGACGCTGTTCACGGTTGTGCGTGAACTTGTGATTGCGATCCGGCCGGTCGTGCCTGGCTCCGCCGATCGCCTGCTCGATCAGATGGGGGTCGGGGAAGGGGAGCGCGATTTCGCCGCGCTTGCCGATGCGGGGTGGTATGAACGCCTGGCGTTCTCTGGCTTTCAGCTGGCTCAGCCGATGGGCGTTTTCCCACGGTTGGAGCTGCCGGTCGAGGACGCCGCGTGAGGCTGATCGACAGCCATTGCCACCTTGAATACGAGCGTCTGGTCGAAGATCAACCAGGCGTGCTGGCGCGAGCGCGGGCCGCCGGAGTGTCCTGCATGCTCAATATCTCCACCCGCCGGAGCGAATGGGACCAAGTGATCGCGACCGCCGAGCGCGAGCCCGATGTATGGGCAAGCGTCGGCATTCATCCGCACGAGGCGGACGCCCACGCCGATCTGGGCCGTGAGGCGCTGCTGGCAGCAGCGGGACACCCTAGGGTGATCGGCATCGGCGAAAGCGGACTTGATTACTATTACGACAAATCGGATCGCGCGGTTCAGCGTGATCTGTTCCGCACGCATATCGCCGTGGCGCGTGAGACCGGCTTGCCGATCATCATCCACACCCGCGATGCCGAGGATGACACGACCGCCATCCTGGCTGAGGAGATGGAGCAGGGTGCCTTCCCGGCGCTGATCCACTGTTTCACCGCCTCGGCCAGCTTTGCCCGCAAGGTTCTGGAGCTGGGTCTGACGATTTCGCTCTCGGGAATCGTCACCTTCAAGAACGCTGCCGCCTTGCAGGATGTCGCGCGCTCGATACCCGCCGATCGCCTGCTGATCGAAACCGACAGCCCTTTTCTCGCTCCGGTGCCGCACCGAGGACGTCCATGCGAACCGGCGTTCGTGCGCGACACAGCCGCATTCGTCGCCAACCTGCGCGGGGTCAGCACTGAAGAGATCGCTGACACAACAGCCGGTAACTTCTTCGCGCTGTTCACGAAAGCGGCCGCGTGAAGCTGATCATGCTGGGTTCCGGCACTTCGACCGGCGTACCGCGGATCGGAGAGGATTGGGGGGAGTGCGATCCGGCCGAGCCGAAGAACCGGCGCACCCGCGTTTCGATCATCGTCGAGAGCGCCGAAGGCAAACGCCTGCTGGTCGATACCTCGCCCGATCTGCGCCAGCAGCTTTTGGCCAACGGGATCGACAAGGTCGACGGTGTCTTCTGGACGCACGATCACGCCGATCATTGTCACGGCATCGATGACCTGCGGGTGATGCGATACGATCGCGCCGGTCCGCTGCCCGGATTCGCGGGGGAAGAAACCGCGCGGCGGCTGCGGGCACGTTTCAGCTATGTGTTCGCTGGCGAGTTTGGTTATCCAACGATCTGTGAACTCAATACGCTGGACCGGCTGCGAATCTTCGCCGGGTTCGGGATCGGCCATTGCCGGATGCCGCATGGCCCCGCCAAATCGACGGCGTTCCGGTTCGACGCGGACGGAAAATCAATCGGTTACGCGACGGACTACAGCGAAATCGTGCCGGAAATGATCGAGTTGTTGGCAGGCGTGGACCTGCTCGTCAGCGACTGTTTGCGGCGGCGACCGCATCCCACGCACGCGCATCTCGACATGGCCCTGGATCTTGCCAGGCGGTCCGGCGCTAGGCGCGCGGTGCTGACGCATCTCGACAAGAGCATGGATTACCAGACTTTGGCAGCGGAACTGCCGACCGGTGTTCAGCCAGGTTACGACGGGCTGGAATTGACCCTGTGAGCGAAGTCAGCATCGTCCAACTCGTCGCTCTGTTGGGATGGCTTCTACTCGCTGGCAGCGCATTTGCGTCTCACCGTCTAGGTTGGAAAGATGGTGTTCGGCTTGGGTTGATCTGGGCAGGGATTTTCACCGCTGTCGCGCTGTTGTTCTCGTTGGTGATGTAATGAACACCCTCCTGATACCTAGCGCCATTTTACATAATATATATTATCGTCCTTAGATGTCAGACGAGATAAGACGCCTCCTCGCCATCATGGCCACCCTGCGCGATCCGGAGCGCGGCTGCGAATGGGATTGTGCGCAGACATTCGAGACGATCGTCCCGCACACGATCGAAGAAGCGTACGAAGTAGCCGACGCGGTGGCGCGCGACGACATGGACGACATCCGGGACGAGCTTGGCGACTTGCTGTTCCAGGTCGTGTTTCAGGCACGCATCGCCGAGGAAGCCGGGCTGTTCGACTTCGCCTCGGTCGCAAGGTCGATTGCCGACAAGCTGGAGGCGCGCCATCCACACATCTTCGGTGATGAATTACCCGGCGACGCGCCCCGCGAGGAACGGTGGGAAGCGCTCAAAGCTGAGGCGCGCGCCCGCAAGGGAGCGCAGAGCGCGCTTGATGGCGTCGCAATGGCGCTGCCGGCGTTGATGCGGGCCGACAAGCTGCAAAAGCGCGCTGCCCGAACCGGGTTCGATTGGCCCGACGTCGAAGGACCGGCAGCGAAACTGGCGGAAGAGATGGACGAACTCTCCAGGGCGCCAGCCGAAGAACGGCTTGAAGAGGCTGGCGATCTCCTGTTCGCGGCGGTCAATGTCGTGCGCGCTTATGGGATCGCGCCCGAAGATGCTCTTCGGGCCGCCAACGCCAAGTTCGAACGCCGATTTCGCGCGATGGAAGCGCTGGCAGAAGGCGCGTTCGTCGGTCTCTCGCTCGACGATCAGGAAGCGCTGTGGCAGCGGGTCAAAGCCGGCGAGCGGCTATAGGGTCTCGAACTGACCGAGCTCCTTGGGGTTCAGCCTGACCGCCAGCCGGCGCAGCGGTCCATCCGCATCGGTGCCCGCCTCGCTCTCCTCCAGCACCTCGCCATGCGCGTGCAGCCAGGCGATCCGCCGGCCAGCGCTCGCCGGTAAGACGAACTCGTGCACCCGCGCTTTCTTGGTCAGCAGTTCTCCGAGGTGATCAAGCAGTGCCTCAATCCCTTGCCCGGTTTCGCCTGAGATCATCACCACATCGTCGGCCGCGGCAGCGTTGTCCCGGACAGCCTCGACGTTTTCTTCGGAGAGCAGGTCGATCTTGTTCCAAACCTCGATGATCGGGATGGAGGTGCCCCCCTCCTCTTCCGTCACCCCGAGGTCTCCGAGCACTTCGAGCACCTGCGACTTCTGTGCGGCTGTTGACGGATTGGCGATGTCGCGCACGTGGAGGATCAGGTCGGCGCCCGTGACTTCTTCCAACGTCGCCCGGAACGCGGCGACGAGTTGCGTCGGCAGGTCGGAAATGAACCCCACGGTATCGGACAGGATCGCCTTTTCGACACCAGGCAGCGCGATCGCGCGCATCGTCGGGTCGAGGGTGGCGAACAGCAGGTCTTCGGCCATGACCTCGGCACCGGTGAGGCGATTGAACAAAGTGGATTTGCCGGCGTTGGTATAACCAACCAGCGCCACGATCGGCCAAGGAGCGCGGCCGCGCCGGTCGCGGTGCAGCGCGCGGGTCTTACGCACGCCTTCCAGTTCCTTGCGCAAGCGCCCCATGCGCTGGCGGATCATCCGGCGGTCCGCCTCGATCTGCGTTTCGCCAGGCCCCCCAAGGAAGCCGAACCCGCCGCGTTGCCGTTCAAGGTGAGTCCACGATCGGACCAGCCGGCTCTGTTGATAGTCCAGGTGCGCCAGTTCGACCTGCAACCGCCCTTCGGCTGTCGCAGCGCGCTCTCCGAAAATCTCGAGGATCAGCCCGGTGCGGTCGATGACCTTGCGCTTGAGCCGGTCTTCCAGGTTGCGCTGCTGGATCGGACTAAGTGCTCCATCGACCACCACCAGCTCGGATTCATGCTGTTCGCACGCCGTGGCAATATTATCGACCTGACCTGACCCGAACAGCGTGCCGGGACGGACCTGCCGGACCGGGATGACAACGGCATCGACAACGACGATCCCGATCGCCAGCGCCAGCCCACAGGCTTCCTCCAACCGTGCCTCGGGTTCAAGATCGTGATGCCGGCCGCGCACGTCGGGCGCGACGACGATCGCCCGCGCGCCGCGGGATACCTCGCCCATCAGGTCATCATCGAAACTCAGTCTTCATCACCTTCAAAATCGTCGCTCAAGTCCACCGCGGTTGCGGGTTGGATCGTCGAGACGGCGTGCTTGTAGGCCAACTGTACGAAGCCGTCGCGCTCCAGCAACATGCAGAACAAGTCGTACGCTGCGATCCTGCCCTGCAGCATCACGCCGTTGACCAGGAACATCGTTACCTGGACCTCTGCCTCGCGTACGCGGCTGAGGAACACGTCCTGCAGCAGCCGCTGTCTGGCATTTGAACCCTGGCTGGCGAACTGTGCCGCATCGACCGGCTGGCCGGGCATGATAGTGGAAACCGCGTGTTTGTAGACCAGCTGCGATTGACCATCGCGCCGCAGCAGGATCGAAAAATTGTCGAACCAGGTGACGATACCCTGCAGCTTCACGCCCTTTACCAGGAACATCGTCACAGGAATTTTGGATCTGCGCAGCAGGTTGAGGAAGGCGTCCTGCAAGCTCTGCTGCTTGCCCGACGAAGGCGGAGCGGTCTCCGGCTCCGTGGCCGACTTGGGGCGCGCCGACAGCGTGCGAGATGTGGACACTTGAGCGGTCTCCGTGTGCATTATTGGCGGCCGCCCTTTCAAGACGATCCGCGATCTGGCGCACGATCTGGCAATCGCGCACCGGGCATCGCGAACAATTATGGGGCGTCCAACCTGATTCGCAAATGCTTTTGCATCAGGCCCGTTCCGCATTGCTTGCGACTATTCGACCGCTAGCTATTCTTCATCTTCGCGCCGGTCTACCATGCCAAGAAGCTTGAGCTTCCGGTGGAGCGCCGAACGCTCCATGCCGATAAAGCTCGCTGTCTTGGAAATGTTGCCGGAGAACCTGCGGATCTGGATCGTCAGGTACTCGCGCTCAAAGCTCTCCCGTGCTTCGCGCAAAGGCACGCCCATCATGGCCGTGACGCCCCCTCCCCCGCCAGCGCGGCCTCCGGCGACTTCGCTGGGCAGCATGTCAGCCTCCACGGTCGCAAGCCGCTCACGCGGGGTGAGAATGATCGTCCGCTCCACCACGTTGCGCAGCTGGCGCACGTTGCCCGGCCAGTCGTACGCCTGCAGCGCGGCGATCGCGTCTTCGGAGATGTCGGGCGGCGGGATGCCCTGCTCAGCGGCGTAACGAGTGAAGAAGTGCTCGGCCAGCGACGGGATGTCGTCGCGCCGCTCGGCCAGCGAAGGGATCGCGACTGGCACCACGTTGAGCCGATAGAAAAGATCTTCGCGGAAGTTCTTTTCCTCGATTTCCCCGGCGAGGTCGCGAGAAGTTGACGAAACCACTCGAACATCGACCGCGATCTGGCGAGTTCCGCCGACCCGGACGAAACTTTGCTCGGTGAGCACCCGGAGGATGCGTGCCTGAGTCGACAACGGCATGTCGGCCACCTCATCGAGGTAGAGCGTACCGCCGTCCGCAAGTTCGAGCAGGCCGGGGCGCAGCAGCTTGCCATCGGCCTCCTCGCCGAACAGTTCCTGTTCGAACCGCTCGGGCGTGATGCGTGCGGAATTGACGATGACGAAGGCATTGTCCGCCCGTCCGCTCCAGGAATGCAGCAGTCGCGCCGCCACTTCCTTGCCCGATCCGCCTGGCCCGCTGATCATTACGCGGCTGCCGGTGGTCGCGACCCGTTTCAACGTCGCCCGAACGGCATTGATCGCAGCCGAGTTGCCGGTGAATTCCTCTCCGCGAGCGAAGCCCTCGCGCAGCCGCGTGTTCTCGCGCCGCAGCCGCTCGGTTTCGGTAGCCCGCTGCACCAGCAGGAGCAGCTTCTCCGCCTCGAACGGCTTCTCGATGAAGTCCATCGCCCCGCGTCCGACGGCGGAGACCGCGGTGTCGATGTTGCCGTGACCGGAGAAGATGATGACCGGCAATTCCGGCTCCCGCTTCTTGATCTCGTCGAGCACTTCGAGCCCGTCCATCGGGCTGCCGTGGAGCCACACGTCGAGCAGCACGAGGCTCGGTCGGCGCAAGTCGACCGCGGCCAGCGCGGACGTGCTGTCGCCGGCGGTGCGGCACTCGTAACCTTCGTCGCTGAGGACGCCTGCGACCAGTTCGCGAATGTCGCGCTCGTCGTCGACGATCAGAATATCGAGTGCCATCTTAGGGATGATCCTTGCCAGATTTCATTCGGCCGCCACCGTTCCTGCGGCCAGCGGGTTGCGCGCGAAACGCAAGGACACCCGGGTTCCCCCGCCCGGTGCGCCTGCGAAAGTCATTTCGCCGCCGTGCTCCTCGACGATCTTGTTGACGATGGCGAGGCCGAGCCCGGTGCCCTTCTCGCGCGTTGTCACATACGGTTCGACGATCCGCTCACGATCCTGCGGCAAGCCCACACCGTTATCCGTGACGATGACCGTCAGGGCCTCTCCCGTGCTTTGAAGAGCAACCCCGATCTGGCCGCGGTAATCGGGCTCGGCGCCGCGTGAGCGGGTTTCGATCGCCTCGACCGCGTTCTTCAGGACATTGGTCATCGCCTGTCCGAACTGGTGGCGATCACACGCGAGCGGGACCCCGCCTTCGCTGCCCGAGGTCAGGCGGAAGTCGATTTCAGGATGCGCCACTTCCTGCAGAAACAGCGCCTGCTTGACCAGGTCGTAACCGTCTTCCGGGCGGAACACCGGCTTCGGCAGCCGGGCGAAACTGGAGAACTCGTCGACCATCTTCCTGAGGTCGCCGACCTGGCGCACGATCGTGTTGGTGAGTTCATCGAACAGTTCGCCATCCTGGAGGATCTGCTTGCGATAGCGCCGCTTCAAACGCTCGGTCGCCAGCTGGATCGGGGTCAACGGGTTCTTGATCTCATGCGCGATCCGGCGGGCGACGTCGGACCAAGCAGCCTGCCGCTGATCGAGAATCTGGCGGGTTATATCCTCGAACGTGATCACCCGGCCATCGGGCGCATCGCCGACCTTGACCGCCAGCGTCAAAAGCTCGCCGCTCTTGGTCCAGTTGACGATCCCGCCGGTCAGGCTGCCATCGTTCACCGAGCCGAACTGCGGCGCGATGCTGGTGAGCATGAGGCCGGCGGGCACCGGCCCTTTCTCCCCCAGCAACAGCTCCTGCGCCGAACTGTTCATCAGCAGCACGCGCCCGTCGCGGTCGACCGTGACGATCCCGGCCGAGATGGATTCCACCACCGCCTCAATGAACGCCCGTCGCTCTTCAAGCTGGTGATTGGCTCCGAGTAGAGCGGCGGTCTGCTGCTCGATTTGACCAGCCATGCGGTTGAATGCGCGATTGAGCATGCCGATTTCATCGGGGCCGGTACGACCTTCCACGCGTACCTTGAAGTTGCCTGCGCCGACCTGACGGGACGCCGAGACGAGTTCCGTCAATGGCTTCACCTGCCGGTCGGCAAAGCGCAGCGCGAACCATACGGCTAGGCCGACAAGCGCCAGGCTGACGAAGAACAACGTGACGTTGAACCGCAACTGCAGCGCGCGCGCTCGTTTGGCCAGGATGTCGTAGGATGCGACGACCGACTGGGCGCGGGACCACTGGCTGAAACTCGTCGCCTCGGTATTGCGCGCGGCGTAAAGGAAGACGCCGGACTTCAAGTCGATCGCGGCGACCGCCTCGATCCGCACGGCATTGCCTGCGACATAGATCGGATCGCCGGCCTTGAGCACCGGCAAGGCTGCGGCTGCGACCTTCGTAACGCGGTTATCCGAACTGATGTTGCTGAAAGCCGCGATGCGGAACGAGCCGTCGGGGATCTGCTGAAGGATCGCGGACTCGTTGAGTTCCAGTTGCTTGACCTGGGTGCCGTAAATCTCGGTCAGCGCGGGGTCGGTAAGCGGATACTGCTGCAGGTAATACTGCATCACATTGGCCATCGACACGGTGTTGTCGGCGACCTGCAACTGGTTCTGTTCGTAATACCCCCGCGCAAGGGCATTCGCGTTCTGCATGACCCCGCGCGAATTGTCGGAAAACCAGAAGTCGACGCCGGATTGGAATAGGATCGCGGCGAACCCCACTACCAGCAGGGTGGGAATCGCGGCGATCAGCGAAAAGAAGAACACGAGCCGCACATGCAGCCGAGCCGTGCCGCCATCCGCGCGTCGGAGAGCCAGGCGCCGACCGAGCAGCACCAGCAGTGTCATCGCCGGCACCAGGGTGCCAATGAGCAGCAGGGCCACCTGTCTTGACGGCAGCAATTCGCCCGCGGTGGGCGGTCCGCTGAACGTGTACCACGTCGTCCACACCATCGGCAGGAAGGTGAGCGTGGCGACGATCTCGAGGATCAGGTAGAAGTTCGCACGTCGGCTCGTCACGACAAACCTCCGCCACCAGCGGGGGCTACGACCGCTTGTGCGCGGGGCGGTGGCAAGAGACGGCGAAGAAGCCATTCGTTGCTCTGCTACAACGCTACTGTTGCAGATTTGCAAGCAGTTTTCGGCTAAATGCCAATCGCATCAGCCGCGACGAGCGCAAATCTCCGGATCAAGGTCGAGTTCGGTCAGGCGTTTGCGCAGAGTGTTCCGATTAATGCCCAGCAGCCGGGCGGCGCGCACCTGATTGCCGCCCGTCACCGTCAGCGCATGGACGAATAGCGGCCGCTCCAGCTCCGCGATTGCCGCGTCGTACAAACGCCCATCGGCCGGACGGGCGTGTTGCAGCCAGTGGTCGAGGGCGCCTGCGAACCCCGGTTGCTGCTCCCCGGGCCGCGGGGCCCGTTCCCCCAGGACCGTCTCGACCGCGTTCGCGTCGATCTTATCCTCGCGTGCCATCAGCGCGAGCCGGTAGATCGCATTGCGCAGCTCGCGCACGTTGCCCCGCCACGGCCGCGCCTCAAGGGCCGCGACACCGCTTTGATCGACCCGCCGTCGCGGCAGTCCATCAGCCGCTGCCTGCCCCAGGAAGTGACGCGCCAGAGGGGCGATGTCGTCCGTCCGATCCCGCAGCGGGGGCAATTCGATCGGCACCACGGCGAGGCGATAGTAAAGGTCTTCACGGAAGCTGCCGGCGGCGATCATTGGCGCAAGATCGCGGTTCGTCGCCGCAAGGATACGAACGTCGACGCCGATCTCCTGCCGGCCGCCCACCCGGCGGATGCGGCCCGATTGTAGCGCTCGCAGCAAGCGGGTCTGCGCGGAGACGGGCATATCGCCGATCTCGTCAAGGAACAACGTGCCGCCGTTGGCTTGCTCGAATTTGCCAATTGCCTGGTTGATCGCGCCGGTAAAGGCGCCCTTCTCGTGCCCGAACAGTTCGCTTTCGAGCAGTTCGTGGGGAATCGCTGCGGCGTTCACCGCCACGAACGGCCCCGAACGGCGATGGCCCAGTTGGTGGATTGCTTCGGCCACCAATTCCTTACCCGTCCCGGACGCGCCCAGGATCAGGACCGTCAGGTCGTTGCGCAGGACGCGCGTGATCATGCGATACACGCCCTGCATCGCCTGGCTGCGACCGACCAGCGGCAGGGCGTCCGCGGGTTCATCCGGAGCGGTCACCCCTTCGGTCCGTTCGCCCGCCGCCTGCACCACCGCACGCACGAGCTCTTCCAGGTCGAACGGTTTGGGGAAGTATTCGAATGCGGCGATTTCCGTCGCGCGAATCGCGGTGTCGAGGGTGTTCTGGGCGGATAGCACGATCACTGGGAGATCGGGATGCGCCTGTCTCACCCGGGCCAGGCTGGCGATGCCGTCGCCGTCCGTCAGCACGACGTCAGTCAGCATGACCCGGTAGTCACCACGCTCAAGTAACCGGTCCCGACCCCCAAGGGAGTCGGTCCGGTCGACGGAAAAACCCTCGTCCTCCAGCGCAGTGGTGATCACCGTCGCGATCGCCGTGTCGTCCTCGACCAGCAGGATGGTGCCGTGCATCGGTGTTCCCCCTACCTGCTCACCGGCAGATGAACGCGAAAGTGCGTGAGGCCTGCCTTGCCGTCGCGCTCATGCGCTACGCGCCCTTCCATGTCGCGCACCAGACGATGGACCAGCGCCAGGCCGAGACCCTGCCCACCCTTCTTGCTGCTGACGAAGGGCTCGAACACGTGGTCGCGCAGTTCGGGCGGAATGCCTGGGCCGTTGTCGGTGATCGTCAGTTCGATCGGCAGTCTGACCGAGCGGCCGGGACGGATGGCGTTGAAGATCAGCCCACTGACGTAACGCGTGCGTACGATAATCTGTGCGCTGTCGATCCCGGCGCAGGCATCGCGGGCGTTGGCCAGCAGATTGATGACCACCTGCTCCAAGGCGCCCTGGTTGGCGAGCACCGGGGGAAGCGAGGGGTCGAATTCCTCGATCAATTCGACGCTGCCCAGCCCGGCTCCGCGAACGGTGGCGATGGCGTTGCGCACCGCCTCGTGCAGGTTCAGCGCGACATTGGGTTCCGCCCCGCGCGCGCCGATGCGCTGCATGCGGTCGATCAACGAAGCGATGCGGGTGACTTCGGTGCCGATCAGATCGGCGAGCGGACGGTCCTTGGGGTCGAGCTTGCGCGCGATCAGCTGACCTGCGCCGCGAATGGCGGCGAGCGGGTTCTTGATCTCATGCGCAAGAACGGCCGGAGCGGTCAAACCGGCGGGTTTGCGACCGGGTTCGGCCATTTCGTCCTGCCCGGCATCGGACAGGGTAACGACCCTCCAGCCGGGGTGGGTCGGTAGCGGCGACATGGTCAGGTTCACCCGGCGTTCCACTGCGCCGGTACGGATTGTCACCCCGCGCGCCACCAGCGGTGCCGCGTCCTCACGGGAATGCGCGGTCACCCGTAGATCGTCGATGGAGACCACTTCGAACAACGGCTGACCCACGAGGCGATGCGCGCTGCGGCCCAGCATCTCTTCGGTCGCAGGGTTCGCCTCGGTGATGCGCATGTCTGGATCGAGCAGCACGAGCGCAAAGCCAAGCCCCGCGATCTGGACGGCGGGACCGGGGTCTCCGCCCTGCTCGCTCAAGCCGCCTGCCGAAGCAACAGCGGCTCATAAAACCGGTCGATCTCGCCCAGCACCTGCTCCGCCTGGTCGATGAAGTTGACCTTGTTACGGAACTCGGCAGAGCCGTGAAGCCCCTTGGTGTACCAGCCGATGTGCTTGCGAGCCATCTTCACGCCCGTCACCGGTCCGTACAGATCAAGCATCGCCCGATAATGCTCCACCATCGTGGCGTATTGTTCGTCGATCGCGGGATCGGCCAGCGCCTGCCCGGTGCGCCACCAGTGCATCACCTGGCCGAGCAGCCACGGCCTGCCGTATGCTCCACGACCGATCATGAGGCCGTCGGCGCCCGATTGTCCGAGCGCTTGCGCGGCGTCATCGATGGTGCAGATGTCGCCGTTGACTAAGACCGGGATGGTCACCGCGTCCTTCACCTGGCGGACGAAAGCCCAGTCCGCCGAACCCTTATACATCTGGTTCCGGGTCCGACCGTGCACCGTGACCATCTGCACCCCGAGATCCTGCGCAATCCGAGCCAGTTCCGGCGCATTGAGGCTGTCGTGATCCCAGCCCATCCGCATCTTGACCGTGACCGGCACGTCCACCGCCTTGACGCAGGCTTCCATCAGCCGAATGGCCAGTGGCATCTCGCGCATCAAGGCGGAGCCCGCGAACTGACCCACCACCTTGCGCACGGGGCAGCCGAAATTGATATCGATGATCGCCGCGCCCTTGTCCGCTGCCAGTTTCGCGGCTTCGCCCATTGACGTTGGGTCGCAGCCGACAAGCTGCATCGACACCGGATCCTCGATCGGTGCCCACGCAGCCTTTTGCACCGACTGCCGCGTTTCGCGGATGGCGGCCTCGCTCGCGATCATTTCGGTGACGTTGAGCCCTGAGCCATAGCGGCGCACGAGCGCGCGGAACGGCAGGTCCGTGACGCCGGTCATCGGCGCCAGCACGACCGGTTCGGCGATCGTCACTGGACCGACCTGGATCGGCCGCAACGGGGGGGGTGGTGGAAGCTGGGACATAAGGTGCCTAAATTATGGGCAGGCGCGTAGTGGATTGAAGGCCTGCGCGCAAGGCGGTAGCGCCGCCGGCGTGACTGCCCTCCCCTCCTTCGCCGCGATCGTCGTTGCCGCTGGCCAGGGCCTGCGGGCCGGTCAGCCGATGCCAAAGCAATTCGCGGCATGGCGCGGCAAGCCCGTCGTTCGTCACTCGGTAGAGGCGATGCTGGCCGCAGGTGCGTCGCCGGTCGTCGTCGCAATACCCGCAAGTGCGGACGATGTAGCTCGACAGGCTCTATCAGGTCTGACGGTGACGTTGGTGACTGGCGGCGAGACCCGGCAGCGCTCGGTTGCCCTGGCTTTGGAGGCGATCGGCCCTGCGGAGCGCGTGCTCATCCACGACGCTGCGCGGCCTGTCCTTCCGCGCGCCGTCATCGAGCGAGTTCTGGCTGCGCTGGATAAGCATTCCGGCGCGATCCCCGTCCTGCCAATGGTCGACAGCCTCGCGTTCGAAAAGCACGGGCTGATGACGCAACCAGCGGACCGAAGCGCGCTGCGCCGGGTGCAGACGCCGCAGGGTTTTCGTACCGAGGCGATCCGCGCAGCGCACCGGGCGTGGGCCGGCTTGCCCGATGCCGGCGATGATGCGCAGGTCCTTCGCGCCGCGGGAGAAGAGGTAGCGATGGTCGAGGGAGACGAAGCATTGGCGAAGCTGACGTTCGCGCAGGACTTTGCCCAAGCGCCGGCGCCGGTGCGGGTGGGCACCGGGTATGATGTCCATCGCCTGGAACCCGGCGAGGAATTGTGGCTGTGCGGCGTCCGGATCGAGCACGACTTCGGCCTTGCCGGTCACAGCGATGCCGATGTCGGGCTGCACGCAGTTGTCGACGCACTGCTGGGCGCGATCGGCGCGGGTGATATTGGCCAGCATTTTCCGCCAAGCGATCCTCAGTGGCGGGGATGCCGCTCGGCTCGTTTTGTCGAACATGCGATGTCGCTGGTCCACGCTGCCGGCTACCGCGTGGGCAACATCGACCTGACGTTGATCTGCGAAGCGCCCAAGATAGGGCCGCATCGCGAAGCCATGCAGCAAGCGCTCGGCGCCCTTGTGCAGGTGGATGCAGGCGCGGTAAATGTGAAGGCGACCACTACGGAGCGGCTGGGCTTCACGGGGCGCGGCGAAGGTATTGCCGCACAAGCTGCGGCCACGCTGATTAGAATCTGAAAGGGTTGTGAGATGAACAAGATCGCTGCGTTGGCCGCTCTCGCAGTACTGGCGATGCCCGCCAGTGCTCACGCCGCGAAGGTGGCTTCGGCCAAATCGCAGATCAAGCCGGAATCGGCCCAGGCGGCGGTCCGCTATGCGTTGCCGCACCTGCTGTCCGGAGTGCGTGCCACCTGTGCTTCGCGCCTGTCGGCCAACGGTTATCTGGCGACGAACGGGGCGGCGCTGCAGCAGCGGTTCGCTCAAGGTGCGGACTCCGCGTGGCCGGCGGCGCGACAGGCGCTGCTGGAGATGGGAGCGAAGGAAAAGGCCGATATGGCTGGCATGTTCGCCCAGATGCCCGATTCCGCGCTTAAGCCGTTCGTCGATGCCATGATCACCACGATGGTCGGCACCGAACTGAAAGCAGACGATTGCCCCGATATCGAGCGCGGCC
Source organism: Parafrankia sp. BMG5.11 (assembly GCF_004337455.1). Lineage (NCBI taxonomy): Bacteria > Bacillati > Actinomycetota > Actinomycetes > Frankiales > Frankiaceae > Parafrankia > Parafrankia sp. BMG5.11. Next base: position 36,528 of record NZ_SJXI01000014.1, on the reverse strand, counting down.
TGCAACTGCTCGCCCCGCTTCCGCCGGAGAATATCGCCGGACTCGCGGGGTTCATCTTCGAGATGGTCGATCGCGGCGACAAGAACGGGGCGAAGGGTGGTTGATGCCCTTCTGCCCGACGAGATCGTCGCGCTCGCGCGCCGGGTCGTCGAGGAAAATGCCGCTGCCGGGCGGCGGGTGGCCGTGGCGGAAAGCTGCACCGGCGGTTTGGTCGCCGCCGCGCTGACGGAAATCGCCGGCTCGTCCGCCGTGCTCGACCGCGGCTTCGTGACCTATTCCAACAAGGCCAAGCAGGAATTGCTCGGCGTGCCGAGCGACATCATCGAGACGTTCGGCGCGGTATCGATCGCCTGCGTCTGGGCCATGGCGCAGGGTGCTATCGATCGCAGCGACGCGGACGTCGCAGTGGCGATCAGCGGCATCGCCGGACCTGGCGGAGGGACCGAATTGAAACCGGTCGGCACCGTGGTGTTCGCCCGTGCGCGCCGGGACGCCGACGCCGAACCGGAAGGCGAACGGCGGGATTTCGGCGACTTGGGTCGGAGCGAGATTCGCCGTCAGGCGACGCTGGCGGCGCTGGAACTGCTGCTGCCGTAGAGGTCGTCGGCCCGCGATTCGAAAGCGGCCATCATCTTGCGGAACGCGCGGTCGAAATATTGCCCCGCGAGTGCTTCGAACACGCTGCTGCGGAAGGTGAAGTCGACGCAAAAGTCGATTTCGCAGCCGCCGTCCGGAGTGGGTGTGAACAACCAGCGGTTATCGAGATCTTTCATCGGCCCGTCGAGATAGATCACCTCAATATGACGCGGACGCTGCTTCACCACGCGCGAGGTGAACTTCTCGCGCAGGTGTTTGAATCCCACCAACATGTCGGCGACCATTTCGGTGTCGGTATCCGATCGGACGCGGCTGGCGACTACCCACGGCAGAAACTCGCCATAACGTCCCACGTCGGCGACCAGATCGAACATCTGCTCCGCGCTGTATGGCAGCCGGCGGACTTCGTGGATTCCGGGCATCAGGCCCCCTGGCGGACCAACTTGGCTTCGCGTGCCGCGCGCATCGCGGCGAAATCGTCGCCGGCGTGATAGCTTGAGCGGGTCAGCGGGCTTGCGGCGACCTGCAGGAAGCCCTTGGCCCTCCCGATCGCGCCGTAGGCGACAAACGCCTTGGGAGTGACGAATTCCTCCACCTTCGCATGGCGCGGAGTGGGCTGCAGGTATTGCCCCATGGTGATGAAATCGACCCCGGCGGAGCGCATGTCGTCCATCACCTGATGCACTTCCAGCCGTTGTTCGCCCAGCCCCAGCATGACGCCCGACTTGGTGAAGATCAGCGGATCATGCGCCTTCACTTCCTCGAGCAAGCGCAGCGATGCGTAATAGCGCGCGCCTGGGCGGATCGTAGGGTAGAGCCGCGGGACGGTTTCCAGGTTATGATTGTAGACGTCGGGCCCAGCCGCGCAGATGGCCTCGACCGCAGGGCGCATCTTGTTGCGGAAATCGGGGGTCAGGATCTCGATCGTGGTGCCAGGCGTCTCGCGCCGTAGTGCCTCGATGACCTTGACGAACTGAGAGGCGCCCCCGTCGGCCAGATCGTCGCGGTCAACGCTTGTGACGACGATATGCTGCAGGCCCAGCTTGGCCGCCGCCGCTGCCACGTGTTCGGGCTCCAGCGGATCGACCGTGCGCGGCATACCCGTCTTGACGTTGCAGAACGCACAGGCCCGGGTGCAGACATCGCCCAGGATCATCACGGTGGCGTGCTTCTTCGTCCAGCATTCGCCGATGTTGGGACACGCCGCCTCTTCGCACACCGTGTTGAGCGACAGGTCGCGCATCAGTTGGCGTGTCTCGTGATAGCCTTTGCTCACCGGCGCTTTCACCCGAATCCAGTCAGGCTTGCGTTCTCGTAAGGGGCGCGGCGCGGACGCGAGATCGTTCATGCCCCGCCACTTAGTGCCGGGGCTTGTCAGCGGCAAGGCCGTGCGGCATCGCCGCGGCATGACCAATGCCCCTTCAATCGAACTCGCCGGCCTTATCGAAGGCTATCGCCGCTTCCGGGAAACCGGCTGGACGCAGCGGCGGGAGCGGTGGGCGGCCTTGAGCGAAGCTCAGGAACCGCGGGTGATGGTGATCGCGTGTTCAGATAGCCGCGTCGATCCGGCGCAGATTTTCGACATTACCCCTGGAGAGATCTTCGTGGTCCGCAATGTCGCCGCGATGGTCCCCCCGTTTGAGACTACGCCAGGCCATCATGGTGTGTCCGCCGCGCTGGAATTCGCAGTCCAGTTTCTCAAGGTGCGCGAAATCGTGGTGATGGGCCATGGAATGTGCGGCGGTTGCAAGGCAGCCCTCACGCAGAGCATGCACGGGACGGAACCGGGCCAAGGCGGATTCATCGCTGACTGGATCGACCTGCTGGATGATGCGCGAGAGGAAGTGGTCGCGCAGCATGGCACCGAAGGGCGGGAGGCAGAGCGTGCGATGGAACAAGCGGGGGTCAAGGTCAGCCTTGCCAACCTGCGCACGTTTCCCTGTGTCGCTGAACTGGAAAAGCAGGGCCGCCTCCGCCTGCGTGGAGCGTTCTTCGCGATCTCCGATGGCTTGCTGCACCTGCTGGATGAGGACAGCGGCGAGTTCGAGCCGGTTGCTTAAGGGCCGGGCTGCGCGCATCTAGCCGCGCATGGACATGAACGAGAATCTCAAGAACATCGCCCTGCTGATCGACGCGGACAACATCACCCCGGCCGCGATCGACCCCGTGCTAACCGTCATGGCGGAACTGGGCCAGGTCAACATTCGCCGCGCATACGGCAACTTCGCCAAGCAGGGTCTGGCGAAGTGGGACACGATCACCAACCGTTACGGCATCCGGCCGCAACAGCAGTTCGACGTGTCTAAAGGCAAGAACGCGACCGACATGGCGATGACGATCGACGCCATCGACCTGCTTTATCAGGGCAAGGTCGACGGGTTCGGCATCATGAGCTCCGACAGCGATTTCACGCCGCTCGTCACCCGACTGCGGCAGGATGGCATCGTGGTCTACGGCTTCGGCAGCACGAAGACCCCCCAGGCGTTCAAGTCGGTCTGCACACGGTTCATTGATGTCGATCAGCTGATCAAGACCTCGCAGGCGCAAGAGACCGTGCCCAGCGCTGCGACCCAGAGCGTCGCGGCGGAAAACCTGACCGCGGACACCGAACTGATGGAATTGATCGGCGCGGCCTACAAGGAGGCCAAGCGCGACGAAGAAGGCTGGGCTCGCGTCCAGCAGGTCGGCCAGATCGCCGGAAACCGTTCAAGCTTCGATGTGCGCAATTATGGCTTCAGCAGCCTGTCGGCGATGTTCCGCAATCTGCCCAACTTCAAGGTCGAGCGCCGCGAGGGTGCCGAACTGTGGGTCAAGCGCCTGCGCTGATCTAAGAGCACAAAAAGGGGTGCGGACCCCCACGGATCCGCACCCCCCGTCATGCCTGCCCTTCTGAGCGGTTACTGCGCGGCAGCAACGGGCTTGGCGCCCTGGCTCGCGTAGAGCGACCACAGCCGCGCGATTGCCTGACGCGCACCTTCCACCTTGGCGAAATTCGCCTCGGCCTCGGCAGTCTTGCCCTGATCGAGCTGAGCGATGCCCAGGCGGGTCAGGATGCGGGCCGTGTCGACGCCAGGCTTCGACAAAGCGAGCTTGTAGAACTCCTCAGCTTCGGCCGGCTTCTGATAGCTCAGGAATGCATCGCCGGCAGCTGATAACGTTGCCCCGGTGGCGCTGGGCAGACGCGCGTCACGCGCCAGCTTCGGCAGGTCGGCCAGATCGGCGTTCAGGCGTCCCGCGGCCACCGTCCGGGCTTCCGCCACGTACACGTCATTGGGCTTGAGCAGGTTGGCCGCGACGCCAGCCTCGATGATCCGCTGAGTTTCGCCCGGAAGACGCCGCGCGTCGACAGCCTCGATATAGTCGACATAGTCACGTTCCGTGCGCAAGGCATTTGTCCGCTGGGCAAGCCGGAGCAGGTCGAGCAGTTCCTGGCCCTCATAATTGTTGAAATTGCGCTGGATCGCGATCGCATCCCCCCAGCTCGTCTGCGAGGGATAGTACTGCGCATACATCGCTGCGAACTTCGCGGCTTGTGGAGCGAGTTTCGCCTCGTAAGCCATCGCAAGACCGCGCTTCAGCCACGTGTCGGGGACCGTCTGGCCCGCAGCAACCTTCTTGGCGATGGCCTTGTCCAGGTAATCGATGCCAGCGGCATTCTGATCCTGCGCGAAATAGGTTTCGGCGATCAGCTGCTCGCCTTCGGTGTAGCCCGCGGCAATCGCCTGCTCGCCGAACGTCCGTGCCGCAGTCCAGTCCTTGTCCTGGTACGCGAGCTGCGCGGCGGCCGCGAGGTGCTTCGACCGGTCGGCCGCACCCTGTGCGCTGCCGCTGCCGATCATCATGGCCACGCCCTGTCGCTGCAGCGCCATGTCCTTGAGCTTCGCACCCAGGTTGTAGGTCACCTGCCCGGCTGCGAACTTGTCGTCAGGGGTCTGGGCAGCGGCATGCAGAGCCGCCAGTTCAGCCTTCAGCGGGGCGAGATCGCCGCCGGCGTTCACCTTGGCGGAGAACGGCTGATAGGCGCCTACGAACGCCTTCGAATAGTTGACCTTTGGCGCGGCGGGCGCCTCCTGCTTCTTGGCGGCCTGTGCAGGCGCGGCCAAAGTCACTGCTGCTCCGGAAGCGAGCGCAACGGCAAGAACCAGGCGCGAGGCGCCGGAACGAGCAAACACGAACATCCAGTAGTCTCCCATTGAGTGGTATTGCGGCCACCTGTCCGGCCGCGCTGCCAGGCGAGCGGCTAGTGCCGCCTGTTCCCCGACATTGCAAACTCTCTCGCTGATGAGCCGTGAACCGCCTTTGAACAGGCGCGTCAGCCAGCGCTCAGCGGTTGCTGTTCCGTTGCGCCATTCTTATGTGGAAAAGGTCGCCCGCGCAGGCGCGGCAGACACGTTGCAACTGGCAGTTTCCCACCCCCTGCCCTAGGCTTGCTCAACCGCAGCGCCGTCGCGCGCGCCACAAAGAAAACGAAAACATTGAGCGACGATACCGAAACCCTGACCGCCCCGTCTCCGATGGGTGAATACGCCCGCATCGACATCGTCGATGAGATGAAGACGAGCTATCTCGATTACGCGATGAGCGTGATCGTCGCGCGCGCGCTGCCCGATGTGCGCGATGGGCTGAAGCCGGTGCATCGGCGCATCCTGTTCGCCAGCAACGAAGGCGGCTTCGTCGCCGGACGGCCTTACCGCAAGAGCGCCAAGATCGTCGGCGACGTGATGGGCAACTATCACCCGCACGGTGACAGCGCGATCTACGATGCGCTGGCGCGGATGGTGCAGCCCTGGTCGCTGCGGGTGCCGTTGATCGACGGCCAGGGCAACTTCGGCTCGATGGACCCCGATCCCCCGGCGTCGATGCGCTATACCGAAGCGCGGCTGGCGCGGGTCGCTAACAGCTTGCTGGATGATCTCGACAAGGACACCGTCGATTTCGTCGAGAATTACGACGGGTCGCGGCGCGAGCCGTCGGTGCTGCCGGCGCGCTTTCCCAACCTGCTGGTCAACGGCGCGGGTGGCATCGCCGTGGGCATGGCGACCAACATCCCGCCGCACAATCTGGGCGAAGTGATCGATGGCTGCCTGGCACTGATCGACAACCCGCTGCTGTCGCCCGAAGAGTTGATGGCGATCATTCCCGGTCCGGATTTTCCCACCGCGCCGCTGATCCTGGGCCAATCCGGTGCTCGCAACGCCTACATGACCGGGCGCGGATCGATCCTGATGCGCGCGCGGCATACGGTGGAGACTGGCCGCGGCGGCAAGGGCGAAGGTCGGCAATCGATCGTCTTCACTTCGATCCCCTATCAGGTCGGCAAGTCCGGCCTGGTCGAGAAGATGGCGGAAGCCGCCAAGGACAAGCGGATCGAGGGCATTTCCGACATCCGCGACGAATCCAACCGCCAAGGCGTGCGGGTGGTCGTCGACCTGAAGCGGGACGCCACGCCCGAAGTGGTGCTGAACCAGATCTGGCGGCACACACCTGCGCAAGCGAGCTTCCCGGCCAACATGCTGGCGATCCGCGGCGGCCGGCCCGAGACGCTGGGCCTGGCGGACATTCTGCGCGCCTTCATCACCTTCCGCGAGGAGGTGATCACCCGGCGCACGAAGTTCGAACTGAACAAGGCGCGCGAACGGGCGCATATCTTGCTCGGCCTGGTGATCGCGGTGTCCAACATGGACGAGGTCGTGGCGATGATCCGCGGCTCCAGCAACCCGGCGGATGCGCGGGCCAAGCTGCTCGCGAAGGAATGGCCGATCGGCGACATCGCGCAGTACATCGCGCTGGTCGAGGCGATCGAGCCCTCGGCGGACGAACACGGCGGCACGTACCGCATGTCCGAGCGGCAGGTTCGCGCGATCCTTGAACTGCGGCTTCACCGCCTCACCGCGCTGGGCCGCGACGAGATTGGCGACGAGCTCAAGCAGTTGGCGACCGCGATCGAGGGTTACCTCGAAATTCTGGGTGACCGGGCGAAACTCTACGCGGTTATGCGCGCCGAGCTGACCGAAATCCGTGATCTTTATGCCACCCCGCGCCTCAGCGAGATCGCGCCTGCATGGGATGGGCTGGAGGACGAGGACCTGATCGAACGCGACGAGATGGTCGTGACGGTCACGCATGGCGGCTACATCAAGCGGACCCCGCTCTCCACGTTCCGGGCGCAGCATCGCGGCGGCAAGGGCCGCAGCGGAATGGCGACCAAGGACGAAGACGCGGTGGTCGAGATGTTCGTCACCAGCACTCATAATCCCGTGCTGTTCTTCACCAGCCTGGGGCGGGTCTATCGCCTCAAGGTATGGAAGTTGCCGGAAGGCGGACCGCAGACCAAGGGACGCCCCATGGTGAACCTGCTGCCGCTGGCGGACGACGAGAAGGTCACGAACGTTCTGCCGCTGCCCGAGGATGAAAATGCCTGGGGGTCGCTGCATATCGTGTTCGCGACGGAACAGGGGATGATCCGGCGCAATTCGATGGATTGCTTCGCCAACGTGCCGACCAACGGCAAATACGCCATGGGTTTTGTCGAAGGCAGCGGTGACCGCTTGATCGGGGTGTCACTGGTAGCCGAAGGCCAGGACATCTTTCTCGCCAGCGATGAAGGGCGGGCCATCCGCTTCGCCGCCACGGATGCGCGTGAAACGAAGAGCCGGACCGGCATCGGTGTGCGCGGAATGGCGTTCAAGGGGGACGGCAAGGTTGTCTCGCTTGCCGTGCTCGACGCAGGCGAAGCCGATTACGAGGTGCGGGACGCCTACATTCGTTCGGCTCGATGGAAGGACACGCCGGCTCCGCTGGGCCTGGAAGCCGATAAGGCAGCGGCCATGGCGGAAGGTGAGGAATTCCTGCTCACCATCACCGCTAACGGTTTTGGCAAGATCTCGTCGGCTTACGAGTATCGGCGTACGGGCCGGGGCGGCTTGGGGCTGACCAACATCACGGATCCCGACTCGCAGCCCGGGCGCAATGGTCCGGTGGTAGCGACCTTCCCGGTCCGCCACGGTTCGCAACTGATGTTGGTGACCGACCAGGCGAAATTGATCCGGACTTCGATCGACCTCCGCCACATGCTGGACCGCGACGGCGGTTTCCGCATCGTCGGTCGCAGTACGTCGGGCGTGCGCATTTTCAACGTGGCCGAGGGCGAGCACGTCGTCGGTGCAGCGCTGATTGACGAGGAAGCGGAACCCGAGAATGCCGCCGAAGAAGCGGTGGTGGAAGAAATGCTGGGCCGAAGCGCAGCGACGACGACGCCCGATACCACCCCCCAAAGCGACGCCGACATGAGCGGGGAGCCTGGCGGAGAGTGATCACCGGCGCCTGATGGACATAGCGGTGACGCGAGAGCCGCGCCGCCGTTTTTGATGCAGGAATTTACGCCCGGTGATCCCGCCGGACTGCCTGAACGACGCCGGTGCAGATCAGTAGCTGTGCGGCGTAGTAAAGCGGCCAGATGAACCAACTGGTCAGCGACTGCTGCAGCACGCCGCCAAGCCTGGCGAAGATGAGCAAGTCGCTGATCACGAACAGCAGGGCGCCGACGCCCACGCGGTATCGGCTGAACCGGCTAAGCCACGCGCTTGCGGCCATTGAACCCAGTGCGACCGCATAGATCACTGTCAGGCTATCGTGGGTCAGCAGCCAAGCGCCGAGGGGGACGCCCATCGCCAGCGCTGCGGCAGCCAACCTTTGCGATCCCGCCGGGTCCGGCCGCCGATTGCGCAGATAAAGCGTGATCGCCACGAGGTGCGCGAGAAGAAAGAAGGCGCCGCCGGCCACGGTGCTGAGCTCGATGCCGACATCGCCTGCCGCGCCAAGCGCCATGACCCCCGCGATCATTCGCCCGTCCCGCGCCGACGTGCGCGATAGGGCGTAAGCCGCCAGCGCGGCGACCGATCCGCCCTTGAGCGCGATCTGGAACATGCCGCCCAGCGGCCCTCCGGATACCATCCAGAACACGATCGACATCGCCAGGCCCGCAAATAGCCACGGACGATGCTCGATCAGTGCGCGCTTCACCATCCTTCACCCCCGTCCGGTGCAACTGCCCTTGAACACCATGCCGTGCAAGCTCTAGGCGGCAGGGCGATGGCACATGATATTCACGTAATCGGCGGCGGCCTGGCTGGTAGCGAGGCGGCATGGCAGCTCGCCCGGCGCGGCTTGCGGGTGCGGTTGTCGGAGATGCGCGGCGGGGGCGACAGCACCCCGGCGCATCAGGGCGATGGCTTGGCTGAGCTGGTTTGCTCCAACTCGTTCCGCTCGGATGATAGCGAGAAGAACGCGGTTGGCCTGCTGCACCACGAGATGCGCGCGCTCGACAGCCTGGTGATGCGTGCTGGCGAAGTCGCCCGCGTGCCGGCCGGATCTGCGATGGCGGTAGATCGGGACGTGTTTTCGGCCGCGGTAGAACGGGAGCTTGGCGCACTGCCCAACGTGGAGATCGTGCGTGAGCGGATCGATGCGTTGCCCGCGGCGGGCCCTGCCATCGTCGCCACCGGACCCCTCACCGCCGCCACGCTGGCGAGCAGTATCGCACAAGCCACCGGGCAGGACAGCCTCGCCTTCTTCGACGCCATCGCCCCGATCGTTCACCGCGACAGCATTGATATGGACACTTGCTGGATGGCGGCGCGCTGGGACAAGGGAGGCAAGGATTACATCAACTGCCCGCTGAACCGCGAGCAGTACGAAGCTTTCGTGCAAGGTCTGCTCGACGGGGAGAAGACCGAATTCCGAGAGTGGGAGGCAAACACCCCCTATTTCGAGGGCTGCATGCCGATCGAGGTGATGGCATCGCGTGGGCCGGAAACCTTGCGCTTCGGGCCGATGAAGCCCGTCGGGTTGGACAACCCCCACTGGGCCACCGCCGAACATCCGAACGGCCGCTGGCCATACGCGGTGGTGCAACTGCGACAGGACAACAAGCTCGGCACCCTATGGAACATGGTCGGCTTCCAGACCAAGCTGAAGCATGCCGAGCAGGTGCGACTGTTTCGTACGATCCCCGGCCTGGAGAACGCCGAGTTTGCCAGGCTGGGCGGCCTCCACCGCAACACCTTTCTCAACTCGCCGATGGTGCTCGACCGCCAACTTCGGCTGAAGGGCGCGGAGAACGTGCGCTTTGCCGGTCAGATCACCGGCTGCGAAGGGTATGTCGAAAGCGCCGCCGTGGGCCTGATGGCGGGGATCATGGCTGCGGCTGAGATAGGCGGGCGCGAATGGAACTCGCCGCCGCGCACGACCGCGCTCGGCGCGCTACTGGCGCATATCACGGGTGATGCCGAGGCGGAGACCTATCAGCCGATGAACATCAATTTCGGGCTGTTCCCGCCACTGTCCGAAGTACGCAAGAAGGTCCGTAAGGAAGCCTACACTGATCGCGCCAAGGCGGATCTTGCGCGGTGGGTCAGCGAACGGTCGGTGGAGCCCGCCTAGCAGCGGCAGGCGGGCTTGCGCTGCGCTGGTTTCGGCGCGGTGCGGGCAAATTCCACCATGTCGAGTTCGCGGTCGCCATCGCGGTCAGCCCCTTCGAACCGCTGGACGGTGGTGACCGCCCACTCCTCGAAATCAAGCAGGTTGTTGCCGTTCTTGTCGAGCTTGCGGAACGCTGCGCTGCGGGTCGAAAGCATTTCGTTGCGGGTGATCCGCCGGTCCCGGTTGCGATCGAACCGGAAGAAACGCTGTTCCTCGCGGGTCAACTCGGTCGCTTCGGGCGGAGCGGGACCACGCAGATCGGCGGCGGCATCGGTCGGCAGGTCCTCAGGGGCAGGCTTGACCGGCTGTGCCATCGGCGGCGGCGCGCCCTGCTCCACCTGCGCCCTGCCCTGCCACCAGAACATGCCTACTCCGACGAGGACGAGCGCCAGCACGGCCCCCAAGACTAACCGGTTCATTCGCTGCGACCCCCTATTGGGCGGACCATAGCTTACCGTCCAAACATTCCAACCCGCAGCGCCGCCAGCGCCGCGCGGCGGCCATGCATCAGAGGCTCGCCACGCGTGAGCGATCTCCGGGAGAGCTCGTCTAGCACCGCCAGCCCCCTCACCTCGGCCGAAGCCATCCGCGCGCCGGTCTCGCTGTTGCCCAGTTGGCGCGCCTGTGCGGCTTCCGCGGGAGTGCTCGTGCGGCAAGCCAGCTCAGCATAAGCCCAGCGGACTCCGGCAGCACGGCAGGCTGTCTCTTCGGCGGGGTCTGGAACGCCGGCGAGTGAGGCGAAGGCGGCAAAGGCCGCGCCTCGTCCGGCAGCGAACTCCTGGAGAGCGGCAATGGGCAATGGGGCTTCCCCCAATGAGGCCTCCCAGCCGTCGATCAGCGGAACCAGATGACTGCTTGTTTCGCCCCAGTGCTCCGCCAGATCCCCGAGCAGCGGCTCACCCGCTGGACGCTGCGCCACCGGCTCCGTCAGCCGCTCGCGCCACCAGGCGAAACGCATCTGCGCCAGGATTGGCTCGCGCACGCGTGCCACCACGCCTGCAAGGCGGCGGTCCAGTGCGAACAGAGCGGCGAGCGCGGCCCGGGTTCGGGCTGGCTGCCAGGCAAGCGCGACCGCAGTGGCGGGGTCAGGCGGGTCGGCGTGCTGCACCGCTCGGCGATGTCCGATTGCGTTGCGGAAAGTCAAGCATGCCGCCTGAAGGAAAGGATTCGTTAACCACGAAGATTGGCGAAGCGCTTACCCTACGCGGGCTATGCGCGGTCCTGAAAAGGCTTTCGGGCCCTTATCCGAGGACTGCTTCATGCGGGCAATGTGCGATTTCTTCAAGCGGTTGCGGGCCAGTTCCAGCGGCAACGCTATGGTGATCGTTGCCGCGGGTATGCCCGCGCTGATCGGCGGCGCCGGGTTCGCGGTGGACATGTCGCAGTGGTATATGTGGAAGTCGGAACTCCAGTACGCGACCGATCAGGCCGCGATTGCCGGGGCCTACGCGCGCAGCAGCCCCGAGACCGAGGATAGCTACCAAACCCGGGCCGAGCAGGAATTCGCTGGCAACCTGTCGCAGACCACGGCCTTCGCGTCGGATCCCGCCGTGCGGCTTGAGAACTGGGCGACCGGCACCAATAACAGCGTCGTGGTGACCGCGTCCGCGACCAAGGCCCTGCCGTTCTCCAGCTTCCTCACCGGCAGCGCGACCACGGTGCGGGTAAGCTCGCAAGCGGCATTCGAGAAGGGTGTGACGTTCACCAGTTGCCTTATCGCGGTCGATGATGATGCGTCGGGCGCGGTTACGATCGGCGGCAGCGCGCAGTTCATCGCCGGTTGCGGCATCGCCGCGCTATCCGACGCCGAAGAGGCCATCTCCGTCGATGGGAGCCCGACGATCGACGCCGGCTGGCTGATCGCTGCGGGCGGCATCGACCAATGGTTCAAGGACAATACCACCGACACCATCATGGAAAACCAGACCGGCCTGGTCGATCCGTTTGCTGAACTGACGCCGCCCGACAGTCCGACGCCGCGAACGGGCGTGTGCCCCAAGGGCAAAGCGACGACGACATCGACCAGCAGCATCGTCGCCGATCAGGTCGTGACCCGCACCCAGTCAACGTACGGCTATTTCAGAAAGAACGGCAACAACTGGGTCGCGACTAGCTACACCGGGCCATACAAGAAGACCAACAGCGACACCAGCACCACGGAAACGAACGTTACCCTTCCTGCCATGCCGGCTTCGAATACGGTCGTGAACGGACCTTCGAACTCGGGGTACAGCTGGGTCGACGGATCAGGCGGCAACAAGGTCTACGAGCGCGTCACCACGACAATTACCATCACTTATACCAATCCCCACCAAGTGACCACGTCAACGACCACCACGCCGGACGAAGAGGTCACGGGCACCCTGGTGCTGCAGCCGGGCACTTACAGCGACATGACGTTCAAGTGCGATGTCGTGTACTCGAGCGGAATTTACGTGATCGATGGCGGCACCCTTACGATCCACGCTCAATACAGCCAGACCGGCACGGGCGTGATGTTCGTGCTGAAGAACGGCGCCGGGATTGTCATCAATGGCGGTTCCAGCGTGAACTTGACCGCGATGAGCGTCTCACAGCTAGAGACAGCAGGGGTCACTCACGAGCAAGCCGTGAAACTGGCCGGGATGCTCATTTTTGAAGATCGGAATTCGCCGGGTAACACGGGCAACAAGTTCAACGGCAACGCGAATACGGTCCTCAACGGCACGGTTTACCTGCCGAAGAGTGCGTTGGACATCCGGGGAACCGCTGGCGTGACCAGCCAGTGCCTGATGCTGGTCGCATCGACGATCACGATTTCCGGTAACGCCGCGATGGAAAGCTTCTGCCCTCCCAACCAGGACGCTTCGGAAGACGATGCGGTGCTCAAGACCAACGATCGAGTGAGGTTGGTCTCGTGACGGGTCTGGGAAATACGCTGCGCCAACTGCTCCGCCACACCGGTGGGACGGCTTTGATCGAAACCGCGATCGTGGCGCCCGTGCTCATCGTGATGTCGATTGGCACTTTCGAAACGAGCCGCATGGTCGCTCGGCAAAGCGAACTGCAATCGTCCGCCGAACAGGCGACCGAGATCGCCCTGGCGATCATTCCGGACACCGAAACAGAGCTGGGCCAGGTCAAATCCAAGTTGATGGCTAGCAGCAAGCTGAGCGAGGCGCGTGTCGTGCTCAACTTCAAATATCGCTGCGCGGCAGGGGCGCTGGAAACGGTCAAACCGTCTTGCAGCGAGGACTCGCTCGCCACCTACATTTCAATGGAATTGAGCGACGAATACCAGCCGGTCTGGACCAACTGGGGCTTCGGCAAGAGTTTCGAATATAACCTAAGGCGCACGGTGCAGATCTCATGATCTCGCTCCGCCCTCTGACGCGGGACACCGCAGGCTCCGCCGCGATCGAGTTCGCGCTGATCGCACCGGTTTTCCTGATGATGCTGCTCGGCGTTTTCCAGGTCGGAATCTGGCTGCAATCCTATAACGCCATGCGCGGCGCGGTAGCTGACACCGCTCGCCAGGTTGCGGTTGAATACCAGACCGCCAACAAACTCACCAACGCGCAGATTTCGAACACGGGTCTCGCCGTCGCCACCACCAGCCCCTACCTCCTGAAGGAAAGCCGGATCGAGGTTAACGTCGATGAACCCACCGCGCAGACCTTCGCCGGCGCGCGCGAGCTGAACCTGACGCTGACGTATCAACTGCCGACGTTCCTTGATTTTGCAGGGATTTCCGGACCTTCGCTGACGTATTCAAGGGCGATGTTCGTCACCGAGGAATGAAGCTGCACCGCTTATTCTTAGCGGATTAACCATCGACCGAAACGAAACTTCCACGGCGCATGGGTTAACCCACAGGCGTGACGGATGCCGCCAATCCCTGCCTCGTGACAGGCGTGTTCGCCCGCCTGGCGCGCGATCGCGGCGGCAACACACTGGCGATGATTGCGGCGGCGATCGCGCCGCTCATGGCGATGGTCGGCGGCGCCGTGGACATGAGCCGGTCGTACCTGGCCCAGGCCCGCTTGCAGCAGGCGTGCGACGCAGGCGTGCTGGCGGCCCGCAAGCGGATGGGATCGCAAGCGGCGGTGACGGGTGAGGTGCCCCAGGCCACCGGCGAGATCGGCCAGCGCTTCTTCAACGTGAACTTCCGCGACGGCGCCTATGGCTCGACCGAGCGCCGCTTCACCATGAGCCTGGAAGACGATTTCGCCATTAGCGGCGCGGCCAGCATCAAGCTGCCGACTACCATCATGCGCATCTTCGGCTTCGAAGAACTGCCGATCGCTGTGGCATGCAGCGCGCAGATCAACTTCTCCAACACCGATGTGATGATGGTGTTGGATACCACCGGGTCGATGGCGCAGACCAATCCGGGCGACAGCGCATCCCGGATCAGCGTGCTTCGGTCTACCGTCCGCGACTTCTACGCCCAGCTTGCCGCCGCGAGCGGTCCAGGCACCCGGATCCGGTACGGATTCGTGCCTTATTCCACCAACGTCAGCGTCGGGTCGCTGTTGGCTGAGAACTGGGTAGTGAACCAATGGACCTACCAGTCTCGCACTCTTGCCACCACGCTGACCAGCACGGGCACGACGACCTATAACGCCAACTGGCAGACCATTTCGGGCACCGTCACGTCGGAACCCTACCAGACTTATCCGGCGACCTATCGCGCGCCGACGAGCGAAACCGGGTCGGCCTCGTACAGCTGCGACACTCCTGCCCCGGCCAGCACGGCCACCACCACCACGACGCTGATCTCCACAACCACCGAACCGTTCGCCGGTCCGCCCGCCGGCACCCGGACTATTCGCCATTACCGGCAAATCATCGATGGCGTATCCTACAGCATCTCGCGCAGCGGAACGACGTGTCGGATAACCAAGTCGACTTATGCTGCCCTGACCCGCGAGTACGATCAGATCACCGACCCGGTGAACCGCACGTCTTCGCAGTGGCTTTACCAGCCCGTCACGCTGGACGTCACCAACTGGCGCAACGATGCCGCCGGCTGCATGGAAGAGCGGGACACGTATCCGATCACCAACTATGAAGACGTCGACCTCAGCCGGGCGCTGGATCTCGACATCGACCTGGTCCCGACAGCCACCGATCCGCGCACTCAGTGGCGGCCGATGTACCCGGGCATTGTCTATGCCCGCGCCATGCGCTGGAACGGCACCGGCAGCTTCAGCAAAGCGCCGGTCACCACCACCGAAGATTACGTCAATCCAGGCGCTGGCGGTTTCGCCGCCTGCCCGGCACGGGCGCGCAAGCTGGGCACCATGACCGCGGCCCAAGTCGATAGCTACCTCAACACGCTTACGCCCGCCGGCAACACATATCACGACATCGGGATGATCTGGGGCGGCCGCCTGCTGTCACCCAGCGGCCTGTTCGCGGAGGAGAACGGCGACGTTGATCCCGGCAGGCCAACCGCGCGGCACATGATCTTCCTGACCGACGGCGTGACCGACGCGCTCGATCTATCGTATGGCACATACGGCGTGGAACCGCTCGATGCCCGGCGGTGGGACGGGACGCAACCCCAGTCGCTCAACCAGACGGTCGAAAATCGCTTCGCCGTGGCGTGCGCCGAGGTGAAGAAGCGCAACATCACCGTGTGGATCGTCGGGTTCGGGACCTCGCTCAACCCGGTCATGCGGTCGTGCGCCGGTGAGGGTCGCTATTTCGAAGCGAACAATGCCGACGAATTGACCGCGACGTTCGCGACCATCGTCAAGAACCTCAGCAAGCTGCGGATCGAGCGATGAGGCGGGCGAGAACACTATCAGTCGACGCGCGGGGCGCGACCCTGGTGGAATTCGCGCTGATCGCGCCGGTCCTGTTGATGATGTTGCTGGGCATGTTCGAGCTGGGGTACAACTTCTACATGCAGGCGCAGCTCCAGGGCGCGGTACAGAGGGCGGCCCGCAGTTCGACAGTGCAGGCCTCGTCAGGCAACACCGACGCGATCGACGACCGCGTTACTGCCGCCGTCCATGCGATCGTGCCCAATGCGACGATGACTTTCTCCCGCCGCGCCTATGCCAGCTTTGGCGACGTCGACCGCGCCGAAGATTATACCGATGTCGATGGCGACGGGGCTTGCAACAACGGGGAGCCGTTCGAGGATGCCAACGGCAACGGAGTGTGGGACGATGACCGCGGCCAATTGACCGGCGGCGGCGCGCGTGACGCGATCCTTTACACGGTGCAAGTCTCCTACCCCCGCGCGTTCGCGGCGGCACAGATGGTAGGCTTGTCGCCCACCTTTACGTCCGAGGCGGTGACCGTGCTGCGTAATCAGCCGTGGGACGCGCAGACCGTCCACAGCAGCGTGCTCAATTGCGCATGACCCGGTGGCTGACCCTGATGCGCGGCCTGCGCCGCCACCGCTCGGGCGTGGCGATGACCGAGTTCGCCCTCGCCGCGCCGCTGCTGATGACGGCCGGCCTGTATGGCGCCGAGACGGCAAACCAGGCGATCACGCAGATGCGGCTCAACCAGATCGCGGTGATGATCGCAGACCACGCCTCACGCGTGGGAGAGAACTCGCCGCTGGCGCAGGCGCAGGTCTACGAGAGCGACATCAACGATGTGCTGTACGGCGCGCACCTGCAGGGTGGCCACATGCTGGACTTTTACGAGCACGGCCGCGTGATCCTCTCCAGCCTGGAAGTCGTGCCAGGGACGGCCGATCAGCAATACATCCACTGGCAACGCTGCATGGGCAAGCTGCGCCACCGGTCAAGCCATGGCGATGCCGGCGCGGGACTGGATGGCTCGCTGACCGGCATGGGCCCGGTGGGACAGGAGATCGCCGCGTTTGACGATGAAGCGGTGATGTTCGTCGAGGTGGCGTACGTGTATCAACCTCTCATCGCGGAGGCGTTCACCAGGGCCGGCACCATGACCGCGACAGCCGCGTTCAACGTGCGCGAGACCCGCGACCTTGCACAAGTCTACCAGCGCGACGCCGGCGATCCTGATGCGGTCGCCAGTTGCGACACGTATCAGGGCATCGCCGACTATTACGGGTAGGCGTCAGTCGCGGTAGCAGACCTTCTTCGCCGCGGCGACGATCCGGTCGCTGTCGATCAGCGCCAGCGCTTCCAGGTTGGCCGCATACGGCAGCGGCACATCCTCGTCGCACACCCGCAGGACCGGCGCATCGAGATGATCGAAGCCCTCCTCCATCGCAACTGCGATGATTTCGGACGCGATCGAGCAAGTCGGCCAGCCTTCTTCCGCCACGATCATCCGGTTGGTCTTGGCCAGGCTTTCTAACACCGTTGCCTTGTCCAGCGGGCGCAGGGTGCGAAGGTCGATCACCTCGGCGTCGATCCCTTCGGCTGCGAGCTTTTCCGCGGCCTCGAGCGACAGGCCGACGCCGATCGAGTAACTCACGATGGTGACGTCACGCCCCTCGCGCACCACACGCGCCTTGCCGATCGGCAGGACGTGATCGTCGAGATCGGGAATGTCGAACGTCCGGCCATAAACCAGCTCGTTTTCCAGGAACACGACCGGGTCTTCGCTGCGGATCGCGGCCTTCAGCAACCCCTTGGCATCGGCGGCATCGTACGGCGCGATCACGATCAGGCCTGGAACACTGGCGTACCACGGCGCGAAGTTCTGGCTGTGCTGGGCCCCGACGCGGCTCGCCGCGCCGTTGGGCCCGCGGAACACGATCGGACAGCGCATCTGTCCGCCCGACATGTAGTTGGTCTTCGCAGCCGAATTGATGATGTGGTCGATCGCCTGCATGGCGAAATTGAACGTCATGAATTCCACGATCGGGCGCAGGCCGCCCATCGCCGCCCCCGCACCGACGCCGGCGAACCCGTATTCGGTGATCGGGGTATCGACCACCCGCTTCGGCCCGAATTCATCGAGCAGGCCTTGAGTGACCTTGTACGCGCCCTGATACTGGGCGACTTCCTCGCCCATCACGAACACGCGGTCGTCCCGGCGCATTTCCTCGGCCATCGCATCGCGCAAGGCTTCGCGCACGGTCACGGTTTTCATTGCCGTATCTTCGGGAACCTCTGGATCGCGGGCGGGACCCTTGTTGTGAAATTCATGCTCGATCTCTGCGCGGTGAGCGCCGGCGGTCGGCGCGGGCTGGGGCGCGTTAGATTCCTGCGCCTTTTGCTCGGTAGCAGGCTCTGCCGGCGGTGCCGTTGAGGCAGCCTCCCCGCCCTCGCCCGCCATGACGGCGATGACCTCGCCAACCTTCACGTTCTCGCTGCCCTCAGCCACCAGGATCTTGCCGATCGTGCCCTCGTCGACCGCTTCGAATTCCATGGTCGCCTTGTCGGTTTCGATTTCGGCCAGCACGTCACCCGCGCGAACGTCGTCGCCTTCCTTGACCAGCCATTTGGCCAGCGTGCCCTCTTCCATCGTGGGGGAGAGCGCCGGCATCTTGAGTTCGAGCGCCATCAGACCGCCTCCACCAGTACATCGGTGTAGAGCTCGGCAGGGCTAGGCTCCGGGGAGCTTTCAGCGAAGTCGGCGGATTCGGACACCTGCGCGCGAATGCGCTTGTCGATGTCCTTCAATTCGTCCTCGCTCCGGCCGCGCTCGATCAGTTCCTTGCGCGCGCGCTCGATCGGATCGTTGTGCTCGCGCTGATCCTGCACCTCTTCGCGCGTGCGATATTTGGCAGGGTCCGACATCGAGTGTCCGCGATAGCGATAGGTGTTAAGCTCCATCAGCACCGGCCCGTTGCCTTCGCGCACGTGGGCAAACGCGACTTCGGCCGCCTGCCGCACCTCCAGCACGTCCATCCCATTGACGTCCATGCCGGGGATGCGGAACGCCGTGCCGCGGCGGTAGAACTCCGTCTCTGCGGAGCTACGCTTGACCGCGGTGCCCATTGCGTAACCGTTGTTCTCGATCGCGAACACGATCGGAAGCTTCCACAGCGCCGCCATGTTGAAGGTCTCGTACACCTGTCCCTGGTTGGCCGCGCCGTCGCCGAAATACGCGAGGCACAGTCCACCGTCGCCGCGATACTGATGCGCCAGAGCGAGGCCGCCGCCCAGCGCGACCTGCGCGCCGACAATCCCGTGCCCGCCGTAAAATTTATGCTCGGTCGAAAACATGTGCATCGACCCGCCCTTGCCCTTGCTGATCCCGGCTTCACGCCCGGTCAGTTCGGCCATGATCACTTTGGGATCGATGCCGTAGGCGAGCATATGACCGTGATCGCGGTAGCCGGTGATCACGCTGTCCTTGTCATTGTCGAGTGCGCTTTGCAGCCCGATCGCCACTGCTTCCTGCCCAATGTAGAGGTGACAGAAACCGCCGATCAGCCCGAGCCCGTAGAGCTGACCTGCGCGCTCCTCGAACCGGCGGATCAGCAGCATCCGCTCGTAGAACTTGGCAAGCTCTTCGTCGTTCGCCTCATAACGCGGTGATTGCGCGTGCTTTTCCTGCAGAGAATGAAGGGCGAAATCGGTATCGTCTGACGTGGCAGGCGCGGTGGAAGCCGCGAGTTTGCCCTTGTTGGCGGGTCTGGCCAAGGTGCGGGTCCTCGTGTGTTGTTCTCGCCGGGGAGGTGGCGTCGCGCGAGTGGCTATGGCGCAAGGCATCGGTCCGCGCAATCCGCGCAAAGTGGAAACTGCCGTAGGGGAAAGCTGCTGCCCTAGCGCTGCGGCGTCAGGGTGATCATGACCTCGTCGGGATGCACGACGTTGAGGTTCTTGCGGATCAGTTCGCCCACCAGGTCGGGGTCGGCGTGATTAGGATCCAGCGCCTCGACCTGGATCTTCAGTTCGTCACGCTGATGGGAAAGCTGCGCGATTTCCGCCTTGCGCTGATCGAGCAATCGCAGATTCTCGCTCCACGCGAGCAGCCCGCTCGGTCCCGCGATCGCAAGTCCCGTCAGCAGCAACAGCGCGAACAGCGCGCTGCCCTGTGTCAGTCGTTCCCTGGGGGAGCTGATGGTATGCCCTTCACGCGTCACACCACATCTGAATCACAGTTAACCGCGCGATTCAAGTGCATTGACGTCTGGGGTTGCCAACGGGTTCGAACTGTCCCCTGATTGTGCTTCCCGTGCACCGATCCAGGGCTAGAACGGGCGTCATGACCTCGCGACGCTTCCTTCGTGTGCTAATTCCAGGCGTCCTTATCGTCAGCGCCGTGCTGGTGATTCGGCTGCTGGCCGACGATCCTACTATAGAACAGGATGGCCTGACATTTGCCGGAGAGGAACTCGCGCGCGCGCTCGACAGCCCGGGTGATGGACCGGGGGTGCGGGTGATCAGAAGCTTCACCGATCCCGGCGGCGTATCCTGCCGGGCTTTTCTTGGCGAATCCGTCTCCGGCATCGCCTGCCGCAAGGACGCAGGCTGGCACCTGCGAGTTGCACGCGGCGGCATTGACGTTAGCAATCCCGCGGCGGTTGCGAACACCGAGCGGGCGCTGCTTCGGTCAGCAGCGCAGATGCAGGTTCAGTAGCTGCGCGGCAGCCCCAGCACATGTTCTGACAGATAAGACAGGATCAAATTGGTGCTGATCGGCGCGACTGTATAAAGCCGCGCTTCGCGGAACTTCCGCTCCACATCGTATTCCTCGGCGAAACCGAAGCCACCGAAGGTCTGCACGCACATGTCCGCTGCTGCCCAGCTCGCTTCGCTGGCGAGCAGCTTGGCCATGTTGGCGTATTCACCGGGATTGCCTCCTGCGTCATATGCCTGCGCCGCGTGGTGGACCATCAGTTCGGCGGCCCGCATCTGGGCGTAACATCGCGCGATAGGGAACTGAATTCCCTGATTTTGTCCGATCGGGCGGCCAAATACCTGGCGCTCCTTCGCGTAACCGACTGCCTTATCGATGAACCATTTGGCATCGCCGACGCATTCCGCCGCGATCAGGATGCGCTCTGCATTCATTCCGGACAGAATATAGGGGAAGCCCTGCCCTTCCTCTCCGATCAGCGCGGTTGCCGGGATGCGCAGATCATCGAAGAACACTTCGGTCGTGGAATGGTTCATCAGCGTTCGGATCGGCTTGATTGTCAGCCCCTTGCCGACGGCTTCTCGCATGTCGACGAGGAAGATCGACAACCCCTCCGTGCGCTTGGCGACCTCCTCGCGCGGAGCGGTCCGCGCCAGTAGCAGCATCAGATCGGAATGTTCGGCGCGGCTGGTCCAGATCTTCTGGCCGTTGATCACGTACTGGTCACCCTCCCGCACCGCCCGCGTCTTGAGCGACAGGGTATCGGTACCGCTGGTCGGTTCGGACACGCCGAAAGCCTGCAGCCGCAATTCGCCGCTGGCGATGCCGGGCAGATACCGGCTCTTCTGTTCCGCGCTGCCATACCGAAGCAGCGTGTTCATGATGTACATCTGCGCGTGAGCGCTGGCGCCATTACAGCCAGCTGCCTGGATTTCCTCCATGATCACCGCCGCCGCATCGAGCATCAGCCCGCTGCCGCCGAATTCCTCGGGAATCAGCGCGGCGAGGAAGCCGGCGCGGGTAAGCGCGTCGACGAATTCGGCCGGATAGGCCCGTTCGCGGTCCTTTTGGCGCCAGTACTCTCCGGGAAACTCTGCGCATAGCGCGCGCACAGCGCGGCGGATCTCCGCCAGGTCTTCTCGCTCGTCCATGTGCGATGCCTAGCGGGTGCGGGTCGGCGCGCAAGCGCGATTGTCAGGCGGCTGGCCGCTCGATAAGACCCCCGACGGCGCGCCCGTAGCTCAGCAGGATAGAGCACCAGATTCCTAATCTGGGGGCCACAGGTTCGAATCCTGTCGGGCGCACCATCTTTTCAATCACTTACTAGTTACCGTGGCACTTTAGAGGTAACGTATAGGTAACTCAAAGAGCCTGTGGCTCATCGTCCCGAGGTAATCAGCGGCCCCTCGCAGTGGGTCGCTTCGAAGTCCTTTCGCCCGCACTTCCCGCACTTCAGGTTCCCGGCGAGGTGCGAAAGCCGGGTATCTGCACCGCGGCGCATCAGGAGCTCTAGCAGCTTGTCTGGATCGCACCGGCGCATATGCCCGCACTTGCAGCTGAGCTTCAGCCAATAGCCCTGCTTCGCAATGTCGGAGAGGGTGTTGAATCGCCGGAAGCCCATGAGGCTCCATTGGAACAGAGGGGGAACCTAGTGCAAGCCCGTTGACTCAGCTGAGATGTTGGCGCTTCCTCGGCGCGATCAAGTAGGGGGGCACATGAAACTGAGTCTATGGGTTGTCGCCGCACTGTCGGCGATTGCTACCGCTGCGCCTGCGCAGATTACCGCCACGGGCACGTTACGGCCTAAGGCGACTGCTGCGTCACCTGAGGCTGCTGCAGCAGCACCTGCTCCAGCGTTGACACGGATGATGCCCGACCAGACACTGGTGCAACTCACGCCGGCGCAGGAAATCTCCTCCAAGCACATCGAGGAGGGGCAGCAAGTCTCCTTCGTCACTGTTGGAGATGTCACTGAGGGCGACGCAGTTGTCATCCCGCGCGGCTCGCCAGTCGCCGCTACCGTAACTTGGAAAACCGGCCGTGCGATCGGGGGGAAGTCGGGCAAGTTCGAGGTGCGCTTCGATAGTGTCCGCGTCCGTGGCCGGGCCTATCCTATGTCGGGCACTTTCCGGCAGGAAGGGCGCGGCAATTCTGTCGGCGCGCTTCTGGGCGCTATAGTCGTGACTGGACGTTCGGCCGTCATGCTGCCTGGCCAGATTGTAAACGGCTTCACTGCAGCGCCGATAGCGTACTGATTGGCCGCGAAGTGCCGCTGCTCCTAGCTCAGCGCGTGAGAAGGGGCAGCATGCAAGGCGGAGGCAAGCGAGAAGCCATTGGCTTTTCTACGCAATCCTGGTCGCGAGCGGCTTTGCCGCTGCTCCTGATCACTTTGGTCGTGTCTGCCATTCGGCTTTTGTCCGGCTTGCACCCGCCAGAAGCGTCAGGGGCCCTTTTTCTCGATGTTCGAAACATCACGGCGCCGTGACGTTCGCGCATCGGCAAGCTGGCTGAGCTCGGCGGCCCACTGCCAGCGCGCCAGCTGCTCAGCGAGAGTGGCGACAGGCTTAGTCATCGAGACGCAATCAGGCGCAGTGCCGGCCGTTCACGCTCGCGCAGCACCATGCGATTGGCTTGCGCCGCCAAGGTGCGAAAGATCGCGTCCATGACCTGGTCTAGCTCATCGCCCTTCGCGCCGGTCTGGATCGCCGCCGTATTGGCAATGGCGCTCAGCCGCGCGACCTCATCGCGATCGAAGTGGATCGGCAGGCGTTCCGCCATCATCCCGTCCCTTTGGCCGCTAGCTGCCAGTGCGTCGGGCTCTCTCCCGGCAGGATGCCCTCAGGAGCGTCCTGCAGCGCGGTCCAGAGCGATCCCTTGTGCGTGGCCTGCTCACCGCGCCGGTACGTGCTGGCGCGCTGGTACACGCCCCTGAACCGTGCGCCGCTTTTCTCCACTTCGCTGATGTGGCGTTCGAGTTGATCGAGGCGAGCTTGCAAGGGCTCGACCTGAGCGCTCACATACCCCTTCACAATCTCGACCATCTGCTCGCCGAAGGCTTTACCGTCGAAAGTCACAGCCGGACTACTCCCCTCTTGCGCCATGGCGGGGTCGTCCCGGCGCGGCGGTAATCTTCGTCTGTTAGGCGCACCACCGGAAGGCGTGGCCCGGCTTTAAGAAGCAACTGTCGGTCCAGCGACTTGATGGTGTCGATCGTCGCACCCGCGCAGGCAGGGACAGAGACAAGCGACAGCTCCAGCATCTCCCATTTCGTAAAGCGCCGTCCTCCGCCCGGCAGAGGCTCATCTGTCAGCGGTTTAAAGCCGATCGAGACAGCGGACCTGAGGCCGGTGACAACCATCTGCCAAGCATCGTCCACCAGCTCTTTGAGGGCGCCAGGTTGTGAGATCTTTGCCAAGCGAGCGCGAAAGCGAACTCCGTTGTCGCTAGACCTCAGATCCTCCACAATGCCGACCGCGCGGCCGTGGTCGTGATCCAGCAGCAGGTTGACCTTGCCGCGAGGTGGTTGAAGTCCGCGGCTCTCAACGATGTCGCCCACCCGATCGACTTCGACGCGCGAGGCCCAGCCTTCGATGATCCGCTGTTCGCTATCGAGTGTCTTGATCTCAGCGAAGCCTACGGCGTGCCGGTTCATGCGCCCACTCCCGTTAGAACTGCAACCGATGGGCGTGCGGCCTCCCAGTTGACCCGCTGCTCTGCCAGTACGGCCACCGCGTTCGTCTGCCACAGCGAGACAGTCGTGGAACCGGCGCCAGTGGTCGCGTCCTGGGTCAGCGAAGCATCTTTCATTTCGATGCTGGCGTGCGCTGCTGTGCGAACGTCTGCCGTGCCTTCGCCCATGGCGATGCCGTCGGGATCGATCAGTGCGACCGTGGTGCCAGCCGCGTTGCTGGCGACTGCTGGAATACCGATGGCGCTGCCACCGCGCGCTCCCAGCAGCGGAAGCGTGATCGGGTCGTACAAAGCGGCCAGGCTGACGCCAGAGCCGATCAGGACGGCCCGCTCCAGGTCGCCGGGGAAGGCTGCAATCAAGGCGCGGATGTCCACCAGACCATCGGCTGTTGAAGCCACAGCCGGTGCCCCGTTCGTGATCGATGCCGGTTCCACTCCAACGGTTCCAGCGTTCGCAGGGTCGATGAAGCTCTGGTCGATCGCGGCAGACACTGCCGCCACAAGGTCGTTGCGGACCAGCGCCTCGGCAGCCGGATCAGCAGACTCCAGTGTTTCCTCGGTCAGCACCGTGAGAGCGGCGACCTTGCGCGCGTCCAACATGCCCTCCGAGTAAGTGGCAGTGCTGAGCGGCTTGGCTTGACCTTCGCCCACCCAGGCTGCCGTGAAGCCGGTCTCGCTGGTGATCAACCGGATCCGCAGCGGCACGCGGCGAAGTCCTGCAATGCGGCCGATCAGCGACCGCTCCCGAACAGCAGCAAAGAACTCGGAGGCTGCACTCTCGGCGTCAGTAAGCAGGCTCGCCCAGTTACCTGATGCCGTGCTGCCGGCAGCAACAGCGGCTTTCTCATAGGCCAGTTGCTCGGCCCCGCCTGCCGCAGCCACGCGAGCTGCAAGGGAGTCGGCTCCCCAGCGCTTTGTTGCGTAGGTCTCCTTGTCGTGGCGATCGCCCTGTGCTTCGGTCATCGCCAAGCGGGCAAATGACATGCCCTTGGCGGTCGGGTTCAATTGAAAAACTCTGCTCATCGGCATTCCTTTCGCCGATGATTTTACCTCCGGCCGCGGGCGATCAGCGTCACGCGTGACGAAAAAACTTCCCCAGCCCAGTGGTGAAGCGCTTCGCCCAAAGCATTCGCCACCGCCTCCTTGTTGCCGAACTCCTGCTCGCGCAGCAGGCCAGCGATCTCCAAGCCGTTGAGCACCTTGCCGTCGACCTCCACCGGGTAAACCGCAACCCCGCGTGCTTCGCGCTCCCGGCGCTTTCGCTGGCGAGCCGCGGCGCTCATCCGTTACGGCTGGCCGAACTCGCTCAGCGCCCAGATGGGATGCAGCCGCCGTTCCTGTCCGTGCTCCGCTAACCAGCGGGCACCGAAGCGCTGCCACGGCTCGCGGGCGAGTTCGAGTGACACACGCCCATGACCAGCACTAAGCAAGCCAAACTCCGGCAGCTCATCGAAGAAGTCGTATCCGTCGCCAAAGATTGCGCTCCAGACTTCGTACTCCCGCTCGACATCGACGCGGCGTTTAGCTGCTCGACGCTTCACTGGCATGGCGGCTCTCCGAACTGCTCTGCAGCCCACGGCAAAGCATCGGGTCCGCCTGCTACAGGGAAGACCCAAGGCTTAGATGTAATCGGGCGCGCGCCTGGCTCCTGGTTCCACCAGCGCATGATGATGGCTCCGTGAGCAGTCCAGTCCGCCTGCATGTCCTCCAGAGCTGACGCCTGTTCTTTGTCGCTCATCTGGTCCCACGTGGCGGCGGTCAGATAGCCCACACCAGCTAGCAGGCAGGCATCCGGCCCATCGATCAGCTGTTCGCGGTGGTAGTCGTTGAACGGCCGCAGCTTCTCACGGCGTTGCTTGATCGGCATATCAGTGACCCCTTCGGTTGGAGAGTAGCCCCGGCGGGCGCCTGGTCTCGGCCGGCGCACCTGCATCGAGGTCCAGTTCGCGCACCAGGCGAGCGAAGCTGATCCGCGCGTCGCGCTCATGGGCGACACACGGGTGAGACCGGATCACACCGCGCTCGTCGGTGAAGGTCAGCCCGCCGTGATCGGCGAGCGCCTGCCGCGCCTGCTGCATCCGATCCCAACTTTCGCAGGCGGACTGCAGTAGCCGCAGGTGATGCCCTTCCAGGCTATAGTCGCGCAGCACCTCGGCCCACCATCGGGACGCGTCAGCGCTCAGGTGCTCAGGGGGTTTAGGCGGGTTCATTCGCAGGACTCCTTGCGCGGGACGAACGGGGGCATCGTTTGTGCTTTTGATGGGACAGCAGCGGTCCCCACTTCGGGCGTTTGCCGTTTCCAAACCCCGCCCCCCGGATGAACGAGCCGCCTTGCCTCGATGCTTCTGCTGCGCCGGTGTTCGGCCGCCCGCTCGGCCAAGCGCTTCAGCGCCTCCCGCTCGCGTCGTGGTTGCGTGGTCCAATCGTGCTGCAGTTCGCTTTGCATCGTCCCCTCCCCAGGCTGCCGATTGATTGAAGGGGATTGTCGGCGCGCATGCCTCCTGCAGCCGCACGCGGTAGTGGTCGGGCAGAGAGTCCAATTCACTCGATCGACGATCGCTCGCGTGGTATCTTTGCAGCCGGGAGAAACAGGAGTCGGGGATATGCCTGACCTGATCGACTTCGAAGTGATGGCCGAGCGGCTGCACTTCGCTGCACTGAACGCCTCCGAAGTGAATGAGCGTGTTGTTCTCACCGCCTATTCGCAGAGGTACGCGCAGTGGGCGCGAGAGGAACGTGAACTGGCGAGGACCGACGCTAGGCGCTAATTCGCGCTCGGCCGATCGGCTCCCGCCGCTGCGGTCCCACTTCTGCCGATCAGACACCGGCTTCTCCCGGCAGCATTGGCCGGCCGATGCGAGAGGCAGTCTGAGCCGGGCTTTCTCCTATCCAGTCCCCACTCTCATCCCCTGTCCCATCTGTCACAATGTCCCATTGGGTATGGTTGGAGGGGGTGTTTGAGACGCTGTGACCGTTGGGACAGGTATACAAAGAGCGGCCCTGTTTCTCGATCTCACCAGCGTGAGCCATCCGGTTCAGGGTCTTGCGAACCGCATCGTAGCTCTTGCCAAGAATGTCCGAAATATCGCGTGCTGTCAGAGGCTTGTCGCTCTGCCGGAGTGTCGCGAGGATATTCTCCCGCTCGCTTGTCCGACCCACCTCATCAGCCGCGCCAAGCCGCTGCCATGTCCCAATGTCCCGATCGAACTGGAGAGCTGTCTCAGATTCTTCAATGTCCCTGCCGCGGACGTACAAGGTGCAGTTACCTGTCCCAATGTCCCGTTTGAGTACCATCACGCCATCAGCGCAGCCGGTCAGTCCGTTGGTCCCGCTGATGCTTTCAAGCGGGTCTTCTGCCGCCATCTTACGGGTGTGGTGGACGACGACGACGACGATCCCGCGTGCCCTGGCGAACGTGGCTAGGCCGGTCAGCGCACGATAGTCAGCGTCATAGACTGTCTCGTTCGCCCGCGCGGCTCCACGCACCATCTTGAGTACGTCGATGATGACCATGCTCGGCTTCGCCACCGCGTCGGCCCATGCCTCCAGCTCGGCGATGCAGCCATCATCCAAGCCCGGCCATTCAATCGAAAGCGTCAGCCGCTCAGGTGCCTGCCGAATGCCCTTCTTAAGCAAGCGGCTCTTGAGGCGCCGCTCGCTGTCCTCAAGCGCCAGATAGAGCACGTCGCCCTGCGATACAGGAATGCTGCCAAAGACAGGCCTTCCCGCTGCAATCGCCAGCGCGAAATCATAACAGAGCCAGCTCTTCCCTAGTTTTGGCGGCCCGGCGAGTATCCAAGCGCCTTCAGCGAGCAGCCCAGGGATGACGTAATTCACCGGCTCGAAGTGCTTTGCCATCAACGCCGCAGCGGAGATTCCACGCTTGAAAGCCGGCGTGTCGATTGGCGCGTCTGCTGTCGCCTTTGCGACCAGCTTGGCCAGATCCTCGCGCGTGCCGCGCCAGTCCATTATGTCACCCTTGGCCGGGAGGTCGGGAAGCTCGACGATGACCGGGCGACCTCGCGCAGCTTTCACCAACCTGGCAGCATCAGCAGCCTGTTCAGCGCCACCCTTGTCGTTGTCTGGCAAGATGATGACCGTGCGGCCGATAACGTGCTCGGCGTATTCCGCGCGCCAATCCTTGTGCGAAGTGGCCAGCAGCCCCCAGCTTGCCAGCTTATCAGCCTTCTTCTCGCCCTCGGCCATGTAGAGCACGGCGTCTTTCGCTGCGGCGAGCAGCTGCGGCAGGCGATAGGGAACGGCGCCGATCTTACCGCGACCTGCGCGCCAGCCGTTCGCGACTGGGTGCTGGTACTCATATTTGCGATCGGGCTTATCGACGCGCACCTTCGCGTAAAGCACGCGGCCCTCAGCGTCGTGGTACGGGTAGCGCACCGGCTCACCCCGTTCGCGTGGATCGATGTGCCCTTTCGTCTCAAGCCATTGCAGCGCGCCCGCTTTGTCGCAGCTGCGCTCCCGCATAATCAGGTCGAGTACGCCGCCACCCTGCTTGGCCTCATGGTCGAACCAGGTGCCATCCTCCGCCTCGACCTTGAGGCTACCGCGCGTGCGCCAGCGCAACGTCTTGCCGTTTCCATTCGCATGGTCGGGCTTGCCGAGCAGGTCCGTGGCGACGCCGCGCATCAGTGGCGCGAAGGTTTCCGCGGCGTTCATACTGTCGATCCTGGGCGCTTGTGCTGCTGACAACGGCGGTTCGGCTGGAACTTGCCAGCGTGCAGCGGCGTGGTGAGCGTGAACGGCGCACCGCATTGGACGCAATGGCTCTCCCACACCGCGAGCAGGGTCTGCCGCCCATCGCGGCACAGGTGCGGGCGCGTGCAGATCGGCCGATAAACTTGCCCGCGGTAAATCCTCGCATCGGGAAAGAGATCGGGCTCGGGGTTAGCGCTCATGCCCGCGCC
The DNA here is from genome assembly GCF_004337455.1 of Parafrankia sp. BMG5.11. NCBI lineage: Bacteria > Bacillati > Actinomycetota > Actinomycetes > Frankiales > Frankiaceae > Parafrankia > Parafrankia sp. BMG5.11. The sequence goes on along the minus strand of NZ_SJXI01000014.1, from coordinate 7,369 downwards.
TCCCGCTGCAAAAAGAGCAGCGCCTGGAGCCGCAATCTCATCGCGCCATTCGCTTGAAGGCGGGTGCGGGTTTTGGTAGGATCGGGCCGTTCAGTCCTCAACAGAACAGCGCCGTCCCTCAGGGGGCGGCGTTTCTGCATCAGGCTGGCTCCCGCTCCGAGATGAACGTCTCGATGCGATCAGCTGGCCAGCCGATGGCGCGCTCGCCGAGCTTCACGGCGCGCGGAAAGCGCCCCTCGCTCATCATTGCGTAGATCGTCGATCGGCTCAGGCCGACACGTTCCATGACGGCAGGAAGGCGAAGAATGGTGGTCATTGAAAGCCGCTCCAGTATTGAACGGCTTTGGAACTTAGCGGCGATTTTCGGCTTTGCAGCAACCCCGTTGTCTAGGAGTTTCCATCGGAATTCGCAGACTGAACGGCCGCCTCGAGCTCCCTCCATTTTCGCAGGCCCTGATATGCCTCGGACCTCACGATATTGAACTCGTCCAGGGCGGCATCGACCGCGTTTTCGACCTTCACCGACATCTGAGGGTGCTCGGCGATGAACTTTCCAATCGCAAGATCTCTGAAGAACCGATCGAACGCGCCGACTATCGGTAGGCGCTTGGGACTAGGACCAGTTTTTTTGCGTGAAAGCTTCAGGCGCAGGGTCTCGTGCTCACCCGAAAGTGCATCGGCCAGAATGTCACGGATGAGAGGCTGAAGAGGAAAATCTGAGCGAAGTAGATCAACCAAGTGTGCAACCACCTCAGCAGTCGCCATTCCAGAGCTAAGCCCTAAGACGACTGGCAGATTGGCATTGTCCGCGTCGTCATCGCCAGTTTGTACTAATGCGCGCGTCACGCATCAGCTCGGAGCGGAAAAACATTCCCGCCGCGATCGCCATTCACGGCACGATCGACCTCGGCAGCCCAAGTGTCGAGCGCATGGCGCTTCTCTGGCGCATAGGAGTGCAGCGCGTAAACCTTAGCCGTCACGCCTTGCTGAGCGTGGTTCAGAATGCGGCCCACGATCGTTTCGCTGACACCTAGCCGCACCATGTGCGTTGCAGCTGATCGGCGCAGGTCGTGTAGACGCCATGACGTCAACGGCCCCTCGCCAGCTGTCAGGAAATCGTCGAGCCTCTTCTTACCTTTCGAGAAGCTCCGGACGTAAGTCTCTCCGTCCGTTGTGAAAACGTAGGGACCTAGGCGCGGGACCAGCTCCAGGATTGCTTTCGCGGCCGGCGAGAGCGGCACAAGGTGGGTCCGTTCGGCCTTCGTGTCCTCTGAGCGCAAGATCCATTTACCGACCTCAAGATCGACGTCCTCCCAGCGCATTGATGCCACCTCAGTGCGCCTCTGAGCTGTCAGGAGCAACATCTGGACAAGAAAGCCAAATGGGTAGCCAATCAGCGCCGAAGCGTTCCACACGCGCTTTATCTCGCCCATGTCGAGCACACGATCGCGCTGCGTTTCATCGTTCGGTTTGGCGATGCCTTCGACCGGCGACGCTTCCAGCCAGTCGCGGGATAGTGCGAACCGAAAGATCGTCTTCACCGTCGCTAGGACGCGGTTCGGCAACACCACCCCTTCGATGCCGTCGAGCAGCTCGCGCACGTCCGCGCGCTTGATCGCTGCGATCTTGCGCCCGCGCCACGTTGGCAGCACGTGCATCTCAAGCTGGCGCTTCTGATCGTGCCAGCTGTCGTTCTTGAGCTTGGCCACCTTTTCGATCCAGAAGTCTGCCACCTCGCCAAACGTGCGGTCTAGCGACTCTGTGGACCCATCCCGCTCCAGAGCCTCGATCAGCCTCTCAGCGGCCTTCCTAGCGGCTGCTAGGCCCATCGGCGGATAGGTGCCGATCTTCTTGTTGACGATCTTGGCGCCCACGCGCCGGCGGACCGTCCATGTCTTCTTCCCGCCGGCACCGACGCGAAGCCGCAGGCCCGTCACTTTGTTGTCGGGGTGCTCTTGCTGCCCGACAGTAGGTGGCTTGATCGCTGCGATCTTCGCGTCGGTCAGCATCTCAAGCGGCCCTGGCTTCGGCCGTTGCGATGATCAAGCGCAAGTCGCGCTTTAACAGGTCGTGATGATCATCGTTCGTAGCGTCAGCGAACTCCATCTTGATCAAGAGTTCGCATAACCCCGGGGCAGGAATGGCCATGAAGGCATCGCGGGCTCGCTGGAGCTGCGGCAAGTTCACCTTGTAGAATTGATGAAAGGCCCTCTCGCGGTCTGGCCCTGCAGGCATGGCGTCCGCGGCCTCATATTCTTCATTCCATTGCTGTTCGAGCGGCTTGTAGAGTTTGATGACGGGGAAGGTGTCTGCAATAGTGTCAGTAGCCATGATCGATCTCCTTTGGATCGGTTGAGGTCAGAGCCGGGTGGGAGCTTCGACCCTTCCCACTCGGCTCGCCTGTTACCTTATCAGCAGCAGGTAACGGAATAGGTAACATAGCGCCGGATACCATGCAACGGTATCGGACGCTAATTCGAAACTTTACGGTTATGACGGGCCGTAGCGGACCCTATCGGACACCGCGCGACAGGTTTCCTAATCTGGGGGCCACAGGTTCGAATCCTGTCGGGCGCACCAAAAAAACAACGATCCAGGCGTAACCCATTCGGATTGCCGGTAACGTATAGGGAACCCAGAGGGATCTCAGCGACACATGTGTCCGGCTTCCGAAACTCTGGTCCTCTAGATCGGCCTGCGTCGGCGTTCGCCGTAAATCAATTCGCCGCAAACGAAAACGGGGCCCCGATGGGCCCCGTCCGATCGCCGGGTGTCGCGATTACGCGCTTACGGAGTCGTCATCATCGTCGGTCGCCGCAATCACCGCGAGAACAACAACGGCAATGGCTGCAGCGATGCCAAACCAGACCAAGCCGTTCCCGGCCATCTCGCTTTCCTCAGTGACCGGCGCCGATGCGCGAGGCGCAGCTTGAGCGGCGATCGGTGAAATCGCGAGCGCTGCCGCTGCGAGTGCGATGGGTAACTTCTGGATGGTCATGTTGATCTCTTCTTCCCTGCGCGATCCTCGAACACATGCATTCTGGGATCGTTCCCGAGATTGTTAGGCTCGATCAATTCCCTGGGAAGGGTCATTTGTATGGTCCACAACGTCATCACACTTGCCGAACGTCAGCTTTTGATGAGCGCGATGTGACCTTCGGACCTTCGCGACGCGCGGGCTTTGATCGACGACGTCCTTTCCGCTGACTCCGAGCCAGCGGGCGGTGCGGGGAACGGGCCCTGCCATCTCCCGTTTACCGCGCGCAGCCCTCCGGTTGCGTCCGGAGTTGCCGATGCACGCAAATGTAGGGAGCCCAAGCGGGCTTCCAGAAACTGCTCGACCTGGGCCGATCTTGGCCTCGGTCGGACTGATTGCCGTAACGCTCGCCGAAGCGTTGATCGACCGGGACGTCATGCTGGTCGCCTCAGACGAACAGCGCGCTGAAGCAGTGGCTGCGGCACTTCAATGTGCAGCGCCCGAAGCGCTGGTGATCCACTGTCCATCAACTGACGCGCTTCCTGGAGAAACGGCCCCGGCATCCCCAGCGAACGTGGGCCGACGCGTGGCCGCGCTGCGCTTGTTGCGGCAGACCCAGGCGATCGCCGGACGCCAGAAAATCGCGCTTGTCACCACAGCCGAAGCCGCGACGTGCGCCTATCCCCCTCCCTCTTCGTTCGACGCAGCACCGCCGGCGCTGACCCTCGGTGAGCAACTCGAATTGGAAACTTTCGCGGCCGCTCTCGAAGAAATTGGCTACTTTGCCGACGACCGGGTGGATGAACCGGGCGAAATGGCGGTGCGTGGGTTGGTAGTGGACCTGTTTCCGGCTGATGCCATCAACCCTGTCCGCGTCGAGGTCGAGGACGGCCGAATTATCTCAATTAGGGTCTACGATCCCGCTACACAGGTTGCGATCGAGGAAATTAAATCAATCGAGATCGGCCGTGTGTTCGAGCCGCCAGTCGCAGACGATTGGGTCTCTTTATTCGATCACCTGCCCGGTGCCGCAATAGCGAGCGATCCCGACGCGTCGCGCCGCCGAGACCGCTTTGTCTCTCTGTCGCTCGACGCCGGCGGGCGCTCGGCACCGGTAGCCGATAGAGATAAGTGGGACGAGGTCCTGGCCGATAGGGAGGTGGTTCCTACTCCCATCGCCGAAGACGGGCGACGGTTCGTGGAAAGCCGGACCCCTTTGCGCGAGTTTAACCGAGCGGCGAAGAGCACGCTCGACGAAGGCGGCAAGGTCGCGGTCCTGGGTGCCCAGCGCGACTTGCGGTTCTTCAATCGGCGCATGGCAAAGGCAGGTGCTTTCGAACCAATAACCGCCCACAGCTGGCGCGAGATCAAGGAGGCCCCGCCCGGTACCGTCTCGTTTCTTGAGATGCCGATTGATCGCGGATGGTCCCAAGCTGGACTTCTAATCGTTGCCGCCAGCGACCTGCTCGGAGGCCGCGCCGCAACAGGAAGCGAGACGACCACCGGGTTGGACGTCCTTAATGGCGGAACCGGTGAGATCCATCTGGGCGACGTAGTCATCCACGAGGACTTCGGGATCGGCCGCGTAGTTGGTCTTGGACCGATCACCGCCGGGGACGAGGAGGCGAGCGACGCAATCGTCCTCGAGTATGCCGGTGAGACACGCCGGTTAGTGCCCACTGCCGATGCCGATCGCATTTGGCGCTATGGAGCGGAAGCGGATGCAGTGACGCTGGACCGCCTGGACGGTTCGAGCTGGGAAAAGCGCCGCATCGCCATCGATACGGCGATCGCAGAAAGCGCACGTGGACTGGCGGCGCTCGCTGCGGAAAGGGCGAGTAGATCGGCGGTTGTGATTGACCCTGATGCGGCCGCTTACGAGCGCTTTGCCGCCGGCTTTCCATTTACCGAAACACCGGATCAGGCGCGTGCAATCGCGGCAGTTCGAACAGAGCTCGCCGCGGGTAAACCGATGGATCGCCTCGTTGTGGGCGATGTTGGCTATGGCAAGACCGAGGTCGCCATTCGCGCTGCAGCCCTTGCTGCGCTTGCAGGCCAGCAGGTCATCATTGCCGCGCCGACGACTGTCCTCGTGCGGCAGCACCTGGAGAGCTTCCGTCGAAGGTTCGAAGGCACTGGGGTAGTGGTGGAAGGGCTGTCCAGGCTGTCCTCCGCGGCGGAGAAAAAGAAGGTCAAGGCTGGACTTGCTGCCGGCACGATCCATGTCGCGATCGGTACCGGTGCGCTGGCTGGCGCGACCTACAAGGACCTTGCCCTGGTTGTCATCGACGAGGAGCAGCGCTTCGGCGCAGCGGACAAGGCAAAGCTGCGCGGACTGTCGGCCGATTGCCACATGCTTACGCTCACAGCGACGCCCATTCCGCGAACTCTGCAGACCGCCTTGGTTGGCTTGCAGCAGGTTTCCGTGATCGCGACGCCGCCAGCCAGGCGGCAGCCCATCCGCACAAGCGTGGGAGTATTCGAAGCCTCCACCGTGCGTACCGCGCTACTGCGCGAGAAAGGACGGAGCGGGCAGAGCTTCGTGGTCGTTTCGCGGATTGAAGACATGGAGCCGATGGCCAAGCAGCTCGCGCAACTGGTGCCAGAGCTGCGCATCCGCGAAGCTCACGGCAAGATGGCCGCCGCGGACATTGACGAAGCGATGGTGCAGTTTGCGGCTGGGGATGGTGACGTGCTGCTGGCAACCAACATCATCGAGGCTGGGCTGGACGTGCCGCGGGCTAACACGATGATCGTATGGCGCGCCGACCGCTTCGGGCTGTCTCAGCTTCACCAGTTGCGAGGCCGGGTGGGACGCGGCAGCCGCCGCGGTCAGATACTATTGTTGACAGATCCAGAAGCCAAGATCGCCGACAGCACGTTGAAGCGGCTACGCACGCTTCAGGCGTTTGACCGGTTAGGCGCAGGGTTCGCCATCAGTGCGCGAGATCTCGATCTGCGGGGCGCCGGCGATTTGTTGGGAGACACCCAGGCGGGCCACATGAAGCTGATCGGTGTCGATCTTTACCAGCACCTTCTAGAAAGTGCACTGCGCACCGCACTTGGTGAGGCCGTTGAGCACTGGACACCCGAGCTGCACTTGGGCGTGTCAGGCAGCCTTCCCGAAAGCTGGATTCCGGAAGCGGACGTGCGCATCACCCTTTACAGCCGACTGGCGCGCATCACCCAGCCCTCCGAAGTCGACGACTTCGAGGCCGAGATCCACGACCGCTTCGGAGCGCTTCCACCTGAAGCTGAGCGCTTGCTTGAGGTGTCACGTGTCCGGATGCTGGCTCGCTTGGCTGAGATACAGCGGATCGACGCTGGGCCAGCGGCAATCGCTCTAACGCCGAGGAAGGCACTGTCACCTCCCGATGGGGCGGGTCTTGAAACGAGCGGTGGACGCCTCGTGCTCAAAGACGCGATCGAAAATCCTGACGAGCGTCTGGAGCGAACCCGCTCCCTGCTAGAAGACTTGCTTAGTGCTGCATGAGTGGCTGCATAGCATCGGGAAGCGGTTGACCGCTTGCACGGTCGAAGAATGTCGAGCGAGCAACCATCACTGGGCACGTGCCTGACCGGCCACTTCTGGGCCGGTAGCTGGCGGTCTGCTTTCGGGTGGTAGCGTCCTCAAAGCCAGCCATTCCGCTTGCGACCCAAAGCCGACCTAGTCCTTGAGCGGGGTCGCTCCCACGGAGACGATGTAGCGACCGATCTGCTTCTTCCCTTCAGTAAGTTTCACCTCGGCCCCGAAGAAAGGATTGCCATGAGACACTTGATCGGCAGCGATGGTTATCGTGCTCTGCATGGCCTTTTTCCAGGCCGTGACCACATCGGGCGCTTCAAGTTCTGCTGACTGGTCGAAGTGCTCGTTGATTATATCAATGCGGAAGGTCGTCATGGAATAACAAGGCGCTATCTTCTCTACGGTTCCGAACGATAGGTGAATCGGCGGAACTATTGAAATGAAGAATCCTTAAAGCTTACGCCTCGTTCAATAACATATGTTTGTAACAATTCGCCTGCTTATGATAAGGCAGCGGCATCGCTGATCACATATGTGGGCTTTGGCGACTGAGAGTAACGATGTGCTCCCGCCCTTTATGAGGAGTGGGGCCTTGGGCTCATTACCAGAAACCCTGACCGGCATGGTCAGTAAGTTCGCGAAGCGGTCCGCGCTCGACGAGGCTGATCGGCAGGCGCTGTTCGCCCTCCCATTTCGCGAACGGATCTGCGAGGCAGGCCTGTACCTCGTGCGGGAGGGTTCGCAGACGGAAGAATCCACGCTCATTCTCGAAGGGTTCGCGTTTCGCCACAAACTCACCGCCGAGGGCACGCGGCAGATCGTGAGCCTGCATATCGACGGCGACTTCGTGGACCTGGAAGGGTCGT